>NZ_JBFUFO010000351.1:0-317 GCF_056403395.1 Variovorax sp. P2_H12 | reverse complement strand
TTAGAAGTTCATTGAACTAATCAAGGAGCGCCGAATCGATCGTGTACCGTATGCACACGACGAGGCGGCCATGCGAGGAAGACCTAAGACAGAACTGGTGCTGAGCGAAACCGAACGCGAGCAACTCACAGCGCTGACGCTGCGGCGCAAGACCGCACAGGCTTTGGCGTTGCGCGCTCGCGTCGTTCTGGCCTGCGCCGAAGGCGTGGACAACAAGGTGGTTGCGAGCCGCCAGCGCGTGACGCAGCAGACGGTTTCGAAGTGGCGCGCCCGATTCGTCGAGCATCGGCTGGACGGGCTACTGGACGCCCCTCGGC
>NZ_JBFUFO010000350.1:0-341 GCF_056403395.1 Variovorax sp. P2_H12 | reverse complement strand
GCGGGCGCGGGCGTGGCTGCGAGCGTGACCGATGCGGCGTACCAGGCCGCGGGGGCCGAGATCACGGATGCGGCGGGGGCGTTCGGCGCCGAGATCGTGCTGAAGGTGCGCACGCCGGACGAGCGCGAGAGCGCGCTGATGAAGCCGGGCACGGTGGTCATCGGCATGCTCAACCCSTTCGACGGGGCGGGCCTGCAGCGGCTGGCCGCGGCGGGCCTCACGGCCTTCGCGCTGGAGGCCGCGCCGCGCACCACGCGCGCGCAGAGCATGGACGTGCTCTCCTCGCAGGCCAACATCGCCGGCTACAAGGCCGTGATGATCGCGGCCGACCAGTACCAGCG
>NZ_JBFUFO010000349.1:0-349 GCF_056403395.1 Variovorax sp. P2_H12 | reverse complement strand
AGTAGGCAGCGGCCCAGAGCGGGGCCTGGTAGGAGTCGGCAAGCAGTTGGTGCACGGCTTGGTGGACTTCAGTGATCTCTTGGAGCGGCCGGGCGGCGAGCAGGGCGGTTACCTCTTGGGCGATGTCCTCGGGATCCGCCGGAGCGGGTGCCTGCTGGCGCGCTTGCTCGATCAACTTCCAGAACTGCCGTATGTCCATGGCGGCAGAGCTTGCCATGAGGGTCCGACGCGAGGGCACGGGCAGGCACGACGTCCCCGGATCAGAGTGGTCGACGGTCTGAGGCCTGTTCCGGGGGAGATCCTGGGGACGCGCGCCGGCTCCGCTGGCGCCCTGTGGATGATGCCCCAG
>NZ_JBFUFO010000348.1:0-349 GCF_056403395.1 Variovorax sp. P2_H12 | reverse complement strand
TCTGAGTACAAGGTTCATATGGGTAGCAGGCCACGCATAGTCCCAGCCCAAGACCATGGAACCGCTCCCAACAGTGCCATTAAAGCATTGACACAATGTTGATCAGTGGTTGGGTCACTCCGCGTCCCGACACGGGCCGAATGAGCCCCGCAGCAGCGTTTTCGCGCCACCGACACTGAATCGCCCCCTGAAGAGCGGCCGCGTCGCGACGATGCATGTCACCGCGACACGGATGTGGGTGACACGGTGCGAGCAGACCGTGGCCTCCAGTCTGCCTGAAGGGGTGGAACGGCACAGAACCGGATGATTGTGGGCACGGAGCCGTCTGTGGGGACCGCCATGCCTGATC
>NZ_JBFUFO010000347.1:0-350 GCF_056403395.1 Variovorax sp. P2_H12 | reverse complement strand
GAACTGCGGGCCGCCGTTGAGTGCGATGTACTCCTGGCCGGCCAGCCGGAATTCGACGGTCATGACCGCGCCCGGCTCGCCCGGCGACGCCTCGGTGTAGTGCGTGACGCCCAGCACCTTCGAGTCCCCTCCGAAGATGGAGACGTAGTGGTTCGCGGCCTCCTCGGCCTGGTTGTCGAACCACAGGAAGGTCTTGATCTTCTGCATGGCCTGCTCCTCGGCGACTCGTACGGGGAATGGCTGTGCAAGGTAGACCCTGCCACCGCCCGAAACTCATCGCGGCGCGCCGCCCTCCTCCGCCTCCTTCTCCGCCCGCGCCAGCAGCAGCGCCCGCTCTCGTGCGTTACGGG
>NZ_JBFUFO010000346.1:0-350 GCF_056403395.1 Variovorax sp. P2_H12 | reverse complement strand
GCACAGGGGTGCCCGAGATCAGGAGTCGGCGACGGGCTTGCCTGATGCTCTGCCCATTGAGCTACCGGCCGTGGCCGAGCGGGACTCGAACCCGCAACCGTCAGATCCGAGAAGTAGCCGTCACCTGCGCACCGGGCACCGGTGCTGTGCCTCCCGAGATCAAGGTCGGCGACGGCGGGACTTGTTTCGAAGAAGTAGCCGTAGCCTGCGCACCGGGAGGTGCGTGCAAATTCTTGAAGCTGTACGTACCCAGAGATCACAGTCGGCGGAACCGACGAAGGTGCTCTACCCCCTGAGCTACACCGGCTCGAAAGCCGATGACGGGACTTGAACCCGCGACATCCCCATTA
>NZ_JBFUFO010000345.1:0-350 GCF_056403395.1 Variovorax sp. P2_H12 | reverse complement strand
GCCCTGCGCTGCTCGCGACAGGCGGGGTCCGCGCAAACTCGCTCCACTGCGTTGCGCTCAAACACGCGCGGCCCTTTTTCCGCCTGCCGCTGCGCTGCTCGGCGGTGCCTCAACGGCCGGCCCGGGGCMTACCGCCCACCRCCGCTGAYACGTTGGGGTTGCATTGGCGTTGGAGACGCCGCTGGCGATCGAACACCCCCGAGCCCGGCATGCGGTGCGGGACGGGCGATCCCCTCTGCGCCGCTGAGCAGCGCAGCCTTTCGCGGATCAGGGCTCGCGACTGTCTGAGCCGAAGGCGAGTTTGAGCGAGACCCCGCGAAAGGCGAGCAGCGCAAGGCAGCCCGAAGGGC
>NZ_JBFUFO010000344.1:0-351 GCF_056403395.1 Variovorax sp. P2_H12 | reverse complement strand
GCGCCAGTCCGGTGCGGGCCGGCCCTGGACGTAACCGCCGCCACCGCCGCCGTAACCCCGGCCGCCGCCGTTGCCGCCGCCGTAGACCTGACCGGCGCCGTAACCGTTGTCGTACCCGGCGTTGTCGTCATAGCCGTCGGAGTACCGCGGCGGCTCCGGACGGCGCTGTTGCGGCGGCGCCGGATACTGCTGAGGCGGCGCCGGGCGCTGCGGCGGCGGTGCGGGGTGCCGCTGGACGTGCCGCATCACACGGGCACCCTCGGGCTGGGCGCTGTCACTGCCCCGTCCGTAGCGGTCGTCGCGGTTGTCGTCGGTCCATCCACCGGGCCTGTCGCTCATGCGGACCAGTGT
>NZ_JBFUFO010000343.1:0-354 GCF_056403395.1 Variovorax sp. P2_H12 | reverse complement strand
CTTCCTGTAGCCAGGCGAGCGCGAGCGCCTCACGCGGCTCTTCGCGCCACTCCCAGGAGTAGCCCCCGTGGTAATGGGATCTCGCTGCTCTCCACCGCGTCCGATGATGCCCCGCGGCCAATCAACTCATGCATCTCAGCCGTCTGCCTTGTGGACTACGCCACGTTGTTCCCTCACACAGCGTTGTTCGCCCGTCAGCTTCATTCTTCCCCGTAGCAGCCATTCCCTTGATCCATAGATCACTCATGAACAAGAGGTAGTGTCATGTCGTCAAACAGCGCACTCGCGTACGAGGTTTTCATCGCCGACCCGATCCGGCTGAGCGTGCCCGAGCTGGTTCCCAACGGCGATCGA
>NZ_JBFUFO010000342.1:0-354 GCF_056403395.1 Variovorax sp. P2_H12 | reverse complement strand
CTGGCGCACCAAGCGGATCAAACTGGGCGCGTACGCAGTGGGGGCACTGACCGCCGCCGTCCTCGCCGTGAGCACCACCCCGGCCGCGGCAAGCGGAACCTACAGCGGCCGCGCCTACTTCTACGGGGGCGACAAGTACTGGGACGACTGGGGCGACGAGGGCATCCTGCAGAGAAACACTCACGCGTCGTCCAACGCCACGTGCCTGTGGCAGATGATCCTTTGGGCCGACGGCGCGCTCGACTCCAAGTCGAAGGTCGACGGGGTCTTCGGTGACGGAACCTACAACGCGACCAAGGCATGGCAGCAACGCCAGAACATCGACTACGCGGCAGGCCTGGAGACCGACGGGTC
>NZ_JBFUFO010000341.1:0-354 GCF_056403395.1 Variovorax sp. P2_H12 | reverse complement strand
GGTTGGTCCTGCCCCGCCATTGCCGGGGCACTCGCCGCTCCCTGGCCGGCCTCAGCCCGTAGCGGCAGCACCGGTGCGTGCCAAGGGTGGGATTCGGGTCCTGGTTTGGGCCCTTGGGCCCATGGCGCGTCCGTTCGCGCGCCATACGATTGACCGACGGGGTGGGGTGCCGTGCGCCACCATGAACGGCCGTTTCCGTGCCGGGGGTTGAGGTCATTCATGTCCTTCTCTGGTGGTGTCCCATGGTCCGGAGCGTCATGGCAGGTCCATGACGCCCCCCGCCGACCCATGCCGCAACCGCTCATGGTGGCCCGCTGGCTGGTGTACGTACTGTTCGGGGCGACTGTGCTGGGC
>NZ_JBFUFO010000340.1:0-354 GCF_056403395.1 Variovorax sp. P2_H12 | reverse complement strand
CACAACACAGAACTCTTCGCGCAACTCCACGACAGCAATCTGAGATGACGGGTCGCCGACCGCGGCTCCGGCGCAGGCCCTCGGTACGCCGAGGCCCCCGGGCACGGCCCCGTGAGCGCCCGCTGCTCGCAGCCGGGAAGCCACAGGGCCCACCGGACAGTCATACGCCGCGTCGGGGGAGGCTGACCGCGCCGTGGCGCCAGAGCATGGAGATCCTCATGAGCAACAGCACCGTGCCGGCTCCCGGAACCCCGGCACCCTGGAGACCCCGCTGCGCAGTCGCGGTGCGGCCGTCACACGGCGGGAACGGCGGACCCCGGCCTGGTCGGACGCCCGCGGTCCACGGCGGTGACT
>NZ_JBFUFO010000339.1:0-355 GCF_056403395.1 Variovorax sp. P2_H12 | reverse complement strand
GGGCCACCCACTGATCAGACCGGTGCTCGATGCTTTGCGGGGGGCAGCGGTGCGGTTGCCCGCGGGCTGAGTGGGGGTCCGCCCGCGGCGGGCTGTGTCCWCGATCGCCGGACGGGCCCGCATCGCGTCGTCCGCGTAGTGGGCCGCCGACTTGCAGGCCCGCCACTTCGCGCGCTGCGTCAAAGTCTTCGCCTCGCCGCGTAGCACCCGGCAAAGGTTTTTCAAACCCTCAGGGGGCCGGCAGCGGAAACAGCATGCATGTACTGGTGGCGTGAGCGAGGAGACGGTCCTTCTCGTCGAGGAGTCGGGCTTCGGCGAGGGCGGTGCGGCGGCCGCTGCTGGTGACCGTGCCGAC
>NZ_JBFUFO010000338.1:0-356 GCF_056403395.1 Variovorax sp. P2_H12 | reverse complement strand
CTTCTGCTGGACGTCGGTCCCGTTGAGCAGGGTGTTGGAAGCCTGTCCCTGGAGCAGCACCTTCTGGGACGGCTTCTTGAGGTCGCCGGGCATCCGGCACGGCACGGTGAGCCGTGAAACGAGGTCGTTGGCTTCGACAGTCGCGCCGTTCACGTCGTAGTGGCTGAGCTTCCCCGGAAGCTTGTCCACGTCGCGCGCCTCGGTGTCCTGCGGAACCCAGGAGAACTCGATGCGCAGTCTCTTGGAGCCGAAGGTGTTCCTCGGAGCGAACGAGCAGGTGGTCTGAGACGACGTCGGCGTGCTCAGGTCTTCTCCCAGTCGTTCCTGCATGCCTTCGACCAGATCCGACGTCGGAG
>NZ_JBFUFO010000337.1:0-357 GCF_056403395.1 Variovorax sp. P2_H12 | reverse complement strand
CAATGCCGGAGCGCTTCAGATCCTTGACGACGCCGTTCCAGCTGGAGGAGTCCGCGAAGGAGCCGTGCACCAGCACCACCGGCGGCTTGGCACCCGGGTGGTGAGACTCGATCTCGGTCGCCTCGGCGGCGCCGGCGGGCGTGGTGACCATCAGGGCCAGCGCTGCCGCACCGGCGGCGGTTCCGAGGGCGGCGTATGTCCGGAAAGAGTGGCTCTTGAGCTTGCGGTTCATCGGTGATCTCCCTGTCGGATGCGTCGGTGACGGCTCCGGGATGCGGACTGTCCGGCGCCACATCAAAACCCTAGAGTGAAATTACCTCGTGTACAAGTTACAAGTGAGTGATTCGCTCGTGGAAG
>NZ_JBFUFO010000336.1:0-357 GCF_056403395.1 Variovorax sp. P2_H12 | reverse complement strand
CCGTGATGCTGCTCGGCCGACTGGTTACGGCGGCGCTTGACCTGGAGCGCACACCAGGTTGCATAGTGGTGGGGTGGACGAGGTGATATTGCCCGATGTGTCCGTCGAGGTGCCGCCCGAGGGGCTGCCCATCGGGGCGGCGGCAGCTCTCTGTGGTCTGAGCGTCGACACCTTGCGCTACTACGAGCGCGAGGGCCTGACACTCCACCCCGCGCCGCGCTCGGCGTCCGGGCGGCGCCGTTACGGTGTCAGCGACCTGGCGTGGCTGGCCGGGCTCGTCATGCTGCGGGACACGGGCATGCCGATCGCGGACATCCGGCGGTACGCGGCGCTGGCCCGTCGGCAGGGAACCGACGT
>NZ_JBFUFO010000335.1:0-357 GCF_056403395.1 Variovorax sp. P2_H12 | reverse complement strand
GTCGAGAAGATGGCCGGACGTCTGGCAGCCGACCCGCACCCGATGCAGTTCATGGGTGCGCTGCGCGCCGTGCGCGACGTGCTACGCGACAACCAGCACGCGTACCTCGTCAACGAGGGTGCCAACGCCCTCGACATGGCGCGCAACGTCATCGACATGCACGTCCCGCGCCATCGCCTGGACGTCGGCACCTGGGGTGTGATGGGGATCGGCATGGGCTACGCGATCGCCGCCGCCGTGGAGACCGGCCAGCCAGTGATAGCCGTCGAGGGCGACAGCGCCTTCGGGTTCAGTGGCATGGAGCTGGAGACGATCTGCCGGTACCAGCTCCCCGTCACCACCGTGATCATGAACAAC
>NZ_JBFUFO010000334.1:0-358 GCF_056403395.1 Variovorax sp. P2_H12 | reverse complement strand
GGCCGAGTTCGGCGGTGAACCTTCTGGCGTCTTCGACGCGATGGAAGAAGACCAGGACGCGGCGCAGGTGGTGTGCGGACATGGTCTTGAGGACGGCCAGGTGCAGGGCGGTGGTGCGCAGCGCGTCGTCGCCGGGAGCGGTGTCGTTGCCGGTGGTGCCGGGGCGGGGAGGTTGAGGGTGGCACGGAGTTCGCTGTCGGTGATGGTGGGCACCACGATGCGGTAGTCGGCGGCCACTTCGTCGGCGACTGCCTACGCCAGGGGATAGTCGAAGATTTTCTTCCCGTAGACGGCTTCGTTCTCCATCGAATTGGCGAAGGCGTCTATGTCGACGTCGGTGTCCCGGCGGGTGGTGCGG
>NZ_JBFUFO010000333.1:0-358 GCF_056403395.1 Variovorax sp. P2_H12 | reverse complement strand
GCCCTGGCCCGCTCGACCGGATCGACGTCATGGTCCACAGGGCGGCGGATTCGTCGGGCGTCACCGTCTTCACCACGGTCGGGATGTCGGTCGAGTCCATGCCCTCCCGTGACGGCCGAACAGGCGGCCGGGCGGAGCTTCGTCTGTTCCGCCGTGGGCACGTGGAGCCGCAGGATGAAGGCCTCATCGCAATATGCCTGGCAAACCTGGCGGCGTATCCGTGGACGCTTGGGCGGGCTCTTGGCTGGGGTGAGGTAGTCACCTTCCCTGACGACGTGCCGACCTTCCCGGGGTGCCGCCGCGCCTTCCTGGCGGGCCCTTGGACCGACGAGCAAACCGACTCGATACAGACCAGCAC
>NZ_JBFUFO010000332.1:0-359 GCF_056403395.1 Variovorax sp. P2_H12 | reverse complement strand
CTCACGGACCTGCTGCGACCCCTCATCGTCGACTCCCGGCACACCGCGGGACCGCAGGGCAGCGAGTCCATCGTCCGCATCCAGGGCAAGGCCGCGATCAGCGCCATCGTCAACGAGAGTGTGCAGCAGAGCACCTCGGAGCTGTTCACCGCCCAGCCGGGGGGCGGCCGGCCCAAGGCCACGCTCGAGCAGATCCGTCAGCAGACCGCCGAGCTCCTCGACCGTGGGGTGGAGGTGCGGACGCTCTACCAGCACACCGCCTGGCACGACGGACCCACCCGTGAATACGTGACCGAAATGACCTCGCTCGGCGCCCAGGTCCGTACTCTCGACGAGTTCTTCGACCGGCTGATCATCGT
>NZ_JBFUFO010000331.1:0-359 GCF_056403395.1 Variovorax sp. P2_H12 | reverse complement strand
GTTCCCGCGACTGCTCGGGGCTCAGCGCAGCCGCGTCGAGCCGATCGAGCAGGAGGCGGTACTGCGTCAGCTGGGCCTCGGAGTCGATGAACACCGGGCCGTGGGACTGGTCGAGTTGCGCGGTATCGAGTGCGGGCACCGGTCCGCGTACGTAGTACAGCGACTGACCCGAGCCCGGGTAGTACGTGGCTTCGAACGGGATCACGCGCATGGTCACGTGGGTCTGTTCGCTCATCTTCAACAGGTGCTGAAGCTGGGCGCGGGCCATACCTGGACCCCCGAACCGCATGCGGAGCGCAGCTTCATGAATGACCGCGTCATAAGGGGCGGCGTCCTGCCCGTACAACGCCGCCTGGCGT
>NZ_JBFUFO010000330.1:0-361 GCF_056403395.1 Variovorax sp. P2_H12 | reverse complement strand
GCCGCGGCCGTCTCGTCGAGCGGTCGTGCCGGTCAACGCGCGTAGCGGAAGCCCGTGTTGCCGCTCGTGCTGTCGGGCGTGTTGCCCATACGGGCAGCTTGTGGCGCCAGGTGTACCAGGCCCACTGGAGGCGTCCGGAGCTGTGGGGTTGTCGTTGGTCACGAGAGGTGCTCGGGCGTGTCCCGGTACCTGATCTGCAGGTCGGTCAGCTGCGAGGTGAGATCCTTGACGATCTCGGCGTACGCCGGGTCGTCGTAGCGGTTGTGCAGCTCGTCCGGGTCGCGCTCCAGGTCGAACAGCTCCCACTCGGGCACGCGTGTCTCGTCTCTGGCCCCCGGCTGGCCCGAGCCGTGACCGGGGT
>NZ_JBFUFO010000329.1:0-362 GCF_056403395.1 Variovorax sp. P2_H12 | reverse complement strand
GACGTACACCGTCAACCTGCCGTCGTGCCCGGTCAGCAGCCAAGGGCCACCGACGGCACGAGCGAGCCCCCCGGATTCGTCTGCGGTAGATGCTTCATACAGCTCTGTCTCGCGTAGGGAGGTATTCCGCATGGCCTGTCGTCACCCTCCCTGGGCATCAAACCCTCGATACGCGAGGGCTCCGGAACCGAAACATCATAATCAGCCGAAGAAACGTTCAATCTGGACCAGTCGCCCTGTCCCTTCAGCGGCAGGTCTCAGGCCGCCCCAAGCCGCCCTACCCCTCAGCGGCGGGCCTCCGGGTGCCGCAGGCACCATCCGGCCCATGCCGACTCCACCATCTCGCGGGCGCCGTGCCGCGC
>NZ_JBFUFO010000328.1:0-363 GCF_056403395.1 Variovorax sp. P2_H12 | reverse complement strand
GCGGGCTTCCACGCCCACTGCTTCCAGGTGGGCGGGATGTAGCCCGCGCCGACCTGGCCCAGGCCGTCGAGCACCTTGTCGACGAGGGTCTGCTTGTCGGTCGCCAGCGCGATGGCGCGGCGCACGGCGGCGTCGGCGAGAGCCGGATTCCCGGTGCCGATCTTCTTCCCGGAGCGGGTACGGGCACCGGAGTTGAGGGCCACGCTCATCCAGCGGCGGCCGGCGTTCTGGAAGGCAGTGGTCCGCTTGTCGCTCTGCAGCGCCTTGAACTGGGTGGAATTCAGATCGGAGACGTAGTCCAGCTGGCCGCTGCGCAGTGCGGCGACGGCGCCGTCGACGGCCTTGTAGCGCTGCTGGACCAGG
>NZ_JBFUFO010000327.1:0-363 GCF_056403395.1 Variovorax sp. P2_H12 | reverse complement strand
CGCCTGGGTTGTCACTCACTACGACCAGGCGATCCCGGGATCTGTGACATCTTTCCGTTGCTGGTGCGTCAGTGAACCCATGGCGGGTGGCGGCGACTGACAGCACAGAGGGCGAGAGACGGTGTGGGATCCGGCCACTCTCGCCCCGAGCCGGGGCGTCACGGCAGGTTGTGGTCCAGGGGTACGTCCGGGTCCGAGAGGGGCATGTCGTCGATGTCCGACCCGGATGTGACGAGGGGCCGGATCAGGTCCATGACAGCCCACGTTGACACTCATGCCTGCCAGCACGCGGTTCCCCACCATCCGGAACGTGATGAACCGTCGCTCGGACGGCTCACCGCGTAAGACGACGCGGTTGTAGCC
>NZ_JBFUFO010000326.1:0-365 GCF_056403395.1 Variovorax sp. P2_H12 | reverse complement strand
CCCCGCTTGGGACTTGTGTCCGTGCGGCTCGCACAGCGGCGTCACCCGAGGCGGCCAGGGTTCCGACCAGGCGGGAGACGGTCGGGTCAGAGGCCAGCAGACCGAAGACGCCGGCTCTGCCCGCAGCATGCCGATGTCAGCAAGGCGGTCCCCGCCGAGCGCGACAGGCAGGGGAAGGTCCGGGAGGACCTTCCCGTGATCGTGCACTGCCCACGTTGTTGGCCACATCACCAGCGCAGCGCATATGGAGAGAGACACCACCATGATGACAATCGGCGAACTTGCCGAAAAAACAGGGGTCACACCACGCATGCTCCGCTATTACGAACAGCAAGGGCTGCTCACACCCTGGCGTGGAAGCAATG
>NZ_JBFUFO010000325.1:0-365 GCF_056403395.1 Variovorax sp. P2_H12 | reverse complement strand
GTCCGGTGGGTCGACGATGGCCTTCCGCTTCACCGCACCCACGACCGCGCATCGGCGGTGGAGTGCTGGGTATCGGGTTCGGAGAGACGATGGAGGGGCCGCAGCGAGGCGGAAGGAGCAGCTACGGGCTGGGCCGGACGGAACTGCCGCCGTGGAGGCGAGCGGAAGGGGTGCCCGGGGATGAGTACGACCGATGCGTTCCTGGCCGGGCTGGGCCTGCCAGGTGCGGCATCCGCGCCGAGCGGGCTGCTGGATTTGCTGAGCCTGGCTGCGGTGGTACTCGATGACAGTGGGCGGATCGTCTTCTGGAGCCCGCAGGCGGAGGAGCTGTTCGGTTATACCGCCGAGGAGGCGCTGGGGACGTT
>NZ_JBFUFO010000324.1:0-366 GCF_056403395.1 Variovorax sp. P2_H12 | reverse complement strand
GCCTTCAGCACTGCATGGCCGACGACACCGCCGAACCGGCCGATCGGAACCAGATGCGCGCCCGGCTGGAGAAGCTGTTCCTCTCGCTCGCCTGAGCCCGGATCCCGATTTGCTGTCGACGGCGTGACGTGGCTCAGACCACGGTATCGACCAGCATGAAGAGCGCAACGGCGATCAGTGCTGCGCCGAAGATCCGCTGCAGCGCGGCAGTGGACACCTTGGTGGCGAGACGCTTGCCGTCCCAGGCCCCGAGGACCGCCGCCGCCGTGAACGGGGCGATCACCGCCCAGTCCAGCGAGGTGGGGGTGGTGAGCCGGCTGGCCAGGGCGGCCGTGGAGTTCACCGTGATGACGAGCAGGCTGGTAC
>NZ_JBFUFO010000323.1:0-366 GCF_056403395.1 Variovorax sp. P2_H12 | reverse complement strand
GGACCAAGATCTACATGGAGGAGATTCTCGTACGTCAGCATGCCGGTTCCCCCGATCCCCTCACTGTCACTTCAGATCCCGGTCCTTGTTGGATGCCCGTTTGTGCCGGTCGGCTTGCGCCTGGTCCTGTGCGGCAAAGTCATCGGCGGTCGCGCGCAGGGCTCCTGCCACGTCCTGCTGCAGGAGTCCCTCGACATACTTCATCTGCGCATTCCAGCGCTTCACAAAGACCTCGAATGCCGACCGCGACGCAAAACCCTTGAGACTGGGACCTACTTGCCCGGTCTCAGTCATCGTCTTGTTGTCCGCGTCCCGAAAGTCCCCCCGGACGATGTCGGCCTTGCCGGCCCGCCTCCGCAGCTCAGC
>NZ_JBFUFO010000322.1:0-366 GCF_056403395.1 Variovorax sp. P2_H12 | reverse complement strand
GCGTAACGCAGGGAGCACAAGGGACGGCCGCCCTTGCATCATGGGGGCGACCGTCCCTTGTGCTCCTGCTGGAGGCCGTGGCGGGAATCGGACCCGCGTAACTCGCTTTGCAGGCGAGTCCTCAATCACTCGGGCACATGGTCATGTGTACGCGTCGCGCGATCAAGTCGTCGTGGTCGGCTGCTCGACGGCACTGCGGGGCGCCGGAATCGTCGCCGTGGACGGGGCCGGTGCCGTGGTCGTCTCGGTGAATACCGGCTGCGGACGTGGCGGGGCAGGGGCGAACATCCAGCCGATGGACGGTCGGGTCAGTGGCTGAACCAGTCGGCGGACCGGCGGAGAGCCGAGCGTCATCGTCAGCAGGAC
>NZ_JBFUFO010000321.1:0-367 GCF_056403395.1 Variovorax sp. P2_H12 | reverse complement strand
GGCAGCGAATATCGCACTCGCGTCCGGTGACCACGTCACCGCCCTCGCCTTTCTGCACGAATTGATCACCGAACCGGGGCTCCCCGCGGAAGCGGTCGCCCCATTGGTGCGGAAGATGCCGTTCCAGGCGTTCACCGGCTACACCCGGCGCGCGGATGTCCTGGCCACGCTGCGCGCTGTCCTCGAAACGGACCGGCTCAGCGCGCGCGACCGCGCCGAAGTGCGTGGCCAGCTGGCTCAGATCCTCATCCAACTCGGTGAGTACGCCGCCGCTGCTGCAGAGTTGGAGCCGGCGATCCCCGACCTCGGTGACGGAACGTACGCCGGTGCCTGGGCGATGACCGCGCTCGGATATCCGGTGCTGAGC
>NZ_JBFUFO010000320.1:0-367 GCF_056403395.1 Variovorax sp. P2_H12 | reverse complement strand
GTCCTCTCCCTGCCGAGCCTCAGGACGATCATCCACACGGATACGGTGAATGGTGAGACCTGGCCCCAGGGGTGGCCGGGTCGTCACTACGAGTGACCGGGGGGCCCGTGAAGGAGCAGCGCATGGAGCAGGCCGGGGCGGCGTCGGTGGGCGGATTCTTCGCCCTGCGCGGAACACCGGTGCCCGGCGGCGCGCACCGTCCGCTCGCCCTCCTGTACGCGGGGGAGACGGCACCGCTCACGGCCCGCATCGACACTGTTGCGGCCCGGCTCCGTACCCCCGAGCGCAGGGTCGCCGCGTCCGTCGCGCACCTGGGGCTGGCCGCCCGCCTCTGGTCGACCGCTCTGGGACCGGCCGTCCTCTCCGG
>NZ_JBFUFO010000319.1:0-367 GCF_056403395.1 Variovorax sp. P2_H12 | reverse complement strand
CCCCTGCACAGTCACGGGCTGAACAGACCTGCCCGACCAGCTGGATCCGACGTCGCCGTCGTGTCGGCCGCAGGGAACATTTTTATGAGGCTATAAACAGTGTTGTTCTGTACTAGGGTTGGTTTCATCGGCTGATCGACCGACTGAGTCAGCCGGATGCGCGGGCGAGTGGGGAGGGGCTTGATGCTGGCTGTGGATGTGAGGGCCTCGCTCCGTGCCGGCCGGACCGTTGAGGACGGTGCCGCCCGTTGGTGGCGCTTCTCGGCCCAGACCGTCGCCCGGCACGGAGATTTCCTGCTGGCCTTCGTCGACGGCGGGGTCTGCGTCGGTGCGTACCGGATCCTCGATTCTGCGCCCGATGCCGGCG
>NZ_JBFUFO010000318.1:0-367 GCF_056403395.1 Variovorax sp. P2_H12 | reverse complement strand
GGACTGCGCTGCGGCACCGACGGGTTCTCCGTGCCCCAGCTGGTGGCCTGCGGGCGCTGCGGCTGCGGGTTGCCACCGGGCAGTTCGGCACGGGGACCGCCGACGGGCGGCAGCTGACGGCCGGGGTTGCCCGGGCCGCCGGACTGCTGGAAACCGCCCTGATTGTCGGGGGCGTTGTTGTGCCGGGCCTGCTGCGGCTGCGGCGCCTGCCGTCCGGCCGGACCGTTCTGGTGGCCGGGCTGACCGGGCTGGTCGTACTGCCCCGGCCGGGTCTGACCGAACAGGTTGGACTGACCCTGCTCCGTACGGCCGGGATCGCCCTGGCCGCCCGGTGCACCGGGCCGTGCGCCGCCGCCGAAGGCGCCGG
>NZ_JBFUFO010000317.1:0-367 GCF_056403395.1 Variovorax sp. P2_H12 | reverse complement strand
CCGTCCCGGTCGACGCGGGAGAGTGACGAGACGTCAATGATCAGGCGGCCGTTGCCACTCGACCAGCCCGCGTAGGAGTGGCCGCCACTGCGGATGGAGACGGGTGTGGCGCTGCGGCGGGCGAAGGCCAGGCACTCGCGGATGTCCGCCTCGTGCCGGACGTAGGCGACGGCCGCGGGTTTCAGGTTGTCGAACCGGGTGTTGTAGAGCTGGCGGGCCGTCGGGTAAGTGGCGTCGCCAGGGCGTACGAGCGTGCCTTCGAGGCTCTTGGCCAGGGCGGACCAGTTCGCCGGACCCTTCGGAGTGGCGGAGGCGGGTGGTTTCGACGGGGTGCGGGTCGTGGTGGTGGAGCTGCTGCCGGAGTCGG
>NZ_JBFUFO010000316.1:0-367 GCF_056403395.1 Variovorax sp. P2_H12 | reverse complement strand
GACCGGCACGGAAGTCCCCCGAACCGCACAGCCTGATGTCCGTTCCGTACGTCCGCACCGTGCCGCACATCAAGCGCCCCGGCGAGTTCGGCCAGACGTATTACGGTCGGCTCGCCGCACGCTCCGGCTTCGACGAGGCCCTGCTGACCGCGCCGGACGGGGCGGTGACGGAGGGCGCGATCACCAACATCGCCTTCTGGGACGGCACTTCGGTCGTCTGGCCTGCCGCCCCGTCACTCCATGGTGTCACCATGGCCCTGCTGGAACAGGAGCTTCCGGGGGCCGGGCTGGCATCCGCACGGCGGCCGGTGACGCTGGACGGGATCGGCGCCTTCCGGTCGGCGTTCCTCACCAACTCACAGGGGAT
>NZ_JBFUFO010000315.1:0-368 GCF_056403395.1 Variovorax sp. P2_H12 | reverse complement strand
CCTGCGAGGGGCCCGACCCGGCGCCCCCGGAAGGAGCTTGGAGGCTCCCCGCGACAAGCAAGCCAAGAAGCGCCGCCCTCACTCCAGCCCTCGCCGACACAGGACGTGAGCTCCTCGTGAGCCTCGGGCTCAAACGAGCCCGTGTCCGCCGCCACCAACACTGGCGGCGGATGGCTGGACAGTGACGCGCGCGGCCGCCGGTGCGGCCCAGGTTTGGATGTCACCTGATCATGTCCGCCGGGCGCATCACCAGTCGTCTTGCAGACGGAGACAGGGTGAGGGTTGATCGCGGCCGGCCAGAGGCGGTGGCGTTCGTCAAGCCAGTCGGCGAGCGAGAAGAACGGGAGTGGACAAACTCAGCCCCAAGT
>NZ_JBFUFO010000314.1:0-368 GCF_056403395.1 Variovorax sp. P2_H12 | reverse complement strand
GCGCGCTGGTTCGGCAGGCGCCGGCCGTCCCAGTAGGCGCGCGTGTAGTCGAAGATCAGGATGTCGGGATCGTCTGTCGCGTCGAGCCGCCGGGCGATGGCGCCCAGGGCGCCGGGCGCAAGGGTGTCGTCACTGTCCAGGAACAGCAGATAGTCACCGGTCGCCTGTTCGATGCCGGCGTTGCGGGCGCGGCCCAGACCCACATTCTCACCGAGGTGCAGGACGCGCACACGGGTGTCGCGACGGGCGAACTCGTCCAGGATCTCGCCGGAACCGTCCGGCGAGCAGTCGTCGACGGCGACGATCTCGAAGTCGGTGAAGTCCTGCTGCAGTACGGAGTCGATGCACTCCCGGATGTATCCCTGCAC
>NZ_JBFUFO010000313.1:0-368 GCF_056403395.1 Variovorax sp. P2_H12 | reverse complement strand
GCGCAAGAAGTACGAACTCGGAGTCTGGCGCCGGAGCTGTACGTCAAACCTGTCCGGCAATTGAGGACATATCGGCAATCGGGCCGCCCCGCGCCCTCTCAGCCCAGGGCCAGCCCCACCAGCGTTCCCGTTGCCGCCACCTCCGCAACCGCCCCGAACACATCCCCCGTGACCCCGCCGAACCTCCGTACGCAGTGCCGCAGCAACACCTGCGCGCCGGCCAGCCCGCCCACCACGGCAAGTCCCTGGTGCAACGGCGCGTACCCGCCGAACACGGCCCCCGCCCCCGCGCACGCGGCCACCACCAGCGCGGCCGCACCTGCCGCCGCCCGCAGCGGAACCGTGCCCGCCACCGCCGCGCCCAGCCC
>NZ_JBFUFO010000312.1:0-368 GCF_056403395.1 Variovorax sp. P2_H12 | reverse complement strand
GAGGAGCACATAGCGGTACGCAGCTCGCGCACGGGCTGCCGTCACGTGTGTTCCCCGTGGTGTCGCCGCAGCTCAACATTGCAGTCGGTGACCGTCGACCAGTTGCCGACACCGGCAGCTTCCTTGCGTTCCCTTGCGAGTGCACCGCATACATCGCATCCGGAGGCGGGTTCGGGCGACACGGGAAGGTCCACCACATGCACCGGCGCAGCCATCGTCGTCCTGGGGTTGCTCATGAAGGGAACGCTAGGGAGGCCTAGTTGGGGAGGCGAGACGATATTCTCGAATATTCTCGCGCCGACCTCGGCCATGCATCGACATTCCTGGACGACGGCGGAGATCCTGTGACTCGGAGAGCATCCATGCGA
>NZ_JBFUFO010000311.1:0-369 GCF_056403395.1 Variovorax sp. P2_H12 | reverse complement strand
GTACGGAAGCCTGGCTCCGGCGGCGGCGCGGCATCCTCACGTACGCCACCGGTCACGCTTGTGTCACAGGATCACTACACACGTTTACTCGAACTGGTTCACTCGAACGTGCGGTTCGTAAGCCGACGCACAGTAATCGCAGAAGCCGAAGAATGATCTCGGAACGGGCGGAGAAACCAAACAAATTTCGGCCTCCCGGGTWGTGGCAATTCCCGTCCCGGGCGGTGTGCGGAAAATGAACCGACCACCGGGAATTCACGCTTCCTTATGGCGGCCTTATCTTTTGGACACGATATCCACACCATCGGACCGGGACGGCCGCCCACATCCACCCGTATGCCGGACACAGCGAGTCGACAGACGAAAGAG
>NZ_JBFUFO010000310.1:0-369 GCF_056403395.1 Variovorax sp. P2_H12 | reverse complement strand
CAGCGTCCTGTCCAGGGTGGTCATCCAGGCCACGGGCTCCTTGAAGTGCCCCGGCTCCTTCGGATACGCCTTCATCGACGCCTCCAGGCCCGCCAGTTCGTCGTGGACCCGGCCCAGGACGTAGGCGCAGTTGCCCGTGCCCGGGGTGCAGGTGTCGTTCAGGGTCGCCTGGAGGGTGGCGAACGCATCGCGGACCTGCGAGGGCCTGCTCGCGGGCTTGTCGGAGGACATACGGGCGGCGTCCTCCGCATCGGCCGACGCCTGGGCGTCCGCTTCCGCCTGCGCCTGCGCCGCCCGGGACGCGGCCGCCGCATTCGCCGACGGCGCCACGTACGGAACGTCGCCACCGGGCCCCTCCGACGTCTCGAC
>NZ_JBFUFO010000309.1:0-370 GCF_056403395.1 Variovorax sp. P2_H12 | reverse complement strand
GCCCTGGACCGGGTGCGGTACGCGGGCGATGTGGTGGCAGCCGTCGCCGCCGAGTCAGAGGCGGTGGCGCTGCACGCGCTGGAGCTGATCGAGGTGGTGTACGAGCCGCTGCCGACCGTCCCCGACATCGAGGCCGCTCTCGCACCCGACGCCCCTGAGCTGTTCGAACAGGCTCCGCCCGGCATCGTCCCTCCCTACGGGACAGGGGCCTCCGGTCAGCTCCGGCCGCGGCCCAACGTCTGTTACGAGTTCCGGTACGAGACCGGCCCGGACTCCGTCTGGGACGACTGCGACCACATCTTCGAGGACTCCTTCACCTTCTCCCGGATGAATCACTTCCATCTGGAGCCGTTCGTGACGGTCGCGGATG
>NZ_JBFUFO010000308.1:0-371 GCF_056403395.1 Variovorax sp. P2_H12 | reverse complement strand
GGAGGGGCGCGGGGCTCGGTGGGCTCTACCGGGCTCGGGCTCGACATCGTCCGCCGCGTCGCGGAGTCCACCGGTGGCGATGTGCGGATCGGGCGGTCGGTGCTCGGCGGCACGGAGGTCCGCATCTGGATCTGGCTCGACGGGCGTCGGCCCGGGCAGGGCGGGCGCCGTCGCCAGGTGGGCCGGCAGCGCCGTCGCCTCCGGTCCGCGGGCCGGTCTTAACCAGCACCGATGCGTCCCTTAAGCGAACCCTAAGAACATCAACTCGTGTCCGGTACAGCCCATTTGCCGGATTCGGTGCCGCTAGCGTGCTCCCGCACCCCCACCCCCGTACGACAGAGGCAGGCACGCAATGGGCACCAGTACGCACC
>NZ_JBFUFO010000307.1:0-371 GCF_056403395.1 Variovorax sp. P2_H12 | reverse complement strand
TGTGATGTGGCCCTGGTCGACATCCGCATGCCGCACATGGACGGTCTGGCCGCCACCCGGGCCCTGCTGGCACTCCCCGCCCCGCCGGCCGTGGTGATCCTGACGACGTTCCGACTGGACGAGTACGTGGCGGAGGCCGTGCAGGCGGGCGCCGCGGGGTTCCTGCTCAAGGACACCCCGCCCACCGAACTGGTTCGTGCGGTGCACACCGTGGCGGGCGGCGATGCGATGCTCTCCCCCGAGGTGACCCGGCAGCTCCTGGACACGGTGCGCCGCGGACAGCACACCGTCAGCGCGGACGAGCGCACGAGGCTGGCTTCGCTGACACCACGCGAACGGGAGGTCCTGGTCCTCCTCGCCCAGGGCATGTC
>NZ_JBFUFO010000306.1:0-373 GCF_056403395.1 Variovorax sp. P2_H12 | reverse complement strand
GTGTGGTGATCCGCCGTACCGCGTCGACGACGGCGTCGCGGTGCCGGGCCAATCGTCGCGTTGACCATGGGTCGCTTCCGCTGGTTGGGCTCATGCCGCCTGTGAGGCTGAACCAGGCTTGGGTCAGCGCCAGCACGAAAGCCACCAGGTCCTCCGGGCCGAGCTCCGGCTCGACTCGGCCCTGCTCCTGGGCCGCCGCCACGGCTGTGGTCTTGGCGGTGTAGGTGGCGGCCTCCTGGTCGGTGGCGCCGGGGCGCTCCAGCAGCTTCCAGGAGAGCAGCCGCATCAGGTCGGGGTGGGCGACCAGGTTGTCGAAGATCTGTCCCGCGACTCCGGGGAGGTCCTCGGCGTCGAAGGGCACTGTCTCCGCGCC
>NZ_JBFUFO010000305.1:0-374 GCF_056403395.1 Variovorax sp. P2_H12 | reverse complement strand
GGAAGAGGCCGTCCGCGTGGCCGGAGCGTTGCACCCGATCGGGCGGATCGCCCAGCCGGACGAGATCGCGGCGTTCGTGGCCTTTCTCCTCAGCGACGAAGCGACGTTCATCACCGGAGCCGCACTCGCCATCGACGGCGGCATGACCGCCGCATGACAGATGCCGGACGGTACTGCGGGTAAAGCCGCCCACAGGCAAGTGGCAGCACCGGCGCTGACCGCGTCCGGCTGCGATGCGCCGGCTGGTGTCAGTGGGGTGGTGTCAGTGACGGTGCGTCAAATTGATGGGCTCGTGCTGGTGGTGTCAGTGGATGACGCGGATGTCACTGACATGTGGGTGGTGTCAGGCGTGGCTGTCGCTGTCGTGGGCTGGT
>NZ_JBFUFO010000304.1:0-374 GCF_056403395.1 Variovorax sp. P2_H12 | reverse complement strand
CTCTTGGTCCCCGTCAGATCCTCGGCCTGCGCCGTGATGCTGTGCGCGCCCTGCCCCAGGTCGACCGTGGGCGTGAAGCTCCACGTGCCATTGGCTTGCACCGTCGTCGTCCCAGCACGTTCGCGCCGTCGTACACCGTGATGGTGCTGCCGGCCTTGCCGCTGCCCACGATCTCCGGACGCGTTTCGTCCGTCACGCCGTTGGGCGTGATGTTGCCCGTCACGCTGCCGACGTTGTCCTTCACCTGCGTGATCGACACCACCACGCCCGAGGTATCCACCGTCACGTTCACCGGCTCGCTCGACGCGCTCTCGTTGCCCGCGGGGTCGGTCACCTTGGTCGTGAAGCTGTGCGGGCCGTCATCCAGCGCAGCG
>NZ_JBFUFO010000303.1:0-375 GCF_056403395.1 Variovorax sp. P2_H12 | reverse complement strand
GATAGGAGTTGTTCACCAGGACGTGGACGTACGGGATGTTGTGCTGTGCGCCGACCGCCAGCTCCTCCAGCATGAACTGGAAGTCGTAGTCGCCGGAGAGCGCGACCACCTGGCCCTCGGGGTCGGCGGTGGCGACGCCCAGCGCGGCCGGAATGGTCCAGCCGAGCGGGCCGGCCTGGCCGCAGTTGATCCAGTGGCGCGGCTTGTAGACGTGCAGCATCTGCGCGCCGGCGATCTGGGAGAGGCCGATCGTGGTGACGTAGCGCGTCTCCGGTCCGAAGGCGCGGTTCATCTCCTCGTACACGCGCTGCGGCTTCTGCGGCACGTTGTGGAAGTGGGGACGTCGCTGCAGCCGGGCCTTGCGCTCCTGGGTGG
>NZ_JBFUFO010000302.1:0-375 GCF_056403395.1 Variovorax sp. P2_H12 | reverse complement strand
ACGACGTGGCCAAGGTCGCCGGAAAGTCCAGCAAACTCGGCAAGCTGGGCAAGCTCGCCCAAGCCATCGCCGATGTAGCAGACAAGGCCAAGGATGCCGCGGGCCGGGCTCGTAAGGCGGCCGGGCTCGGCGACGCCAAGGGGGCCCGTAAGGCGGCCGACGAAGCGCAGGAGCACGCCGACGACGCGGCCGAGAAGGCCGAGGAGCACGGTAGTTGCACCATCGCGCTTGGTGCCGCCAGGCTCGTGCCGTACGAGGGCGCAGGCGCCGGCCGTGAGCCCAGCGGCGTGCCCGGCTCCGGCACGGGAATCCTGGCCGCAGGACACGCCGAGTCCCCCCTGATCGTTCTCGCAGCAGGCAAAAAACAGTGCGAGG
>NZ_JBFUFO010000301.1:0-375 GCF_056403395.1 Variovorax sp. P2_H12 | reverse complement strand
GCTTTGTAGGAGGAGCCGCCCCCGTCACGATCAACATCATTAAGAGCACCAGGCACTGAAGAAACAGCCGCCGGGTACGAGCAGCCACACCCTTGCATTACGCACCCGACGGTCGAAGCTCACGCGTTTTCACGAAGTCACAAGCGACGCGGGCGACCTGGGTCATTCGTAATGCATGAGGTGTGACCGGAAGGTCATCGCGAAGCGAGCGGCGAAGCCGTGCACTGCACAGGCCGGATCGGTCACACCTCTTGCATTACGGCGCCTGCCGTCTCTTGCAGCTCTGCTGAGGGCAGCAGAACTCCTCAGCGAGTTGTGGCTCACTGGGCCCAGTTCCGGTGTGGCCGGGGACGGTCGGAGCGCGAAGGGGGTGCC
>NZ_JBFUFO010000300.1:0-376 GCF_056403395.1 Variovorax sp. P2_H12 | reverse complement strand
GGCCGTAAGCCCCCGCCGGGCGGCCGCTGTCGCCCGCGTACAGGTCGCCGCTGACGTCGACGGTGGACTTGCCCTGTGCGGCCGAGCCGGCCGGGAAGGGCGGCACGACGTGGTCGAAGAAGCCGTCGTTCTCGTCGTAGGTGATGAACAGCGCGGTCTTGCTCCACACATCAGGGTTGGAGGTGAGCGCGTCCAGAACCTGCGAGATGTACCAGGCGCCGTAGTTGGCGGGCCAGTTCGGGTGCTCGGTGAAGGCCTCGGGCGCGACGATCCACGAGACCTCGGGCAGCTTGCCGGCCTTCACGTCGGCACGGAGGATGTCGAAGAAGCCCTCGCCCTTGCGTGCGTCGGTGCCGGTGCGCGCCTTGTCGTACAG
>NZ_JBFUFO010000299.1:0-376 GCF_056403395.1 Variovorax sp. P2_H12 | reverse complement strand
CCGTAGGAGACCTCACACCCGACAGCTTGCCCGAGCGCGCCGAACGGACCACGACACCATGACCGACTTCGCCGCCTTCACGGCGTTCACTTCCCTGCACCGTGCGACGACCGCGTCACCGTTGCTGCTCCCCAACGCCTGGGACCACGCCTCGGCGACGGCCCTGAGCGAGCAGGGCTTCCCCGCCATCGGCACCACAAGCCTCGCGGTGGCCGCGGCGGCCGGACTGCCCGACGGTACGGGAGCGACCCGCGCGGAGACCGTGCTTCTGGCCCGGCGACTGGGTGCCGGGCCGTACCTGCTCTCGGTGGACGCCGAGGGCGGGTTCAGCGACGACCCGGCCGAGGTGGCCGAGCTGGCCCGTGAACTGGCGGCG
>NZ_JBFUFO010000298.1:0-376 GCF_056403395.1 Variovorax sp. P2_H12 | reverse complement strand
GTGGTACTCCTCGTTGATGTGTTGGTGTTCTCCGGCTGGGTGTGGCGGTGGGGTGGACACGGTTCATGAGGGTCCGACCCGCACGAGCAGCTGGCCTGCGTTTGTGCCGTCGAAGAGCTTGCGGAGCGCCGCCGGCTTCGATCACGTTGAAGCGGGCCCGGTGGTCCAGGCGGCTTCGCCGCTCAGCTGAAGATCCCGCGCGCCGTCCTGTCCAACCGGCTGAAGTCCCTCGTGCATGAAGGTGTGCTCATCCGTGACGAGGACGCGACCGCGGGCGTCGAGTACAGGCTGACCGACAAGGGCGTCGAGCTGTGGCCGATCGTGCACGCTCTGATGAACTGGGGGGACGCGTTCTACTCGCCCATCGGAGCCAACG
>NZ_JBFUFO010000297.1:0-377 GCF_056403395.1 Variovorax sp. P2_H12 | reverse complement strand
CTCCCCCGAGAAGGGACGGACACCGGCGGCCGGGGCCCGCAGGAGCGAAGAAGCTCCGGAAAGTGGTGACTTGAGCAGCCTTGCCCCGACCCGGATCCAGCCTCGTAGACGAGGAACGGCGGTTCAAGGAAACCTTGCGGCCTGTGGCACGGAAGTGACCATTCCGCCACGGTGTGATCGCCGCGCAACGGTGGCGGACCGGCACGGCAACGCAGGGCGGGGCGGGGGGCGCTCGACGGTGCGAGCCGAACTCCCGAATGACTCGGTGCGCTCTCTTTCCAGGAACTGATCGGCTGGCTTTGTGCATCCTCCTGGGTAGTCCGGAACGGTAGACCGCCGTATCGGGACAAGGGGGGAACGACAGAGCGGGGCACATC
>NZ_JBFUFO010000296.1:0-378 GCF_056403395.1 Variovorax sp. P2_H12 | reverse complement strand
GCCAGGGTCAGCACCATGGAYACCGCCGTCATCGCGACRGCAGGCAGAACGGTCTTGGCGTTCATGCCGCACCGCCCGTCTGCGTGGTCGCGGTGCGGTTGGTCAGGTCGCGTCGGGCAGCCAGCACTCGGTTACGAGCCCGGCGGGTCCGCCGCTGGTCCAGCTCGTTCGCCAGCCGGTCGAGGGTCATGATCTGCGCATCCAGCAACTCGACTTCCGCCCGGATGAGCGGCATTTCAAGCTCRATCGCGTCCAGCTCGGCATCCGACGGGCCACCGTCSAGCGAGGCAGCCGTAACAASGTCCTGAAGTGCARCGATGGACTTCATGGGTCGTGTTCTCCCTAGCAGTAGGAACGGCCCAAAGCGCCCTCCGGAGT
>NZ_JBFUFO010000295.1:0-378 GCF_056403395.1 Variovorax sp. P2_H12 | reverse complement strand
GGGTGTGACAGCGGTTGCCCTGATCGTCAAGCTGCTGCGGCGCAACCGCACAGAGAACGTCGACGGACTCCTCATCGAGCAAGCGAGCCGGGTACAGGCACACAACAACCGAGTTACCTACAGCTCCACCGCAGTGCATAACTCTTCACCGACTGCGCGCGACTATTACCGCCCCTAGGACCTGTCCGATGGGTCCGCAGCGCGCCTTGTCCGGCTCTTAAGCTGCGGCGCTATGAACAAGCTCACCCACGAGGGCAGTACCTTCATCAACTTCCGGGACTACAAGTTCCAGGATTCGAGGGTGCATGGCTTCAGGTGGGTCGACATCAAGCATCTGAGGCTCCCAGCAGAGGCTGTCGGCGATAGGGAGCTACTCTC
>NZ_JBFUFO010000294.1:0-378 GCF_056403395.1 Variovorax sp. P2_H12 | reverse complement strand
AGGCCGGCCGGAACGAGGCGGGCGGCCTTCCCTTCCGGCTCCGCGGCAGCTTCCCGGGCGTGGCGGTACTGGCTGCTTTCCGGCGGTCCCGGCTGTTGCAGAGTCCGGGTCGTTCACGCCGACAGTTCGACGGTGCTCCGGCAGATGACGTGGGCGTACGCGTCCACGAGGCGTCCCCGGCCCGAGCGCACCGGGTCCCGGCATCCTGCTTCACCTGCGGCCGGGTGAGCCGAGCCGCATCCCGTACGACGTCACACCCGCAACACGCGTTGCAGATCTTACGGCATAGATCGTTTAGGCTCTGGGCAGTCTCGAGGCGTACTTGAGTCGTCAACTTCCGGCTCAAAAGGTGCAGTTCGAGTCAGTGGGCGTCAATTC
>NZ_JBFUFO010000293.1:0-378 GCF_056403395.1 Variovorax sp. P2_H12 | reverse complement strand
ACCGCGGTCTGTCCCGCGCCGCCGCCGACGACACCCAGCACGCGCTCGCCCAGTTCAGCCGCGCGGCCATGCTGATGGAGGCTCACCTTCCGGAGGGCGGCGCCACCCCCGTACCCGCTGCCGCACACTTCGCCGACGCGCTGCGCGGTACAGGCGAGAAGGGCGCGCAGGACGTGCGGGAGCGTCGCGTACCGCGCTGGGACGGGGTCCGTGTGGCGCTCGCGCTGTGGGACGAGGAGGACCGCCTGCACGGGCAGGCGGCCAATCCGGTCGTGCGGAACGGGGTCGATCTGCTGCTGGAAACCCGAGGAGGACCGCCTGCACGGGCAGGCGGCCAATCCGGTCGTGCGGAACGGGGTCGATCTGCTGCTGGAAACC
>NZ_JBFUFO010000292.1:0-379 GCF_056403395.1 Variovorax sp. P2_H12 | reverse complement strand
CCGGAACTGCGGCGCCACCGCGAGGAAGTGATGGACCTGCTGTGGCCGGACGCCCCGATGGATGCTGCGGTACGCAATCTCCGGGTCACCCTGCACGCCGCACGCCACGCACTTGAGCCGGAGCTGGCTCCCCGCGTTCCGTCCTCCTATCTGGTGGCGGAGGGCGATCTGCTGTTCCTGGCACCGGACCGGGTACGCATCGATGCCGACGAGGTGGAGAAGACCGCGCGCCACGCGCTCGCCGCGGGGGATGCCGATGCGCTCGCAGCCGCGCTGAGGCCACTGCAGCGGGAGTTGCTGCCCGAGGACCGTTTCGCGGACTGGGCCGGTGAGCGCCGTCGCCGTATCGAGGTGCTGCGCGAGCAGCTCGTCCCTGCCC
>NZ_JBFUFO010000291.1:0-379 GCF_056403395.1 Variovorax sp. P2_H12 | reverse complement strand
TTTCCGGGGTCGGCGCCGGATCGACGGGATTGTCTTGCCGCCCCTTTGCCCGGACGACGCAAGCCGTCTCGACGCTCAGATGACGCTCGTTCTGATGAGGCGTCACGGCAGTGGTGAGGGTTGCTGAGGCAGCCCGCCTGGCCCGAGTCGGGGACTACACGTACGCAGCGCACCCGCCCGCCGACAGATGTCTGTTCGCGGTGCTCTCCGTCCATACGATCCACTGCGTGCCGGTAGGTCTTAGGCCCGGGGCACGGTGACGCCACACCAGGAGCGGATGTGCGCCCGCGCACGAGGCGGTTGCGTTGGTGCCGCCGCACCCCGGGTGTCAGGGGCCTGAGAAGGGCTTTGAGGGCTTCGCGGTGGCCCATCGCCCGGT
>NZ_JBFUFO010000290.1:0-379 GCF_056403395.1 Variovorax sp. P2_H12 | reverse complement strand
GCGGGGGCCGGTCTGTTACATGGCCGTCAGCACAGAAAACGCTGTAGCGACGGGTGGCGACCACATGCGACGGTTCAGTGCATGGGCAACTCCATGGCGTACCCCGTCCTCCGAACCACCGACGCGGCCGAGGCATACGCGAAGGGGAAACGTCTGTGTGCGTTCCTCGAACTGCGTGAGGACGAGATCCAGCTCTGTGCGGAGTTGCGGACAGTCGCGGACGTGCGGCGGATGGCCACGGCGCTGCCTCAGGCGCGCTTCCATGAAGTCCCGGTGCGTCCGGCGTCGGTGACGGGGGACGGCCTCTGGCACGAACTGGATCTATTGGCAGCGGATGACGCCATCCTGGCAGCGGAGCTTCCGCTGACCATCATGGAAG
>NZ_JBFUFO010000289.1:0-380 GCF_056403395.1 Variovorax sp. P2_H12 | reverse complement strand
TGCCCGACGGATACCGGGCCATGGCCGACCGCGAGGCCCTGAAGGTCCTCGTCCAGCCCTGAGCCGATACACCCCTGGGGGTGCCGGGCGGCGTACGGCCGCTCCGTGGACGTCTGCGTGCGATGGCAACGAAGCGATCAGCCGATGCACACAGCGATCAGACAGATCTGTGTCGGAGATGTCGGATCACCCGCCGACGTGATCGGCAGCAGGTGCACAGCCGATGGGCCAGAGGCGGGGTGTTCGGTGGAAGCGGGCGGCGTCGTCGCCGGGGCCTGGGCCTGGGGCGGCGTCTCGGCGTTGCCTGTGTCCGTCCCGGTGGTCGACTCGGGTGTGGTGTGCGCTGCGGTGCTCGAGGTCGCGGGAGAGGAGGCCGTGGC
>NZ_JBFUFO010000288.1:0-382 GCF_056403395.1 Variovorax sp. P2_H12 | reverse complement strand
CCCGCACCTACCGCAAAGCCATCGCGGCGGAGGCCGCGAACGCCTGACCGTCGCCGGAGCGCGCGGTCCCGGAAGCGGATCGCGCCAGCGCGCCCAGCGAGGGGTGCACCGCGTCGGACCCGACGACAGCGCACAGCTCGAGCAGCCACGGCAGCACGGCGCCGAGCAGAATCTTGAAACCCTCGCCGTCCGCCCCCAGCATCGCCTCGGCCGGGATGCGCACCGGGTCGGCGACCACCGTGGACGTGGCGCTGGCAAGCGGTGCCCCGGTGGCGTGCGCCGGAACGAACAGGCCGGGAGCATGGGCCGGCACGCCCCAGAGCGTCAGGCCACCGTCCGAGGCGACAGACGACCAGACATAACTGTCCGCCTCACCTGCGGC
>NZ_JBFUFO010000287.1:0-382 GCF_056403395.1 Variovorax sp. P2_H12 | reverse complement strand
TCCTCAAGGAGACAGCCACCGCCCTGACCGCCCCGGCCTGAGACCGGAGCGCCGGACAGGACCGCTGCGCCCAGGGATTCCCGTCGGCACCCGCCCACGTTGCCCATGTGCGCCGGTCATCCGCCGCGCCTCCAGTGGGTGGGCCGCGCGGGTGAATGTTCTCCCGACGGGTCCTACCGTAAATCCCGTCGACCAGGCCGACCGGCATACTGCGCAAATGGTTGTGCATATTGAAATTCCTGCCTTGATTCACCAAACCTGGAAAGACACCGACGTACCGCCGGAATGGCAGAAATGGGCCGATTCCTGGCGCATCCACCATCCCGGTTGGGGCTACCGGTTGTGGACCGACGCGGACAACCGCGCATTCCTCCAGGAGCAC
>NZ_JBFUFO010000286.1:0-382 GCF_056403395.1 Variovorax sp. P2_H12 | reverse complement strand
CGCCATGACCGCGTACTGGTCGTCGCCGTCGTCGGCGATCATACGGTCCGTCGCCGGGAGCGATTCCGGACCGAACTCGTACACGAAGCTGTCCGGGTAGGCGTTGCGGATCGAGTCCGTGTTCGGGTCCCAGTGCGGGTTGCGCACCAGCGTCATCGACTTGTCGACGGCGTGGCTCTTGACGCGGTACGGACCGCACGAGACCGGGTCCTTGTCGTACCTCTCCTTGCTGTCGCCCTTGACCGGGACGGCACCGTAGGAGCTCATCGCGAGGGTGAAGTTGAAGTCCGGACGGGCCTCGGCGAGCTTGAAGGTGATGGTCTTCGCCGCGGCGTCGGTGACGACCGAGTCGAGGTGCTTGCCGCTGAACGGGCCCTTGTAC
>NZ_JBFUFO010000285.1:0-384 GCF_056403395.1 Variovorax sp. P2_H12 | reverse complement strand
GGGCCCGCACGACTGCGCGCTGATGCACGGCCTGCTGCCGACGAAGCCGGCGGATACCGAGGACAACACGTAGGTCCCCGGGCCAAGGCCTGGGCCTCGACCATCTCGATCAGAACTCTCCGGAGCCTGACCCGCCCGTCACAGCCGGTCCGACTTCGGTGGCAAACGGTCCAAGTTCATTGTCGGAGGACAGCCCGGAGCAGATTTCTCCCCGCCCGACACCGGACTCTGTCCACAGGACCGCCCTCCCGGTCTCGATCTTGAGCCGCCGCGACCAGCGAGGCGGCCCGTACGTGCAGAGCCGTCATGCCCGAGACCGCTGCCGGGCGGCCGGAGCACGAGATCAATCCCGGACCACTTCTTCTGCACCCGGTAGCCGAGCCG
>NZ_JBFUFO010000284.1:0-384 GCF_056403395.1 Variovorax sp. P2_H12 | reverse complement strand
GGTCCGACTATCCCGCCCTGGCCAAGCTCAGCAAGCTCGGCGTCCAAGGCCACATGGGCCTGCTCTTCGGTCTCGCCAACCAGATCCTGCTGGCGCTGATCGCGCTCGGTCTGATCTTCGTCATCGTGTGGGGTTACCGCATGTGGTGGCAGCGGCGCCCCATGCGTGACGACCGCGCGGCGGTCTTCGGCAAGGCTCCGGCACGGGGTACGTGGCGGCAGCTGCCCCTGCCGGTGCTGATCATCGGCGTTCCGGCCGTCGTCGCCCTCGGCTGGGCACTGCCCGTTCTGGGGATCACGCTGATCGGGTTCCTCGTCCTGGACGTGGCAGCTGGGCTCGCCCGGCCAGGCCGCGCCGCGTAGCGCCGAAGCCCGGAAGACCCCA
>NZ_JBFUFO010000283.1:0-385 GCF_056403395.1 Variovorax sp. P2_H12 | reverse complement strand
CAGCGTGGTGAGCCAGGTGGTGGRCACCATGGGCTCGATCAACGCCTCCTCGCGCAAGATCGTGGACATCATCGGCGTCATCGACGGCATCGCCTTCCAGACCAACATCCTGGCGCTGAACGCGGCGGTGGAAGCGGCGCGCGCCGGCGAGCAGGGCCGGGGCTTCGCGGTGGTGGCGTCGGAAGTGCGCAGCCTGGCGCAGCGCTCGGCGGCGGCGGCCAAGGAGATCAAGACCTTGATCGGGGACTCGGTGGACAAGGTCGAGGAAGGCAGCAAGCAGGTGGCGCAAGCGGGCCGGACGATGGAAGAGATCGTGGACAGCGTCAAGCGCGTGACGGACATCATGGGCGAGATCACGGCGGCGAGCCAGGAGCAGACCTCGGGG
>NZ_JBFUFO010000282.1:0-386 GCF_056403395.1 Variovorax sp. P2_H12 | reverse complement strand
CGAGTGAGTGGCGAGTGGGTTTTCGAGGCCCGCTGCCAACACCAGCGCGACGCCAAGGTCATGCCGGTTCACCATCCAAGCAGCGGCTCGCCCAACACCTCACCACCGATGTGCGCGGCCAGGCGCTGGGCACGGGGAAGGTCGCCCATCTTCCCCACATGCACAAAGACGGTGTGGTGGGCAGCCCACCCCGACCATTGCGGGTTGTCGCCGTTGAAGACGACCTGGACTCCGTCGCAGCTCCACGTTCCGTAGGAGTCCGTCTCCGGCTCGTCCGGCCACCTTCCGCACCAGTCGATGGCCGCGTACCCCAGCCCGAGAGCCTGAACGAAGCGCTCCTCGGCGCTGCCTCTCCGGACGTCTTCCATGATGGTCAGCGGAAGCTC
>NZ_JBFUFO010000281.1:0-386 GCF_056403395.1 Variovorax sp. P2_H12 | reverse complement strand
TGTCAACAGTTACGGCCCCGAGGGAGCCCCGCCCCTGATGCTGCTGGCAGGCGGCGGTTCCACCTCCACCGTCTGGTACGCCCAGGCCGCCCACCTGGGCCGCAGCCACCGCGTCCACGCCGTCGACCTCATGGGCGACCCGGGCCGCAGTGTGGTGGGGGAGCGCCGGATCCGTACGGTGCCGGACCTGACGGCCTGGCTGGACGCAGTGCTGGACGCCCTGAACATCGCATCGGCAGCACTCTGCGGTCATTCCTACGGAGCCTGGATCGCGCTCCACCACGCCCTGCATGCACCCGGCCGCGTCCGGAAGCTGATCCTTGTGGACCCGACCCAGTGCTTCGCCGGTTACCGCCCCGGCTATCTGCTGCACGCGCTACCGATGC
>NZ_JBFUFO010000280.1:0-387 GCF_056403395.1 Variovorax sp. P2_H12 | reverse complement strand
GATCGGCAGGGGAGCGCACGAAGGAACAGCACACACCGCCCGCCCAGACGCCCAGTGCTGCCTTCGGGCATGGCACTTCGACCACCTCAAGGCAGCCCTTGAAGCTGCCGAAGTGACCATGACGGCAACCAGCGGACCGGCTGGGGGGAAGATCCCGCCCGCGTCGGGGCGGCCTTCAGGCCGGGCGGCTCGCCGCCGCCGAGGCCGGTGCGAGGCGGGCTGCCGCGTGCCGGCCCAGGGCGTGGACCTCGTCGAGGGCCGGGTCCAGGGCGGTGACATCCTGTTGGAAGGCTTCCAGTCTCTCGGGGCCGGTGCAGATGCTGAGCAGCAGAGAGGTGAACGATTCCCAGGCGTCGGCTGGAGAGCGACGGCTGATGTATTCAGCGC
>NZ_JBFUFO010000279.1:0-388 GCF_056403395.1 Variovorax sp. P2_H12 | reverse complement strand
CCGCCCCCCGCAGCCCGTACACCCACCGGAGCGGCATCCTCCCCGTACCCGCCCGGCGGACCGGCGCGCGGCTCCTCCGGACCCGGCCAACAAGCCGTCCCGCGGCTGAACGGACGCCCCGGACACTTCGGTTCGTTCCGATTGCAACAACTCGTACTGATCGAGATCGCGGCCGCGCTGCTGCTCGTGTCCTGGGTGATCGAGCCTCTGCTGCTGGTTCCGGCCGGCGCGGTCGCCACTGCGCTGGTGCTGCTCGCCGTCCTCCGCAGGCACCGCCGTTCGCTGCCCGAGTGGCTGGGCACCGCGATCGCGCTGCGCGCACGTACCCGCAGGGCCGCGTCGCTGGTGCTGCCCGCAGGTACTGAGCCGGGGATCGCGCCCACCGTCG
>NZ_JBFUFO010000278.1:0-388 GCF_056403395.1 Variovorax sp. P2_H12 | reverse complement strand
CCGCCTTCACGTCCCTTCTCAGTTTGTGGATCCTCTGCGGCAGCCGGTCGGCGGTGCGGGCCTCCGCCACGGTGTTGAGGGCGCGCCGATGGAATTCGGAGCAGACCCCGTCGGGTTCCCCGGTCCGCCGCCACAGGGCCACCCCGAAACCGCCGTCGAGGATCCGCACCAGTCCGGCCGTGGTCTCGGGATCCGGCCGGCCGCCGTACCGGCAGAGGACCGGCACGGTCTCGTACGCCAGGGTGTGCAGCCTCGCCACCTCCGGTACGCGTACCCCCATTCCGTCCTCGCAGTCGACGACTTCGGCCTGCATCGAGGAGTTCCGGGTGCTGTTCCAGCGGGCCCTGCGCCGTCTTTCCACTTCGTCGTCCGGCGGCTGCCCCCGCTC
>NZ_JBFUFO010000277.1:0-389 GCF_056403395.1 Variovorax sp. P2_H12 | reverse complement strand
GTGTAGGTGCGCTCGATCCCCTTCCACCGTGGGTCGGTCGCCCACCGGCCGGCCAGTTCCTCGGCCGTTGCTGTGTCCCTACCTGCTTCATGGCCATCTCCCGTAGGTTCGTGAACTATGCGAATGGTTGGCACTCGGTGCCGAACTGGTTGAAGGATGCGGCCCGTCGGCTCCGTAGTAGGCATCGGAAGCAGTGTTGCCGAGTCGGACGGAAGGGTCGGGATCCCCGACGTCAGGGCGTGATCGCGCCCCGATTCCGCTCCGCCCGCCGGAGTCCGGCGGGCCGCATGGCAACTCTGACATTGGCACTGAGTGCCTTCAATGAGGGACGTCTGTCAAGTTCTGCGAGTCTTTCCTCGCCTGTTTGCCATGATTGCGAAGGTCCGTAG
>NZ_JBFUFO010000276.1:0-389 GCF_056403395.1 Variovorax sp. P2_H12 | reverse complement strand
GGTTGGACGTGGGCCCGGGCGACCGGACCGGTCGGCCGGCGACTCGCCGCCCGATGGGCGGGTTGCAGGTGGGTGCTCATTGGGGTCCGAGGACCCAAGACGGGTGCACCGCACGCTCGTTAGCGTCGAAACCATGTCACATCTGGGGGAGTTGCGTCGTCGGATCCGACGGTGGTCACGGGGTTCCCGGCCGCGTACGGACGTCCGGTTGCTGGGTCTGCGCCGCCGGCGCGATCGGGGGCAGGGGGCCTTGGAGTACCTGGGCCTGGTCCTGGTGGTCGTGGCGATCGTCGGCGCTCTGGTGGCGACGGGGATCGGTGCGGAGCTCACCGAGAAGATCGGTGCGCAGGTCTGCCGGATCGGAGGCGGCGGGAACTGCGGTGGTGACG
>NZ_JBFUFO010000275.1:0-389 GCF_056403395.1 Variovorax sp. P2_H12 | reverse complement strand
ACGGAACGGTCGTGACATCGAGCCACTCGTCCGGGCCGTGGTCTCCGCCGCCGACCGGGCCGAGGCCGTCGAGGGTGGGGACACCGGCGCCGGCGATCGTGTTGGCGTCGCCGACGCCGCCGGTGGCTGCGGCGCCCAGAGCGACGGAGAGTTCCCTGCCGGCGTCCACGGCGTGGGCGAACATGGCGCGCGCTGCCGGGGTGTCCTCCATCGCCGGACAGGCTTCGGTCTGCCGGACGGTGGCGGTGGTGCCGGGTACGCGGAGCCGGGCGGCGGCTTTCTCGATGCCCGCTCGGGCGTGCCGGATCCCGTCGTCGGTCGACGACCGCACCTCCACGTGCAGCTCCGCTTCGGGGCAGATGATGTTGATGCGGCTGCCCGCCCTGACC
>NZ_JBFUFO010000274.1:0-389 GCF_056403395.1 Variovorax sp. P2_H12 | reverse complement strand
GCGCGGCGATGCGCTCCCGGGAACCGGCCGCGCGGACGACGCCTCCCTTGATGACGACGACCGCATCCTCGATGACATCGCCGGTGGCCGGGTCGAGCAGGGTGCCGCCGTCTACGACCAGGTCGCCGCCCGACGACAGGTCCCGGCGCGCTGCTGCCGCATCAGGCGTTGTCGCGGCAAGGAGAGTCGAGGTACCCGCCAGTGCTGCGGCTCCCGCGATAACGCCACGCCGGGTCAGCCGGCTCGAGGGGGGAGGGGCGGGCTCTACGCACATTGAGGCTCCTTGGATCAAGCTCAGCGATCGTGGAGCTTTTTGTATACCAGAATGGTTAGCCGGCAGGGAAGGGTTGATCAACTTCTCGAAGAATGCTCACAAAACGGGGCAATAT
>NZ_JBFUFO010000273.1:0-391 GCF_056403395.1 Variovorax sp. P2_H12 | reverse complement strand
GTCTGGGCACGGGTGAGGAGGGGGGTGCCTGCTTCGTACATGGAGGCGCGGCAGGAGGTGAACACGGCTGATTGTGTGTCCATTGCATTGCGGATCGCGCGTTTGGTGGCCATGTAGTCGACGAAGCGGCGCAGCCATGTGGTGAGTGCTTGCCAGGGGGGCTCTGCGGCGACTTCGTCGGCGAGCCGGCACAGTGCGTGGACCTCGTCCGCGTAGACGGCTTCGAAGAGTTCGGTGCGGGAGGGGAAGTTGCGGTACAGGGTGCCGATGCCGACCCCCGCGCGGCGTGCGATGTCCTCGAGTGAGGCGTCGGCGCCGTGCGCGGCGAAGGCCTCGCGGGCAGCGAGCAGCAGCGCGTCGTAATTGCGTCGCGCGTCGGCGCGGCGAGGGC
>NZ_JBFUFO010000272.1:0-391 GCF_056403395.1 Variovorax sp. P2_H12 | reverse complement strand
GACGTCGGCTTCATGGGGGGCGCGCAGATCGACAAGTACGGCAACCTGAATTCGTCCTACATCGGCAACCCGGCCCACCCGAAGACGCGGCTGCCGGGCACCGGCGGCGGCAACGACATCTCGAGCCTGACGAACATGATCGTCGCCATGCGCCATGAGCGCCGGCGYTTCGTCGACAAGGTGGATTTCGTCACCAGCCCGGGCTTCCTSGAYGGCGGCAGCAGCCGCCGCGACCGGGGCCTGCTGGCCGGCGGCATGTTCCGGGTGGTGACCGACCTGGGCATCTTCGGCTTCGACGACAAGACCAGGCACATGAAGATCGTCGCGCTGCACCCGGGCGTCACGCTGGAGCAGGTGCAGGACAACACCGGCTTCACGCTGCTGCACGACA
>NZ_JBFUFO010000271.1:0-391 GCF_056403395.1 Variovorax sp. P2_H12 | reverse complement strand
GAATGGTGCCGTACTCGACGGTCCAGGCGACGCGGTGGGCGCCGACGTGGAAATACCGGCCGACGACGTTCTGGGGGACGCGGACGACGCCGTAGCCGCCCTCGTTCAGGGGGCCGCCCCAGTTCCAGCAGGCGGCGTCCGGGTCGGGAGCGTCGAGGTCCTTGTGGGTCTGGAGGATCCACAGGTCCAACAGGTTGCCGTCGGCGACGCTGTCCAGCGCCCGGGTGGTGGGGTCGTCCAAGGGGACGAAGACGGTGGAGGTGAGGCGGTTGACGACGGCGGTCGATTGGCGGTAGCCGCGGAGGCCGATCTGATCGGGAAGCACAGACAGATCCCTTCGATTGCACAGGCAAGCACGCGAGCGTGGAAGTTCTCCTGGGCAATCTCTGGC
>NZ_JBFUFO010000270.1:0-393 GCF_056403395.1 Variovorax sp. P2_H12 | reverse complement strand
AGGCCCCACTTCCCGAAGCCGCCTTGCGCACTTCGACGACTGCCGCCTTTGTCGGCTCCTGGCGGAGCCTCTGGCTCGCAGTGCCCCCTTGCATCACCTCGCCGCCGCGAACTCCTCGTTCGCCGCTGGCTCTCTGTTCAGTGCCGCCGACAGGCGGCCTTACCCAAGGAGGTAACCCACCCCATGAATGACCACTCCCCGATCGTCACCACCGATGGACGCAAGCTGTGCGGCATCGAGTCCTGCGGCCGTCCCCACCGCGTGCGCGGTCTGTGCCTCGCGCACGGTCAGCGCGTCCGCGTGCACGGCGACCCGCAGGCCGACAAGCCGTTGCGCTCCCATTCCTCGCGCCCCTGGAAGGGCGACGACGTCTCGTACATCGGTGCCCACAAC
>NZ_JBFUFO010000269.1:0-393 GCF_056403395.1 Variovorax sp. P2_H12 | reverse complement strand
GCACCACGCACAGACGTCGTTGCATTTCGAGCAGGTCAGCGACCTGGGGCAGGGTCATACCCCGCGCGATCAACCGAATGCAGTCCGGACGCAGCCTGGTGTACGGCCCGAGATCACGTGCCCGCAGACGCTCACACACCTCACAATCCTGATCAGGCGTCAGTTCCACACGCAGGATCTTCGGCATGGCAGCGCCTCCCTGCTCCACCTCACACCCGAACCGCACCCGACATCACCACAACCGCTTAGTCGAAGAGGTCGGGGTGCGCTGCAGTGATCTGGTCCCACAGGGGTTGGGCCTGGAACCAGCCGGCGAGGTGGGTGCCGACCTGTTCGCGTGTCTGGAGTGCCGTTGCTCGGTCGATCAGCTTCGGCGTTCCAGCGGCCATGGCG
>NZ_JBFUFO010000268.1:0-393 GCF_056403395.1 Variovorax sp. P2_H12 | reverse complement strand
GCACCGAACGACGCGAACAACAACGACGACAGCGGCTACGAGAAGTTCTTCCGGACCGTCGGCACGCCCGAATGCCGGGCCGCCCTGAACGCCGTGCAGCGCGAGATGCTGGTCCGCCGGGAGCAGATGCTGCCGCGCTTCGAGGCCACCGCCAAGGAGCAGGGCCTCACCTTCCAATACCTCGGATCGGCCGACCGGGCCTACGAGTTCTCCGTGCTGGACCAGGTGTGGAACTTCTGGCAGAGCGGTACGTACACCGACTGCCGACGATCCCCGACGCGAAGACCGCCACGGACGACGAGCTGTACACCTGGTCGCTGGGGCACGGACTGAGCCCGTACGCCGACCAGGGCAACGGCGCCGAGGGCAGCGGACCCTACTACCAACAGGCCG
>NZ_JBFUFO010000267.1:0-394 GCF_056403395.1 Variovorax sp. P2_H12 | reverse complement strand
GCGCGGAGAGATCCGAGACGGTGAAGTCGTCACGTCACACGAAGAAGCCCTGGAAGAGGAAGAAGCAGCACAGGCCGAGGACTCGGAGAATGACGACGAGTACGAAACCGCGGAAGACGGCGATGCTGAGGACGACGGAGAGGACGTGGAGGAAGACGAGTGGGAGGACGAGGCCGCCGATGAAGACCGGGAGGAGTGATCCCGATATGCGACATGGGATCAGGTGGCCTGAACCACACTGTGACGGTCCGTCTCCTGCATAGTTGCTCGGGAGAGCTTCGACTCATAGGGAGCCACCGATCCGGCGGAAGTGCGGCGGCGAACCGTGAACGGCGGCAGTACCGACTATCGTCTCCACGGAGTCCAGCAGCGATCGGAGCCAGCCACCTGAAGC
>NZ_JBFUFO010000266.1:0-394 GCF_056403395.1 Variovorax sp. P2_H12 | reverse complement strand
CCTCTGGATCATCTGGTGGCCGGAACCGAATGTGGTGGCTACTGTGCGGGCCGAGGCACACATGGCCCCGAATATTCATGGATTCGTACGTACGGAGTGCTTGTGATGCGAGAAACGGTCACCGCCAGCGAACTCGACCTCGCCCTCGTGAACGCCCTCCAACTGCGGCCCCGGTCCTCGTGGTCGGAGCTGTCGCCGCTGCTCGGTGTGACCGCGGGAACGCTGGCGCGGCGCTGGGAGCGGCTGACCCGGGCGGGGCTCGCGTGGGTGTACGCGGCACCCGGGCGCGAGTTCACGCGTAACCGCTGCACCGCCTTCGTGCTGTTGCGCTGCCTTCCCCAGGAGCGGTCCCGGCTGATCACGGAGTTGAGCGCGTTCCCGGAAGCGGTGACGA
>NZ_JBFUFO010000265.1:0-398 GCF_056403395.1 Variovorax sp. P2_H12 | reverse complement strand
CCGCCCCTGTGGACGCGTCGGGCGATGGCGCACGGGCGGCCCGGTGGCTCGTCCTGCCCTCGCACACCCTGCGATACCGGCTGCGCCGCGCCCGGGAGCGGTTCGGCGTCGATCTCGACGACCCCGACACCCGGCTGCTCATCACTTCCGCCGTCCGCCTCAGCGGATAGATTTGTCCTGTATTGCTACAACCGTTCACGGCCAAGGACCGACACCGATCCTGTCCCGTCCGACAGAGACCTGCGGGGCTCCCATCACCGACTCTCGCCATATGCCTCTCACCGCGCCCGCTCCCGGCCCTCCGTCCTCCGCGCGTGTCGCCGCCGCGGTCCGCCACGCCGTCGGCGCCGGGCTGCTCGGCGAGTCCCGGCCCGTCGCCGGGTTCATCGACACCGACG
>NZ_JBFUFO010000264.1:0-398 GCF_056403395.1 Variovorax sp. P2_H12 | reverse complement strand
GCAGGGGCGGCATCGGCTGCTGCCGGGTCCGTTCGGCGCCGCTGAGCGAGGGGGCGGCGGCCGACCCGGGTGCGGCTGCGGGTGTCTCGGGCTTGCGGACCGCGGGGGCCGGCCGCGCCTCGTCGCGGCGCAGCGGCACGAACTGGCTGGTGCGCTCGGCGGCACCCCCGGGCTCAGCCTCCGGCTTCCGCTGAGGCTTCTGCTCCGGCTTCGCCGCGGGCGGGGTGATCTTCAGCGCGGTCGTCGGCTGGTCGACCCGGTCCGGCCGGACCGTCCTGAAGACAGCCGTGGGCTGATCGACTGTGCGCTTTTCCTCGGCGGGCCCGGCAGACTCGCCGGGCTCGGAGGACTCGGCGGCATCGGCTGCCTTGACGCTCTCCGCGTCCTCGGGGCTCTCC
>NZ_JBFUFO010000263.1:0-398 GCF_056403395.1 Variovorax sp. P2_H12 | reverse complement strand
CCCCCGCTTCGCCGCGCTTCGCGGCCTCGCGGTAGACGATGTCGTGACGGTCGCGCAGCAGCAGCGTCGCGCCGGCATGCACCTCGTGTTCGACCTTGACGAAGACCAGCGCGCCGGCCTTGCCCTGCTTCAGGCTGACGTCGACCACGCGCGAGGTCTTGCGCGCGGGCGCCGCCAGCGGTACCGGGGCGAAGAATTCGAGCTGGCTGCCGGCCCACATGCGGCGCGGCAGCGGCACCGGCGGCAGGAAGCCGCCGCGCGCCGGATGGCCGTCGGGGCCGAGCCGGTTCTCGGCCGCGGTCGGCAGGAAATAGCACCAGTGCCAAAGCGGCGGCAGTGCCCGGCCGGCCGGCCAGGGCTGATCTTCATTGCGCAGGGTCGCCGCGAGCGCGCGAGCG
>NZ_JBFUFO010000262.1:0-399 GCF_056403395.1 Variovorax sp. P2_H12 | reverse complement strand
TCCAGTCCAGATCGCCCGGTTCCCGGGCAGCGGCGCCCACCCAGGCCTGGAGGGGCAGACTGCCGCGCAGGATCAGGCCGTCTCCCCACGACGACTCGGTGATCACTCGGAGCAGATGGTCCTGAACGGTGCGCCGGGCGGTCCGCCAGCGCGGTGCGAGGGAGGGGTCGCTGAATGTCGGCTCGCCGGGGAACGGTCGGTCCGCCGCGCTCATACCGTCACCTCGGGCCGCCGCTCGCCTCGTTCCTCGACCGGGTGCTCGGTCCGCTCGTCGATCCAGCCCGCGTCCACAGCCGGATGGTCGTCGTGCACCACGAACTCCTCCTCGACCTCGGCCACTTCGAGACCGGCGGCGGCCAGCGCGCCGAGGAGGGCGTCGAGCCGGGCACGGGCCTCCGG
>NZ_JBFUFO010000261.1:0-399 GCF_056403395.1 Variovorax sp. P2_H12 | reverse complement strand
GTATGAGGGAGGCTCGGAGCGGCCGGAGTCTCGTGGGACACCTGCCTCTCCTCCGGTTCCGGGTACGGAGGGCAGCCGTCCGCGTCTTCGGCAGGGGGCTTGTATGCATCGGCAGCGTGATGATCCAGGAGTGCCTTGGCGATGGCCCGGGCGTCCTCCTTTCCCACGGTGCGGCGGGCCAGGCGTACTTCGCGTTCATGGAGCCCGAGGAGTTCGGCGACGGTCCCGTCGCTTCCCAGCGTCACCGCGAACGCGGCCAGCGTCCGCATGCGGTCCGCATTTCGTTCGTCAAGGTCCCCCTGCGCACGGCGTACATCCTCGTCATTCCCGAAATAGGCCCGCGCCAGTACGGCATGGCGCTCCCACATCTCCCTCGGTTCCATGCCTGGAGCAACGTCT
>NZ_JBFUFO010000260.1:0-400 GCF_056403395.1 Variovorax sp. P2_H12 | reverse complement strand
CGACGTTGTCGGGCCGGAGCCGTGGATCTCCCGACACCCGTCTGATGACCTGGGGGAACGTCCGTGACACGGTCTCACCACGACGCCACGCCATCTCACGGAACGCCGTGCCCCGTACTCCGTATGCCGACGATCGGAGCAGGACATGCTCTCGCGCCACCGGTCCGATCCCGAACTGGCCGCAGCGCTCGTCATGATGCCCGAGGTCGACATCTCCGATGTGGACATGGCCCGGGCCGCGCAGGCGGAGCAGCTGGCCGTGGTGGTCGCGGCGGCGGACACGACGGGCGTGGACGTCAAGGAGGTCTCCGTACCCGGCCCGGACGGCGCGCCGAACCTACGGCTGCGCATCTACCGGCGGCCGCAGGGGGTGCAGGGGCTGCTCCCCGCTGTCTACAGC
>NZ_JBFUFO010000259.1:0-402 GCF_056403395.1 Variovorax sp. P2_H12 | reverse complement strand
GGGTGGGCGAGGCCGCGCAGGGTGCGCGCGTCGACGCGGTGGATGTTCGGGTCGAGCGGCTTCTCGCCGTCGGCTTCGTTCGCTGCCATGCTTCGACGATAGACATGCAAAGGTCTCTTTGCAACGCTTCTTTGCAACGAATCCTTTGTAACTTCTCCGCGGGCGGGCGCCCCTAGCCGTTCTTGATGAAGCCTTCCTGGATCAGCCAGTCCTTCGCCACGATGTGCGGGTCCTGCCCGTCCACGTCCACCTTCGCGTTCAGCTCCTGCGCGACCTCCGTGGTCAGCCGTCGGCTGATCGGATCCAGCAGCCCCGCGATCTCCGGGTACTTGTCGAAGGTCGCGGTGTGGATGACGGGCGCCGCGTTGTAGTTGGGGAAGAAGTGCTTGTTGTCCGCGAGGA
>NZ_JBFUFO010000258.1:0-403 GCF_056403395.1 Variovorax sp. P2_H12 | reverse complement strand
CAGTAGGTGAACAGGCCGTCGAGATACGCGTCGCAACGGGCAGGCGTTCGCTTCGGCGACTCCTGGGGCGCACGGCGCTGCGCCCGGTGTGCGCCGGTGGTGTGCCTGGGTGTCTCAGCCTGCTGCTCGTCACCTTGCGACCGTAAGCAAGGCAGAGCGTGGCCTTGGCTCACCTTTCGCACATTTAACCCTTACGGGTGAACGTATCGCTTGAAAGGGGACAGGAATCGTCAATTCCGTCGGACTTCGTGGCGCGGTCGCCCCTCTCCCCGCACTCCCCCGCGCTTCGCCCACACACACCACAGACACCACCACAAGCTCCCGCGTACCCGCGCCGGGCGGCGCTGTCAGTCCTCACCTATACGGTGGCGCCATGGCTGCCCGTACAAAATCCGCGAAGGAC
>NZ_JBFUFO010000257.1:0-404 GCF_056403395.1 Variovorax sp. P2_H12 | reverse complement strand
CTGCTGGATGGGTGGCTCACAAGGTGGTGCGGCAAGGCGTGCGGGGGAGCTGGAAATGGCTTGCTCTCGGCTGTGGGGCGGGTGCGTGCATCCGGCAGTCGGTGTCAGGGTCACGTCCGGGCGCGGTGTGTGATTCACGCAGTCGATAGTTACAGAAATGTCCGCATTTAGTAACGCGGACCGGTGTTGCTGTCGGCGGTGGGGGAGGTGCCGCAGGCTGTGGGTTCTCGGCCTGAAGGGCCGGGGCCCGCACCGCGCAGCATGGCCCTTGACCAGGTCCTGGGCGCCTTTACTCGAGGGGACGTCAATGTCTGCTTCCCGTACCGTCCGCCGCATTGCCGCTACTGCTCTGGCGGCCGGTTCCGTTGTCGCCGTCGTGGCGATGCCGGCATCCGCCGACAGCA
>NZ_JBFUFO010000256.1:0-404 GCF_056403395.1 Variovorax sp. P2_H12 | reverse complement strand
CAGTGACGGACAGTGCGGGGCGCACAGTGACCAATGGTCAGTTGGCGCTCGAACTGATGAAGGCGCTGGATAGCCAGAAGCTGGAATACGTCCTGGTCAAGGCCAATGACAGTACGGGCACGTACGCTGGGGCCATGCTCGAACATTTCAAGATCAACTAGAGGAGAGTCAGTGGTCGCGAGCATTCCCCGCCATGACTACCCCGTGGCCGGCATGGCCGACGGGATTGCGGTTCTCGACGAAACCGCAAGCTGGGTGCTTGAGCGCCTTGAGCAGTCGGACATCGCCCGTGGCCAGGCCCTGAATACCATGCTGACCCTCGCGAAGTCGCGCTGTGCGACGGACCCACAGGTAACGAAGTTCGAAACCTGGGAGGCATGGGTCACCGCCATGCAGGTCGGATC
>NZ_JBFUFO010000255.1:0-404 GCF_056403395.1 Variovorax sp. P2_H12 | reverse complement strand
CCGGAATCCGGATGGTCGCTCGTCGGCCCTGGCCGGCCAGCGTTTACGGTCGGACGATCAGGGGGCTGCCGTCACGTCGGACTCGTACACCAGCCCGACTCGGTGGTTGTACTGAATGGTGTACATCTTTTTGCCGCCGGTCACGACGCTGCCGCTTGAGGGGAAGTAGTCGTCGGTGGCCGCGGCCTCACTGGTCGCGACATACGCCTGGCCGGCGGGGACGCTGTAGAAGCTCAGCGGAGCCTGAGTGGAGGGCGAAAGCCCGGCGGGATATTCGTCCTTGTCCGGGTAGCTGCTGCCGTACACCGCTGCGGGCGAGTCCCCGGCAGCCTTGACCACGGTCACGCCACGGGCGGGGGTCGTGTTGCGTCCGTACGGGTTGTGGAACCACACCTTGGTACCGC
>NZ_JBFUFO010000254.1:0-405 GCF_056403395.1 Variovorax sp. P2_H12 | reverse complement strand
GTGCAGACCAAGCTCGCCCTCGACGGCGACAACAAGGACACCCTCGGCATCAGCTTCATCGCCACCGGTCAGCAGGTGCTGTTCCTGCCCGCCGGGGTCCCGGGCGGAGCCGAGTCGGTCAAGCGTCGCCACGCCTTCCAGACCGAAATCGCCGAGATCGGTGTCGTCGACCCGTCGGTGGGGTTGCTCTCCAAGACCTGGTTCGCCAAGCAGAACGAGCTGATGCTCCTCAAGGAGGACGCCATCAAGGCGATCGTGATGGGCCGCAAGCCCCTCTCCTCCTGGGACTCCATGGTCAAGGAGTGGAAGGCCAAGGGCGGCGACCAGGCCGCTGAGGAATTCGCCAAGGAGTACGCAGCGGCCGCCAAGGCCTGATCCCTCAGAGCAGGTGGGGCCCGACCCGCC
>NZ_JBFUFO010000253.1:0-405 GCF_056403395.1 Variovorax sp. P2_H12 | reverse complement strand
CTTCCCAGGTGTACACGAGATCCGCCCGGGTCAGGAGCGCTGCGTGTACGGTGCTGTCGCCCGCGGGTGTGTTGAAGTCACCGGTGACGATGCGCGGAACCTCGGGCGCGAGCGTGTTGAGCCGTTCGGCGAGGAGCTCGGCGGAGCACTCCCGCGCGTATGCGCTCGCGTCGTCGAAGTGGGTGTTCGCGGCGAACAGTTCGCCACCGCCCGACAGGTCATGAAAGCGCACCCATGTGACCATCCGGGGCCAGCCCCCTCCCCAGGTGTTGGAGCCGGGCTCCTGCGGGGTGCCGGAGAGCCAGAAGTGGTCGTACTCCAGAGGCCGGAGCCGTGTGCGGTCGTAGCCGATGGCCATGAACTCTCCGCGGCTGCCGCCCTCTCTGCCCTGGCCGATCCATCCGT
>NZ_JBFUFO010000252.1:0-406 GCF_056403395.1 Variovorax sp. P2_H12 | reverse complement strand
ACCAGGCCCAGGAGCACCCAGGCCATGCCCATCGCCTTGCCGCCCGACAGCTGCACGATCAGCGCCGCGGTGGTCAGGATGGCGATCGCCATGCCCACCATGCCGAAGACGTTGCCGCGGATCGAAGTCGTGGGGTGGGACAGGCCCTTSAGGGCCTGGATGAAGCAGAYRCTSGCAACGAGGTACAGCAGCGTGACGASRTTCATGCTCATGCTGCATTCCCCTTGCCAGCGGYCGGTGCCTTTTTATCCTTCTTCTTGAACATCTCGAGCATGCGCCGCGTCACCAGGAAGCCGCCGAAGACGTTGACCGCGGCCAGCGCCACCGCCAGCACGCCCATGGTCTTGCCCAGGCCGGACTCGGTCAGCGCCGCGGCCAGCATCGCGCCCACGATCACGATCGCCGA
>NZ_JBFUFO010000251.1:0-407 GCF_056403395.1 Variovorax sp. P2_H12 | reverse complement strand
AGGAATTGACTCCGTGGCGCGTGACCTGCCCGACTTGTTCCGCTGTCGTTCGACGGTTATGAATTCCTCGGTTTGCGCACCAGAAGGCAGGCTTGCGGAATTCGCGTACCTTCCGGCTCGCGGATCAGCGTGGCGTGCACCACGAGCCCGGCGCGGGTCGCCGACTCGGCAATGCGGTCGGGTGGCAACAGGTGGACGTCGAGGGCCATCGCGTGGCCGCCGTACCCCGTCTCCTTGCGCCGTCGTTCGTCGCCGACGTGGAAGCCGAGCAGCAGRTGGCCKCCMGGGGCCAGCGCCCGRTGGAACTCSGCGAACACCKYCGGCARCASYTCCGGYGGSGTGTGGATGATGGAGTACCAGGCGACGATGCCGCCGAGTTCGCCGTCCGCCGACTCCAGGGCTGTCAT
>NZ_JBFUFO010000250.1:0-407 GCF_056403395.1 Variovorax sp. P2_H12 | reverse complement strand
ACGAGGCGGTGATCCGTGCTCAATGAGCCGTCAGGCGCGATCCGGCGCCTCAGCCGGCTGGCGGGGCAGGTACTGCCTGCGCCGCGGACGCCGGTACCTGACGGGGCGCGGACGGGGCACCCGCTGGGGCTCGGCGCGATGCTGGCGCACGCCAAGCAGTCCCCGGCCACGACGTACGCACGCATCAGGGTGAGGCGTCACCACGCGCCGCCCGGCGGGCCGGAGGCCTTCGGCTTCGAGGCATGGTGCCCCGGCGTTCCGAAGCTCCCGTACACATCGGGCGAGAGCCAGCGGCGGCCACAGGCGATCAGCCTCAGCAACGCCCGCCAGGGCGGGGAACCGCCGTCGGAGCTGCTCCGGTCCATCCGCCGCTGGTCCCGGAACCAGAGCCCGCTGACCACCTGGAT
>NZ_JBFUFO010000249.1:0-407 GCF_056403395.1 Variovorax sp. P2_H12 | reverse complement strand
CCCGACGACGAACTCAAGGCGATAATCGAAGCCGGCGCCAAGACGCACGGAATCATTGATCAGGCCCGCGTCACGGAGATCAATCATGCGTACGGCGAGAAGACGGACGAGGCTAACCGTAAGCTCGCCGAGGCGGCCGAGTGGAAGAAGTTTGGGATCAGCCAGGGTATTGGCGTGGGTGTCGGTTTGGCGACTCTCCCATTTGGTGGCCCTGCCGCAGCAACCGGCGCCGGAGCCGTGGCCCAGTTTGCAGTGCCAATGATTATCGAGGGCGCGGGGGGTGCCATCGAAACGGATCAGGGAATCGAGATCGACCGCGAACTGGCCAAGCAGGAGGCGGATTTCGATCGCAAGGAAGAGATGGCGAAGAAAGATTTCATAGCTTTGGGGCGGCATCGGGCCAGGGA
>NZ_JBFUFO010000248.1:0-407 GCF_056403395.1 Variovorax sp. P2_H12 | reverse complement strand
GAGCGGACCCGTACGGTCGGCTCGGTTCGCCGCAGGGGATTGCCGAGACGGTCGCACCACGCCCTCGGTCTTCGAGCTCCCGCCGACGGCCCGCACGTCATCCCCTTTGGGTGCAACGCATCCAACGCCACGACATTCTCGGCGGACTGATCCACGAGTGCCGTGGCACCGCCCGACGAAGGCGCTCCGGAGAAACGCGCAGGTCAGTGCCGGTATGGCACTTCTGGCCCCCAGCGCAGGCTGCGCCTGTCCGCGGCGTGCCCCGGAGCCCTGCGGCGGAAGAACCCGCCCACTCCGGTATTCCGGACCGCCACCCCACCCATTGATGCCTTTGCCACACCCTCCTCTTTTACGCTTTCCTTGCACACAAGCTAAGCGTCGGATAGGTTTTTTCCATCAGGTTGCAC
>NZ_JBFUFO010000247.1:0-409 GCF_056403395.1 Variovorax sp. P2_H12 | reverse complement strand
ACCCGGCCCTGCCGGTCGAGGACGGCTTCCACGCCGGGGCCGGACGGGGTGTCGGTGCCGTAGTCCGCGGTGAAGGCGACGAGTTCGTCGGTGTCCGTGCAGGTCGTGTCGTGGAGCGGGTGGCTGGTGGGCCGGTCGTCGTGGGTGCCGCCGCAGTTGCGGATGAGGCCTGGGACGCGGTTGATGCCGTCGAGCGCCAGCGCGGTGCCGCCCCTGCTGACCTTGCCGGTCCAGCTGTACCGGTCGACGCCGGCGTGCKGCGCGTCGGCGGTGAACGTGAACACCGGCCGGCCGTTGGTGGACTCGCTCAGCAGCCTTCCGTCGTAGACACCCAGACCTGCCGGGTCGCCGGGCGCGCCGGCGGCGGGGTCGAGCACGAAGAACCCGGCGTTGACTCCCGCAGTCGCGT
>NZ_JBFUFO010000246.1:0-409 GCF_056403395.1 Variovorax sp. P2_H12 | reverse complement strand
ATATTGATCAGGACGACTGTGCCGTTCGTGGCGGCGGTGCGCAGCTGGGCGAAGCCGGGCGGGAGCAGGAAGTCTCCGCATCCGGGAACATGCTGTCGCACCTGCTCGCACAGCGCGTCCCATTCGCGGGCCAGGTCCATGCGCAGGTCCGTGTGGTCAGCCGGGGTGTTCAAGCTGTCCGGTCCGGCGCCCAGGGCAAGCAGATGGGTACGCACCTGGTCCAGCCGCTCGGCCAGTTCGGGTGCCGTCCGGCGTACCGCGTCCAGGTCGGGATCGGTGTCGAGGGACTGGCTCCACAGGATGGCTCGTCCGTGCTCCAGCAGTTCAACGGCCCGCTCCGGACGGCCGGCGTCCAGGGCCGCGGCGGCGGCTTCCTGCGTGAGGGGGCCGATCCGGGTCAGGTGCCGCT
>NZ_JBFUFO010000245.1:0-410 GCF_056403395.1 Variovorax sp. P2_H12 | reverse complement strand
GCTTGGGATCCTCGTCCAACCATGGCGCCGTGAGGTCCAGGTGAGCGATGCATTTCGCCTCGAGATCGGCCATGCACAGCGCCTGGGGCGAGGCCGGACCGAATCGGCTCAGTTCGCCCACGGCCAACGCCTTCGGTGGCCGCGTCGACTCGAGAACGGTCTCGTGGGCCGCCCGACGCAATGTGAGGCCCTGGTCGGCCGGGCCGGGCGTGGGTGTGTCGCCCCGGAGCACCGAGTCCAGCAGATCCACCGTCACGCTGTCCGCCAGTCGGTGGAGCGCCACCTCGGCCAGTTCCTTTGCGGTGCGCCCCACATCCAGGGTGGTGCCGATACGTATGCTCGCCTCGTTGATCAGCTGCATCCGCTCCCTGGCCCGGTGGGCATCGGTGATGTCGACGACCGCGTGACAC
>NZ_JBFUFO010000244.1:0-411 GCF_056403395.1 Variovorax sp. P2_H12 | reverse complement strand
TGGTAAAGGGCGGGACCCGGGGTGCGACATGGGCCGCCTGCCTCATCCTCTGACTGCACGAGATGAGCACCAGAACGAGCGGTCAACCACGGTCAACGCCAGATGGCCGACACCGAAGTAGATGCACGGTAGACCCGTTCACTCGCAGGTCAGGCCCACAGCCTGGCCACGCGATTGGTGAATCCCAAGTTCAGAGCTTGGCGTCCTCGCGCTCCGTTAAGGTGCGCAGCATGACCGACGCCCCAACCTGCCCTGAGTGCAGCCAAGCCATGCAGTTCGGCGGATTCGTGCTCTGTGTGCGGGAGGACGACGGTAAGCGGACGTGCCGTGCGCTGTGGAAGTGCGCCAGTCGCCATGTGTGGTGGAAATGGGCCGACCGACCGGATGAACCGTTGGAGGTCTGCTCAATGC
>NZ_JBFUFO010000243.1:0-413 GCF_056403395.1 Variovorax sp. P2_H12 | reverse complement strand
CGGAAGAGGAGGTCCTGGGCGGCGGGGTCAAGAGCGAGGGACATCTTGCGGATTACCTTCCGGGCGAATGGGGATCAAGCGATACGGCGACCGTAACCGAGGGATAGGTTAACTTTCAACTAAAAGCTGACCTGAGTGATCCACTCCACAGACGTGTGCGTGGATGACGGGCCGGGCCGCCCCGATTTCCGACGAGGCTCACAACCGCCGCGCGCTCGGATCCATTCCGGGCCGGGGCGGACCGGCTCGCCCCGGATCCCTACGGCTCGGGAGTCACCCGGCGTCGTCCTGCTGGTCCTTCCCGGGCTGGGCCAGGGCCTCGTCCAGGCGGGCCCGGGCCCCCTCCAGCCAGCGCCGGCAGACCTTGGCCAGCTCCTCGCCCCGCTCCCACAGCGCGAGGGACTCCTCCAGCG
>NZ_JBFUFO010000242.1:0-413 GCF_056403395.1 Variovorax sp. P2_H12 | reverse complement strand
GCCGGTGACTTTGCGCGTCGTCGCGATGGTCGGTGATCTCCGGAGCGTGTATCGAAGGTGGATCAGTGGCTCGGCCGCATGGAGGGAAAGGGCCAGTCCGCGCGTCAGTTCCCGTCAGCCGGCTCTCCATCAGGCAGCATGCGGCCATGGCACAGAAGATGAGCGACGCCGAGTGGCGCGCATTCGTCATGTCCGGCACCCGGACCGGCAAGCTCTCCACCGTCCGCGCGGACGGCAGCCCGCACATCGCCCCCGTCTGGTTCCTGCTCGACGGCGATGAGCTGGTGTTCAACACCGGTCAGGACACGGTCAAGGGTCGCAACCTCGCCCGGGACGGCCGGGTTGCGCTGTGCGTGGACGATGAGCGGCCGCCGTTCGGATACGCGGTACTGCAAGGTCGCGCGGAGCTCAGC
>NZ_JBFUFO010000241.1:0-413 GCF_056403395.1 Variovorax sp. P2_H12 | reverse complement strand
GTCCCCCGCGGCCATGGCCCTGCACTACGGACAGGCGATCTTCGAGGGGCTGAAGGCGTTCCCCCACGCGGACGGTTCGCTCGCGCTGTTCCGGCCGCTCGCCAACGCCGTTCGCTTCAACCTCAGTGCGGAGCGCCTCGCTATGCCCGCTCTGCCCGTCGAGACGTTCGTCGACGCGTGTGCGCGGCTGGTGCGCGCCGACGCCTCCGAAGTCCCGAGGGGCCCGGGACAGAGCCTCTACCTCAGACCCTTCATGATCGCGGTGGAGCCGAGCCTGGGCGTACGACCGGCACGGGAATATCTGTTCGCCGTGATCGCCTCACCGGTCGACCACTTCTTCGCGGACGGCTTCGAGGCCATCGACGTCTGGTGCCCGACCGACCAGATCCGCGCGGCTCCCGGGGGCACGGGGG
>NZ_JBFUFO010000240.1:0-414 GCF_056403395.1 Variovorax sp. P2_H12 | reverse complement strand
CCACGACGACCGGCTGGTCCGACGACACGACCGTGAAGGTTCTGCGCTCCACGCAACTGAAGCTGATCCGCACGGTGTCCCCGCTCGTCGGCCGCGGCCTGGGCACCCGGCCCTGAGGGCTGTCGGACCACGCCGGGCTCGCGGGGGGCACGCGCCCTGATCCCGCCTGATCCGAAAGAAGGGCCCCTTCCTGAGCGCGGCTCCGGGTTGGGCCCGTGGGCCCACGCACCCGCCGACGCCCGGTTGTTAGCGTGCAGACAGGGACGGGGCCCACGGTCGGAAACGGGGAACGATGAAGGCTCGGACAGCAGTCATGGCGGCGACGACAGCGGCGCTCTGCTTCGCGGCGGTGTCCTGCGGCCCGTCCGGCGGTGACTCGTCCCACGGCAAGGACAACGGCAGGGCGAGCAGTCC
>NZ_JBFUFO010000239.1:0-414 GCF_056403395.1 Variovorax sp. P2_H12 | reverse complement strand
ACGGTGGACCGTCCGTATCTCTGCCTGGATCGCCGAACAGGTCCTGTACTGGTGCGGGCTCATGGTCGATGACACCGAGGCGATCACTCCATGGGCCATGGAGCTTGCCGAGCGGTGCGCGCAGCGAGGCATGGCCGCCGAGCAGGCCGTGTGGGCACTCCGCAACACCGCCGAGGTCCCGCAGAGCCGCGAGGCCCTGGCCCGGCTGGCCGCGGACGAGGCGCTGCCTCCCGAGATCCGGGAACTGGCTGCGCAGGAGCTCGCCTGAGCGGTGACTCCCACGTCCGTCGGACAGGTCTGTATTGGGCTGCCGTCAGCGTGCGTGCCGAGTCCGAAGCAGTCGCACTTCTGACCGGAACAGGACCTTCAGTGCGGATCCTCCCAGCCGTGTCGGACGGCATGACCGCCGAGCTG
>NZ_JBFUFO010000238.1:0-418 GCF_056403395.1 Variovorax sp. P2_H12 | reverse complement strand
GTGAAATACCGCTCTTCGACGGCGAGCCCCAGCACGTGCAGGCACGCTTGCGCCGCGCGGTGCGAGGCGCGGCCGGCTTTCCATCGACCTTCAGCCCCAGAGCGTCCAGCGCCAAACGGACCGTGGCTGCGTCTTCCAGGGCGGAGACCGGCACCGAGTTCTTGGCCATCCATTGCAGAGCACGGGCGACGTCCTCGGGCGGCTCCTCCTCCCACCGGTTCCGGTTGTACGCCCACCCGTACAGGGCACGCCGCAGCAGCGCGGCGTCGGGCTTCCCGGCGGTCGACTTGACGAGCGCCGGGGTGATCGTTGCCAGGGCATCCGCGTAGTTCTTGCGGGACTTGGCCGGCGCCGCCGCCCACTTGCGGTCGATGTAGGCCCGGGTGTGCTCGTACCAGGTGATTGAGCCTTGTAGGGC
>NZ_JBFUFO010000237.1:0-419 GCF_056403395.1 Variovorax sp. P2_H12 | reverse complement strand
GCAACAACCTGGGACAGCTCCGCGTGTCCTACGTAATGGAGAACGACACCCGGTACTCGGGGACGTTCTACCCCGACTCTCGGTTCGAGCGTCTGCGCAAGCCCGAGCCGATGATGCGGTACATCGACGAGCAGGGCGCACAGGAGCTCGCCGAGTGGGAGGCAGACCAGCGCGCCGAGGAGTCCGAGGAGCCTGCCCTCTGCGGCAAGCGCCGCCCCGGTTGGGAGCAGGAGGGTCCTGGCCGTCACCGCCTCCCCTGCCTTCGTCCTGCCAGTCACGGGGGACTGCACCGGGACGCCTTCCGTGCCGAGTGGGTGGAGTCCGAGACGGGACAGGTGATCGACCTCCGCCCCTTTACCGCGATCGTGGACGTCATGGCCGGTACCGGCGTCCTCATCTCTCCCCCGGCGAGCGAGGAC
>NZ_JBFUFO010000236.1:0-419 GCF_056403395.1 Variovorax sp. P2_H12 | reverse complement strand
GGCTGTCGTCCGTGCGGATGAGTACACCCGTGTCCCCGTACCGGACGGCCGCGTACCCAGCAGCTCGCCTCGCGCGCCGCGTCAACCATGCGCTGTGACTGGATGAGGGCCCGTCCGTGGGGTTCGTACATGGCGAACGAGAGCGAGCCGGCCATTCGGGATGACGGGGTTCTGCAATCTCTCCCCATCCTGCTCAGGCTGTGAACGAAGTCGCTCGGCTTGACGCTGACGATGGGAGGACTCACCGACCAAGTCCGGTGAGCCCGTCGCCGAGGATGTTGGCGCCCAGAAGGAGAAGCACGATCGCGGTAATCACGGTGCTGTTGGTGATCATGAATTGCCTGACACTGTCCAGGAACGACGCCGCGCGTTGTCCGCCGAAGAGATGGATGATGACGGCGCCGAGGACGGTGCAGGAG
>NZ_JBFUFO010000235.1:0-419 GCF_056403395.1 Variovorax sp. P2_H12 | reverse complement strand
GTACCCGGCATCACCGGCCTCACCCCCGGCATCCGCTCGCTCCAGATCCAGACGGATCCGGCGCTCCTCCCCCAGCACCGGCTCCTGGAACTCCTCCACACCACCGAGGCGGCGCTCCCGCCCACGGACGCTCTGACCGTGCCGTCGCGGACCGTGCATCTGCCGCTGTCCTGGGACGATCCGGCGACCCGCGAAGCCATCGCCCGATATATGGCGGGGGTACGCGACGACGCCCCCTGGTGCCCGTGGAACATCGAGTTCATCCGCCGCGTCAACGGCCTGGACTCGGTCGACGACGTGTACCGCACGGTCTTCGACGCCGAGTATCTGGTGCTGGGCCTCGGCGATGTCTATCTGGGCGCACCGGTCGCCACCCCGCTCGACCCCCGGCACCGCCTGGTCACCACCAAGTACAACCC
>NZ_JBFUFO010000234.1:0-419 GCF_056403395.1 Variovorax sp. P2_H12 | reverse complement strand
AAGTGGCATAACACCCGCCGCCCCATGTCACTGGCGTAGGCCGCCCGCGTGGTTCGTCCGCATCGGCGCAGCGGGCGAACAGGATCAGTTTGGTCGGGTTGGAGTCCAGGTCSACCATGTTCCCGGCYTCYYTGGCGGCCGAMGTGCCGGTGTTCATSGCCACGCCGACGTCCGCYTGCKCGAGGGCCGGCGCGTCATTCGTGCCGTCGCCGGTCATCGCGACAAGCTTCCCACCGGCCTGCTCCCGCCGCGGCGCCCTTGCGCAGCGCCCGGTGGTTGCTGGGATCGTCGAGATCCACTCCGCTCATCCGGCTCTGGGCGGTGAACAGTACAAAGTTCGCGTGCGCGAGTTCGCCCTCGGTGCGGGCCCGCAATGCGTGTTGCTCCTTGGCCAACACCACGATGGAACGACCCTCGGG
>NZ_JBFUFO010000233.1:0-420 GCF_056403395.1 Variovorax sp. P2_H12 | reverse complement strand
CCTTCATGACGTCCGCGACGGCCCCCCGCTATGCCTGTGTGCACGCAAAAAATATGCGGGCGGCCCGCACCGGGATCCGGACGCTGTTGGTAAATCCGGGGCCTGCTATCTCGGGCGGTGCGGTGCAGCTCGCGTGCTTCGCCGGTGGAGCCGATACCTCCGGAGGACATCCGGAGCTCTGGGGAAGGACTTCGACAGGGAGGCAACGAAAACGGCTGTGCCTTCTTGCCCTGGGTCTTGCAGGGGGTCTCGGGGACCTGCGTTCCTGCAGCTCCGGGGCTTCGCCACGTCTGCCTGAGTAGTCGCCATTGGTCATTGTCGGCTACTGCTGAGCGGCCTCGGACGGCCCTACGGACGGCTGACGCCGCCGCACAGCGACCACGCCCGTCATTGACGTACAACCATTGGGCATCCGTACAG
>NZ_JBFUFO010000232.1:0-420 GCF_056403395.1 Variovorax sp. P2_H12 | reverse complement strand
GACCCGGCATTGAGCGCGGTGTTGACCCAGGCGCCGGCCTGCGTACGGCTGCCCGCGTCGACGGACTCGTCCGCGATCAGATACGCGGTGGTGATGGCGGGCGCGACGAACAGTCCGGCTGCGGCGACCACGGTCACCAGGACGTACACGTTCGGCGACACCCCCGCCGCGACCAAGGACAGCCCCAGAGCCGCGCCAAGTACCGTCAGCCGCACCCGACTTGACATGCGCCACGAGACGGCGCCGTACACCAGACCACCGACCGCGCTCCCCGCGGAGAACGCCGCCAGCACCCAGGCCACCGAGGCACCCTGATGACGCTCTTCGGTGAAGGCCACCAGGAGCAGGGCGAGGGCGCCCAGGCACAGCCCCACCCCGGCCGAGACCACGGCGGCGTGACGCAGCCCGACGGTACCGAGC
>NZ_JBFUFO010000231.1:0-422 GCF_056403395.1 Variovorax sp. P2_H12 | reverse complement strand
GCTGTGTCCAGCTCCGCGTAGGTCAGCCGCTGGACGCCCAGCACGACGGCCGTGCGGTCGGGCACGGCACGGGCGCTGTTCTCCAGTATGGAGGCGAGGTTGAGCATGAGGTCTCCGTAGGGTGTGTCGGTGGGGGCGATGGACGGGCGGCACCGCCCACCGGAACGTGTCCGTGGAACGGCAGCATCACGGCAGGGGCAGTGCGCGGAGGGAGGCACCCTGATGCGCTGAACCGTGTCGGTGTGCGCGCTGGGCGCGGCGGGTCAGCCCCGCAACGCGGAAGCGAAGAGAGCAGGCAGTTTCATCAGGCTCGGCGTGGCGGTGAAGCGGGTAAGGCGCTCCACCGTGGTCAGTGCGGTGCGGTTGGTGTGGCGGGCTTGGGGGTGGCGCCGACTGCGGCCATGGGTGCTTCCTCCACGGTG
>NZ_JBFUFO010000230.1:0-423 GCF_056403395.1 Variovorax sp. P2_H12 | reverse complement strand
CCGTGGCGAATCTCGCCGCGTTCATTGCCAAAGTGACCGCGTGACCCGACCGCAGCGTGGATGTACCGCTTGGTCCACCGCGCCACGGCGTTCAGCATCGGGCCGAGCGAGCCGAGCTGGTCGTAGTCGACGCCGTCGACCCGCGCAATCAGCGGGGGTTTCTGCATGCTYTGGACGYGCCTGGGGGAGGGGTGCCGAAATGGCGGCTTGTCTCACCTCGCACCGCCGGTACCCCGCCTCTGAATAGGTCGTGTCCCCCCGAGAAACAGGGGGCGCAGGCAGATCAGCAGGCCTGCTGATCGAGCTTGTAAAGCGGTACAATTGCCCGATCAGAAGATCTCAGATGACCGGGATCGAGGCTGAAACGGAGCGCGTTCACGACGCGACCAAGAGCCGGAGCGCGTAGCACTGCACGCCATGAAC
>NZ_JBFUFO010000229.1:0-424 GCF_056403395.1 Variovorax sp. P2_H12 | reverse complement strand
GGCCTGTTCGCCCGCCGCCGCCCACATGCGCAGCAGGTGCACCCGGCCGGGCATGTCGATGCTCTCCGCGTCGTACAGGCCCCGGACGGACACCCCGCGGGCGAGCAGGTCGAGTTCGGCCTGGTTCGGGTCGAGTTCACTGTTGGCGTGGTACGGCGGTTTGTCGAAGACGCGCAGCTGCTGCTGCGCGCTGCGGATCACTTGGTGGCTTCGCTGCTGCACGGCCTCCGCGCCTGTGATGCGCGCGATGACCTCGGCCGGGTCCCGGTCGGCCGCCGCCCGGCGGAAACGCTCGGTGAACTCGCCGGCCCGGACCCTCGCCTTGTGCAGCTGCTCCTGTCGCCCCAACAGCAGTGCGTCCAGCGCGACTTCGGGGTCGATGGCGGCGTAGGTGGCCGGGTGCCGGTGGTGGGTGCCGGTGGTG
>NZ_JBFUFO010000228.1:0-424 GCF_056403395.1 Variovorax sp. P2_H12 | reverse complement strand
GTCCAGCCGACGCTGAGGCCGCCCTCCTTGGCGTGTGCGTCGCCGTTGGCACGCACCGTTCCGACGCGGTTGCCGCCGGCGCCCGAGACCGTTCCGGGCGCCGCCGTGGCGGACCCGGCCCCGATGAGACCTGCGACGGTCAGTGCAGCGGCGACGGTGAGCATTCTGGAGTTCATTTGATGGTTCTCCATCGAGTCGGCCGGGGAACGACGGGACGGTCCCCGAAGTGGATTCACTCGCAAGATCAACGACGGGCGCGGAAAGATGATGTGCACTGTCACCCGGTCAGAGGGCGTGCGCCGGGCGCACATGCCGTGGGCAGTGGACGATCCGCAGGGCCGGGTACGTCCGCATGCTCGGGCACGCGGCTGATGAGAGGCGCGCGGCGGATCCTGACCGAGATGCTGACCGGGCGGCGGAGCGA
>NZ_JBFUFO010000227.1:0-425 GCF_056403395.1 Variovorax sp. P2_H12 | reverse complement strand
GTGGTCAGCACGTTCCTCGGCCGGACCGGATTCGGCACGGTGCTGCTGTCGGTCATCACGGCGGTGCTGCTGGCGGGCGCGGCCACGCTGCCGAAGGACATCAGCACCCAGTGGGTGCGCGAGGAGTGGCGCCCGGCCTCGGTCGCCGCGGTCCAGCCGCGGTACGAACTGGGCTCCGGGGTCGGCACGCTCGACCTCACAAAGGTGCCGGTCCCGAAGGGGGACACGGTCAGCACCCGGGTGCGGGTCGGCGCGGGCCGGGCGGTGGTCGTCGTACCGAAGGCGGTGACGGTCCAGGTGCGGGCGAAGGCCGGACTCGGGGAGATCCGGCTGCCGGCCGATCCACCGGGCGATGTGGACGTCAGCCCGGCGCAGAAGGAACACCGGACGATCGCTCCGCCGGAGGGCGTCACCCCGGCCGGCAC
>NZ_JBFUFO010000226.1:0-425 GCF_056403395.1 Variovorax sp. P2_H12 | reverse complement strand
GCAGTGTCGACGGCTTCGAGGTACGGCGACACCGGGCACATCGAGCACGGCACGAGGCGCTGACAGCCGAAAGACCACAGCCGCGAAGCCTCCCGTGGGGAGGTCGGGAGGGGCGGCGGACCCCGCACAGTACGCAGCTCCTGGCGGGACCCGAAACGGGGCCTCGGCCTGAGGGCTTCGGGGATCCCGCGCGGTCAACGATGCACCCGTACCAGCCACACGCATAGGGGCGTGACTGAAAAATGTCGATCAGCCCCCATGTCCGCGCCGTTCTCAGTACAGCCGCGCCTGCTGCATCTCCTTGATGACCTGGTCTCGGAGCTCGGGGCAGTGGGTGGTGACGCGAGCATCAGCAGTTCCTCCGCCTCAGGCTTCTCGGTGCCCCAGCCAGGTCCGATCGGGTACGCCGACGCGTTGTCTCCGAG
>NZ_JBFUFO010000225.1:0-426 GCF_056403395.1 Variovorax sp. P2_H12 | reverse complement strand
GTTCCCATGGCGCATCGAAAGGGCAGCAGGCTGTGCCAATGGCCCAGAGGGAGCGGGCCGACTTGAGCCAGATGGTGTTCGGATGCTGTCATGAACCCAGTCGATGGCGCTGCGGATCCCGCGGCGCCTTTTTCATGCCAGGACATAGTGGGGAGAGCCAAGCGGTGCTGAAGCGGATGTTGGTGGCTCCGGACCCGGGACGGCTGCGGCTGCGCAACGCGACCCGGGCCGTCGTCGGTATCGGCCTCGCCGTGACCTTCTCGGGCCTCGCCTCGCACTCGCTTCCCGCGGCCGTCGCCGGTGGCCTCGCCGCACTGCTCGCACTCTTCACCGTCACCGTCACCGACGCCAGGGTCAGGGATCAGGCGCTCACCACCTCGCTGCTGCCCCTCGCCGGCTTTCCGGTGCTGGCGCTGGCGACGGGGC
>NZ_JBFUFO010000224.1:0-426 GCF_056403395.1 Variovorax sp. P2_H12 | reverse complement strand
GCCAGGCATTCGGCGAGCGACTCGGCGAAGGCGCGCAGGGCGTACCGTGCGCCGCCGTCCCCGGCGGCCGCGGCCTCGACCACGGCGCGGGCGGCGCTGTTCCGGGTGGGCAGCTCCGCGCCCTGGTGTCCGGCGGCCCAGTCGAGCAGCCGCCGGTAGGCCGCCGACCAGCCGTCCGGGGGCAGCAGTTCACCGGCCGCACCGCCGTGGCCCCGGTGCAGCCGGCCGTGCAGCCACAGGCCGATGCCGGGGCGGTTGCCGACGTACAGGTAGATGGCGTCCCGTACTCCGACGGCCACTCCCCCGGCGCATTCGGCGAGCGTCGCAAGCTGGATGTCGTTGCCGACCAACACCGGCCCCGGCGCGCAGTCGGCGAGCTCGCGGCCCAGGTCGAGTCCGGTCCAGCCGGGCAGCGCGGTGCTCCGC
>NZ_JBFUFO010000223.1:0-428 GCF_056403395.1 Variovorax sp. P2_H12 | reverse complement strand
GAGTCCATCCCATCGGCGCTCAAGGTGGCTGACCCAACGCCCCGTCACGGCACTGAGCCTCCCTGACTCACCGCTGGCAATAGGGTCGCACTCCATCCCGTGACACGGGCTGCTGTATAGAATAAACTCCCGGCCTGGAAAACTGGGAGTCACTTATTATCCGACACAGGCGCCGTAATTTCTGGGCACTCTCTCTTCGCACGCTTCGGGTCGTGCACATCCCAATAACGACAGTTCGCCAAGAGCGTCAACCTATGACTTGCCTCCCTCACCGCATCTGACGCATCCTCCACACTCTTCGTATTATCTCGAAGCGTGTCACCGGTCTCACTAAGCGTATTACTGACAGAAATTGTAATGTACCCCACCATTATGGCAGCCGCTATCGGCAGAACCACTTGCCCTATGCGAAATAGACGCCTTGTGGT
>NZ_JBFUFO010000222.1:0-428 GCF_056403395.1 Variovorax sp. P2_H12 | reverse complement strand
CTCCGCTACCAGTCGGGCCACTCCGAGGATCGAAAGGTCGGCGTCCGGCTTCATGGGGCGGCGGTGGCCGCCGAGTGGCAGGGTCGGGWCAACACACCGGTGGTCGGAGCGCAGATCGGCGACGACGTGCCGCCACAGCGAGCCGTCCATGGCGACGCCATGCAGCAGGACGACGGCGGGCCCGTCACCGCCGGTGTCCTGGTACTCAACGGGACCTGCGGAGAGTTGGACCTGGGACGCTCTTGGTACCGGCGATGTGCGGGATTGTTCAGCCATGCCGTGTGCACTCTCCTCGGTTGCCGACGGGCAGGGTGGCGTGCAGCCCCGAACCTACGCCCATGGCGTACGCGGGACCGCACGCCTACGCCCTGCGCTCACAACTCGCCTGTGCCCAGGTCCAGATCGAACAGCCCTGGAAGGTGCAGCAC
>NZ_JBFUFO010000221.1:0-429 GCF_056403395.1 Variovorax sp. P2_H12 | reverse complement strand
CGTCCAAGGCACTCCTGGTCGCAGGGGCCGGCGAGTTCCTCATCCTTCCGCCGGGGAGCGGCGGCAGCGCTGTGGGTTGGGTGCGCGTGAGAGACTCCATCGGAGTCAACCTCCCTTCCCGGATTGCAGCGGCAACAGGTTCACCTGAATTCCTGACACTGTCAGCTGACGGACACCATCTGTGCGCTGTTTCGGTGGAAGATGATGAGTATTGGATTGTCATCCGCGCATTCGCCTAATGGTCAGTATTTCGTCCAAAACTCTGAACGAAAATGAAACCGCCCGTCGGGCAGGCATCGTTGTGCAGCCGTCCGATGGGCGGGCGGGCTACGTGCCCGACTCTTTTTATGGGCAGCCCAGTTCGCCCGTGCCCCGTGCCCCGTGCCCCGTGCCCCGTGCCCCGTGCCCCGTGCCCCGTGCCCCGTGCCC
>NZ_JBFUFO010000220.1:0-429 GCF_056403395.1 Variovorax sp. P2_H12 | reverse complement strand
GGCAAGCGCAGCGGATGCGGCGAGCAGGTACATGCTGGATTTCGTCACGGCTAGGCCTTTCAGCAGCTCAATTGCCCCTTCGACGACATCGCCATCGATTCGGTTCCTGCCACGGAAGCTGTGACCCCGCCCGGCGGCCGTCCTTGTGGGGTGTTCAGGCGTCCCTACCTTCTTGAGCACGTCCTGATCGCTCGCGACGATGGGGACGTGCGGGTGGGACGGGGCAGCTGGGCACGGCGTGAATGCGCAGGGCGGTGGTGGCGGTCTCGGTGTCGTGGGTCGCCTCCAGGAGGAGCCCGCCCGGCGCGACCGTCACCGGGCTGCCGACTGGGCTCTGCGTGCGGTCTCCCGGCCACGCCTGCGCGCCTTCGGGTTGGGAGTGGAGTGGGCTGTGTAGCAGCGCAGAACGCCGCGCTGATCGTCTACGCA
>NZ_JBFUFO010000219.1:0-429 GCF_056403395.1 Variovorax sp. P2_H12 | reverse complement strand
GCTCGGCGCAGGCGCCCCGTTGCCGGTGGCCGCGGCCCTCATGCTGCTGGCGCTGGCACCGGTGTCCGCGGCGACGGCAAGTGCGATGGCGCTGCGCACCCGGCCGGTGCAGGCGGCGGTGCCGGACGACGACGAGCAGGACATCTCGCCGGACGAGCAGATGCCGGCTCCGGCACCGGCGCCGACCGGACTGCCGTGGGGTGTGGCGCTGACAGCGGTCGGTCTCGCGGTCGAAGCGTACTCGAGCCGTGATGGCTCGGGCAGTGCGTTCCCCCTGCCGGGGAAGCTCGACACCACCCCGGCGTGGGTACTGGCGGGATGGTCACTGACCGCGATCGGTCTGGCCATGGCAGGCCCCGGACTGACGCACTTCGCCGGACGGCTGCTGCAGGCGATGCGCCCAGGAGCCGTACGCCTGCTGGCCGGAAG
>NZ_JBFUFO010000218.1:0-430 GCF_056403395.1 Variovorax sp. P2_H12 | reverse complement strand
CGCGAACAGGTCGCATTGATTCCGGCCCTCATCACGGCGCCCCTGTGCGAGCCACGCACGGGGGCGCCGCCGTGTCCCGATATGGCATGTGGTGACAGTTTTGATGGGTGTCATGTGCTCGCCAGGGCCGTGATGGAGGGCGAGAGTCCGCCGGCTCTTGAGGTGTGCGATGCCGTGCTCAACGCGGATACGGCGCGAGGAGTGGGCCGTGCGCCGTGAACTTGCGGTGCGGTGGAGTCATCACGCGCCCGACCGTCCGGGCGCCCAGCCCGCGGTAGCCGCCGGCATCGGCATGGATTTCGGCCGATCAGGTGCCGATACCGCGATTCTGCGTAATCCCTTCGAGTAATGCGTTACTCGTAAAGGGCGAACCGGAACAATAAGGGACGGGTGACGGAAGGGAGACCGACGGGAGAGTGGTACATGGCCC
>NZ_JBFUFO010000217.1:0-430 GCF_056403395.1 Variovorax sp. P2_H12 | reverse complement strand
GCCTTGAAGGTGGCGAAGAACTCCGGCTGGTTGTCGGTGTAGTTCTCCCACTCGCTGTACGTCTGCCAGCTGCGGCCCGCCCGCTCCAGCAGCTCGGCGTACGTCGGCCAGTCGTAGCCGGGGTGGACGTCCTCGTCGTTGGCGTCGTTGTCGACGGCGCGGCGGCCGTCCGGCTCATGGCCGGACAGGCTGGACCACAGGTAGTTGCGGTTGGGGCTGGTCGAGGAGTGGATGGACGCGTGGTAGGCGTCGCAGATCGTGAAGGCGTCGGCCAGTGCGTAGTGCAGCGGGATGTCGTCCCGGTCCAGGTAGGCCATGGTGGCCGGGGTCTTCGCCGGGACCCAGCCGTCCATCCAGCCGCCGTGCCAGGCCTGCTGGGCGGTCTTCCAGCCGTGGTCGAGGTCGTGGAAGGTCGCCAGCTGCGGCGTAC
>NZ_JBFUFO010000216.1:0-434 GCF_056403395.1 Variovorax sp. P2_H12 | reverse complement strand
CCCCCGCCATGGCTGACCGCAGCCGCTGGGGCATGGCGAAGTTCTGGGCGGTCACCGCAGCCGAGCAGGGGGTCGATGTCCAGGATCCGGCGGCGCTTGAAAGCTTCGTGGAGCAGGCTCAGCAAGGCGAGGTGCCGTACGACCAGGACGTACTGGACGAGGTGTTGCGCAACCACCTGACGCGCGGCCCGGCAGCCGTGACACGCGCCGAACCGCAGCTGCCGGTCCTGCTGCCGGCGGAGAAGGAGCTGCGTGCACGCGCCGAGACGTCCCGCGCGCTGCGGTGGCTGCGAGGGATCGCCGACTGGGCGGGCCCTGAGGGGCGCGCGCTCACCGCCACGGGCAACCTGCGCATGGCGGACGCGCGAGCCCTCGTTGCCGAGCTGGGGACAGGCGACGCGGTGGACAAGGTGCGCTCCTCCACGCAGCTGCCG
>NZ_JBFUFO010000215.1:0-434 GCF_056403395.1 Variovorax sp. P2_H12 | reverse complement strand
CTTCCAGGCTGCGCGACAGCGTGTCGGGTTTCTGGTTCCGCGGACCACGCAGAACCATGGTCTCCGCTTCACTGAGATCGACTTGCTGCTTCTGCGGTTCACTGCCAGAAGCCACCGGGGCCTTGTATCCATACCGTGTGGCCGTCGCCATGTCCACCACCCCGTATATACGGGAATTCGGCGCCGACTTCGTGGCTTCGGGCGGCTCGGGAGCTCGGTACTTGAACCCAAATTCAGCCATGCACTGGGTTACCAGGATGTTCTGGGCACGCTTCAGGGTCACCTCCTCCTCATAGGTCGCCGCGTATCCGTCGAGCGGGTACGCAATTCCTGCCGTCTGCAGCAGGGCGGGAGTGGAGGTGACCTTGGGTTCACCGCCGGCCTCGCCGGATCCTGCCGTGGACGAACAGGCGGTGAGCCCTAGAGCCACCGGA
>NZ_JBFUFO010000214.1:0-434 GCF_056403395.1 Variovorax sp. P2_H12 | reverse complement strand
GCATGACGGCGATTCGGGCGCCCATGCCCGGGACGTTCTACCGCACGCCCGCACCCGACCAGCCGCCCTTCGTGGAGGAGGGCGAGCCGATCACCGCCGGCACCACCATGTGCCTGGTCGAGGTCATGAAGATGTTCAACTCGGTCGCCGCACCGGTGACCGGCCGGGTCCACAGCATCCTCGTCGAGCACGGTCAAGCGGTGAGCAGTGACCAGATCCTGATGATCATCGCCCCGGACGAGACGGAGGCCGCAAAATGAGTCACGCCGCCCCTGTCGTCCGCCACGACATCCGCAGGCTGTTCGTCGCCAACCGCGGCGAGATCGCCGTCCGCATCATCCGAGCCTGCCGATCACTGGGCATCGAGACGGTCGTAGGAGTATCGGAAGCGGACGTCGACAGCCTGGCCGCGCGCATGGCCGACGAGTCCGTCG
>NZ_JBFUFO010000213.1:0-435 GCF_056403395.1 Variovorax sp. P2_H12 | reverse complement strand
CAATAACAGTCCGGAACAGCCGTCCGTCAGGGGCGGCTCCGAACCGGTCGAAGTGCCCGCGTATCGTCCGTTCCCGGCCGTCGTCGGGCGGGGCCTGCGGATGCCCGGCGATCCGCCTCCGGAGGGCTCAGTCCCCGAGCCGGGGCGAGGTGACGGTGAACAGTCCACCCTCCGGGTCACGCAGCGTGATCCAGCGATCGGTCTCGGATTGCTCCACGGGAGAGACGCTGCTGCCTCCGAGGCCAGTGGCCGTGTGAACGGCAGCCTCAATGTCAGGCACCCGGAAATGGACGTGCCAGCGCGGTCGGACCTGCGGGTCGGGAGCAGCCTCCACGGCTCCGCCGCTGAGCCGCGCCACCGTGTCTTCGCCGTGACGGAGCACGACGTGATCGTTTTCGTAGGCGACTTGGCAGCTGCCCGGTCGCTCGCCGCCCC
>NZ_JBFUFO010000212.1:0-436 GCF_056403395.1 Variovorax sp. P2_H12 | reverse complement strand
GCCGGACGCCTACCGGGCCTCGCTGGTCAGGCAAATGGCCCAGCATGCCCACTCCGAAATCATCGGCATGCAGCCCGAGGCAAACTGGATCAGCCGCGCCCCCTCGCTGCGCCGCAAGGCGATCCTGATGGCCAAGGTGCAGGACGAGGCAGGACACGGGCTCTATCTCTACAGCGCGGCGGAGACCCTCGGGACGAGCCGCGAAGAGCTGCTCGACAAGCTCCACGCGGGCCGCCAGAGGTATTCGTCGATCTTCAATTACCCAACGCTGACCTGGGCGGATGTCGGCGCGATCGGCTGGCTGGTGGACGGCGCCGCGATCACCAACCAGGTGCCGCTGTGCCGCTGCTCGTACGGTCCGTACGCCCGGGCCATGGTCCGCATCTGCAAGGAGGAGTCCTTCCACCAGCGCCAGGGGTACGAGCTGCTGCTCACC
>NZ_JBFUFO010000211.1:0-436 GCF_056403395.1 Variovorax sp. P2_H12 | reverse complement strand
CCCTGGAGGCGGAAGCGGTGCTGACCGGCAGCCGGGCCGGCGGCGAGGTGTTCGCCAGCGCCGCCCGGGCAGCGGTGGCCGGGGCCGAGCCGCGTCCGCAGAACGCCTTCAAGGTGGAACTGGCCCAGCGCACGCTCGTGCGCACGCTGCAGACCGTCACGGGAGTCTGGTCATGACGACAATTTCGCGCCCCCGGCTGCTCGGGCCCGGTGTCAATCGTGTCGACGGGCCGCTGAAGGTGACCGGCAAAGCGCCGTATCCCAGCGACTTCGCCTATCGCGGCATGGCCCACGCGGTACTCGTGCGCAGCACGGTGGGCTCCGGGCRGATCACCGAGATCGACACGACGCGGGCCGAACGTGCCGCCGGAGTGGTGCGCGTCCTCACACACCTCAACGCCGGACATCTCGAACGGGGGCCCATGACGCCCTTGGGC
>NZ_JBFUFO010000210.1:0-436 GCF_056403395.1 Variovorax sp. P2_H12 | reverse complement strand
CGACGACCTCCGCTTCGCACGCCGTCATCTGGCTCCATGGATCGGTCGGCGTCTGACCGGCCGGTCGTCCGGCGACGGACGGACGGGCGCCCAGTTCAGCGCCGAGCTCGGGAAGGCCTTCTGGGTCACCCCCGAGGACGACCGGGACCCGGGGCCGGTGGCCACGTGGCGCCGGGTGGACGGCACCCGCTAGGGAATGGCGTGTCGGGGCTGCTGGGCGCAGCCGCCGTAGCTCTCGAACCGGCCACCCGCCTCGGATCCGACATCCGTCGCCCCGGACTGCCGATGTGTCAGGCGTGGCAGGTGCTGCAGCTGTTGTCACTGAGGTGTGGGCCCCGCCGCCAGTCCGGGGGTGACGCCCATGACGCGTTGCGGGTGGCCTGACGCTGTTCGGCGAACTCGCGGTTGCTGAGCGTCTGCCTGCGATGGGCATCGG
>NZ_JBFUFO010000209.1:0-437 GCF_056403395.1 Variovorax sp. P2_H12 | reverse complement strand
AGCCAGTCCTGAGCCTCGGTGCGCTGCTGATGGGCGAGCCACTCCGACGTGTCCGCCTGGTCGTCATATCCGCAGAGGTGGAGCGCCTGGCAGCGAAGGAGGCTCATCGGTATCTACGTGCCTTCGCGGGACGCCACCCAGACGAAGACGACCCGTAAGCGGACGTTCCTCGAGGGCCTCCGTACCGGCGTCCCTGAGGGCACGGACGGGCACCGGGTGGTGATTGGCCGGTGAGACCCGGCTGACGCATCACTCTGCCCTGTCGCTGAACCCGGCCCTCCGGCCGGTGGCCCCGCTGACAGTGACCGGCCTGGCCCAAGTCCGGGCGAGTGGCACCAGCGTTGTTCTGAGGCGCGGCGACCTCCCGCTTCCGGGTGAGGAACCGTCCCGCCTGTACGTACGACCCAGGGTGATCTGCCTCTGATCTGCCTCTGATC
>NZ_JBFUFO010000208.1:0-438 GCF_056403395.1 Variovorax sp. P2_H12 | reverse complement strand
TCGGAGGGGGCGACGGGGACCTCTCGGGCCTCGGAGATCTCGGGGGCCTCGGGGATTTCGGCGGGCGATGTGCCGGCCCAACGGGTGCCGTCGCCGCCGCACATGGCGGGGACGGACGAACTGGGCGCGTCCGGGAGCGAACCCGACTGGTGGCGCATCGAGTCCGGGCCGTTCGGCGACGGCGTGGAGGTGCCGGGGTTCGTGGGCGGGGTGGAGATCGCCGAGCTGCTGAGGCCACCGCGGCCGCCGGTGGAGGGTGCTGCGGAGGGGGCCGGTGCGGATGCGGACGAGGGCGTGGAGGGTGACGGTACCGGGGCCGGCTCCGACGATGGTGATTCCGGTGAGGCGGACGACGCGCCGCGCGGTCGGTGGCGGCCGCGGCTGCGTCGGCGTACACCCCGCGACGAGAACAAGGGGTTCCGGTTCTCCCACCCGTTG
>NZ_JBFUFO010000207.1:0-440 GCF_056403395.1 Variovorax sp. P2_H12 | reverse complement strand
ACGTCATCGTGGGGACGTCGAAGACCATCAGGTACCCGATCGTCATGACGATCAAGGACAACTCAGGGGTGAAGGGGGTGACCCGGGTCAGTACGTTCGGCTCCAGCAGCGGTAGTGGGGTCGCGGAGCAGGACGGTGCCGTGACGTGCGTGAAGCAGAGCACCACGACGTCGGTCTGCACCGCGATGATGAAGATCGTCCCGGGCTGGATGCCCGGGTACTCGACCGAAGACGCCAACGTGATGGCTGGGGCGTGGACGGTGAACGCCACGGTCAAGGCCAACGACGGTGACTACTGGATTTCCGACGGCATCGCCTCGTACAAGGTCAAGCGCGCCGCGACCCTCGTCACCAACGCCTCGCCCGAGCCGGTGAAGAAGGGCGGCAAGCTCACCGTCACCGGCAAGCTCACGCGGGCGCACTGGGAGGACCTGAAGTAC
>NZ_JBFUFO010000206.1:0-440 GCF_056403395.1 Variovorax sp. P2_H12 | reverse complement strand
GCTGTCCGCCGTCCGCGCGAACGACTCGGTCACCGCGAGCAGCGCCAGGAACGTTGCGGCCACGGCGGGCGTACGGGGATCGGCACCGATGCGGCACGCCCGCTCGGCCCATCCGCTCTGCCGGTGTTCGTCCACGTCGGTCATTCTTGCCGCGGGTGCGCGCCCTCGCATCCCTCTCGTGAGGGACCCGTGGCGCCGGACATCCCTCGTGCCAGGGAGGGCAGAAGTCGCTGTCCGGCGTGACGACCGCGCGGCACCGTGCTGCCTAGTCTGCCGGGCATGGAAGCAACCGTGGAAGTCACCGGCCTGCGCAAGCGCTACGGGCCGACCACCGCGCTGGACGGGATGACGTTCACCGTCAGGCCCGGACAGGTCACCGGTTTCGTCGGCCCCAACGGTGCCGGCAAGTCCACCACGATGCGGGTCGTCCTCGGCCTGGA
>NZ_JBFUFO010000205.1:0-440 GCF_056403395.1 Variovorax sp. P2_H12 | reverse complement strand
GAACAGGGACGTCCTGGCGGTCGGCGGGCAGAATCTCCGGATGCACGCCCGTGACGACGACGACTACTTCGAGTTGCTCAACTCGGACATGCTTCCGCACAGTGCACAGGCGGGACTTCGTGCGGCGGCGGCCAACGTTCTCATGGCCAACCGGTCCTGGCTCGACGAGCTGAGGGTGCAGCCGGGGGAGCTCCACCGAGAACTCATGCGTGGATTCCACGACATCGGCTCGGACGACGACAGATTCGAGGAACTGGTCCACGACCTTGTCGCCCATGCGACATTTCCGCAGCAGAGCAGTCCCCGAAGTAGGGAACGGCTGGTGCGGCATGTCCTGTTCGAGAGCTACCGTCTGGGGCAGCCGTGATCGCCGGGAAGCATGTCCTCGTGGCCGGTGGTACCAACTTCGACATCATCGTCCGGGCCACGAGACTTCCGGA
>NZ_JBFUFO010000204.1:0-444 GCF_056403395.1 Variovorax sp. P2_H12 | reverse complement strand
CGCATCTCCTGATCGCCCGAGAGGGGGGTGGAGAGTCCATCGGTGCAGAGTACGAGCGCATCGCCCGGCATGGCGGGGCCGAGCAGCCTGGTCACCGCGGTGCGGGCGAGCGGAAGCGCTGCCGTACGGGTATCGATCACGCCGGTGGCCCCCTGGTCCTCCCTCTCGGTGACATCCAGATGCCACGCGCCCGCCCGCAGCAGCGCCGTACCGCCGTCACCGACGGCCAGAAAGCCTCGGGTGCGTACGGCAGGGTCGAGCGGGACCAGCAGGATCCGCAGAGTCGTCGCGTACGCTCCGGGCTCCTGAGCGTCCCGCAGCGCAAGGTCCGTGAGCAGCACGGCGATTGCGCCCACCGCGTCATCCGCCAGTCCGGCGAAGGCCGTCTCGTCACCGGACGCCATCGCGGCGAACAGGGTAGCCGCCGCCCGGTCCAGATAAACG
>NZ_JBFUFO010000203.1:0-444 GCF_056403395.1 Variovorax sp. P2_H12 | reverse complement strand
CCACGCGCCGGTGGTCGTCGACCTGGAGCTGTGACCCGTCGGCCGGTGACGAAGGGCCTGATCCTGGCGGAGAATGACGCTCTGATCATGCAGAGTCCTGGGGGGGACCATGCGCAGCCGTACCCGCACTGTCGCAGCCGCCACCGGCGCCGCCGCCCTGCTCCTCGTCCTCACCGGCTGCGGCGACGAGCCCGCCAAGGCCGATCCGAAGGCTTGCAGGGCCGTCATGGAGAAGCGGTTCGTGGAGAACACCGCCGACGGCACCGTCCCGCCGGAGTGCAAGGGCATCGACAACAAGGTCCTGGCCGGCTTCGTCGAGGACATCTTCAACGCCCATATCGGCGACGCGACGAAAGAGGCCGTCAAGGAGCTGGAGGACGAGCCGGGCGGGATGAAGGTGACGGTCAGCGACCCGCCCTCGCCCCGCCCTTGACCGAGCCATCC
>NZ_JBFUFO010000202.1:0-444 GCF_056403395.1 Variovorax sp. P2_H12 | reverse complement strand
GATCACGCCCCAGCCGTACGTCGCCATGACAGCCACCTCGCGGATGTCGGCGGACTGTTCCTCGGGCACGGTGGCGAAGTAGAACGGTGAAGGCCCACGCCATTCGATCACGTGTCCGGTGAACACGACTCTCATCAGGTCGGTCCGTTCATCAGGAGGGCCAGATCCCGGTCAGCGTACATGCAGCGACCTGGAGTTACCTATGACGGATGCTCCGGCAACGCCCAATCCGCCGAGTGAAGTGCTCCTCACCTTGTTGGCGGGTTGATTCCGGTCCTCCGTACGATCGGGAGACCCAGGGGGTCTGACTGAAAGTGCTCACGCCGGTTGGCCGGGGCAGCGCGCCCCTGCGTCGGGGGCCTGATGGTTGTGCAGGGACGCCCGTCTTCCCAGTTCAGCGGGCACCTCTCTGGGGCAGGCCCGCGCAGCCCGTCATCGTCCGGC
>NZ_JBFUFO010000201.1:0-445 GCF_056403395.1 Variovorax sp. P2_H12 | reverse complement strand
GTTGCCAGTCGACTGCGCCAAGCATTCCGCTGTCGTTGGCAGTCCGACCGCTACCAAGGCCGCCCTGCCGGAAACCCCCAAGTGCACCGATACTCCCAACCATGGACATCCGCCTAAAGACCTTCGTTGCCGAGGCATCGACGAGGATGAACTTCCTGCGTGACGAACTCGGTTGCATTGGTCCCGAGGCTCACCGTCCCAGCGACAGCTACCCGCTGGTGATCAGCGTCCAAAATCGTCGCCGCGATCTGGCCGTGGAAGTCTTCCTGCTCCTCGCCTACGCCGGTGAGGAGTACGTAGCCACGAGGCTGTCACTCGGCGGCGGATCAAAACCCCGGGAACAGGAAGTCGGCTCACACACTGCGCACACGGCCTACGCGATGCGCCGGGCGCTCGATCGCCAAGCCGAGGCGTTACGTGATGCCCTTCGCGATGTGTAGTGGCG
>NZ_JBFUFO010000200.1:0-447 GCF_056403395.1 Variovorax sp. P2_H12 | reverse complement strand
CTTCCGCTGAGAACAACGGCGTCGGTTCGGTCTGGCTGTTCAAGACGGGGACCAGCGGCATCACGGCGACCGGATCGACGGCCTTCGGCCCGGGATCGGTCGGCGGGCCTGCCGGGATCTCCTACTTCGGCGACGATTTCGCCAACTGATCGCCCGGGCTCAGCGCGAGCCCGGGCCCGGGTCGTGCCCACGTACGCTCAGGTTCTGCACCTGTGCGTACGTCGGTACGTCCCCGCCCACCGGCCGGCCCGACCGGATGTTCGCCGCCACGGCCATCGCCTCCCCGAGCGCCGCCCGGTACAGCAGCGAGCCGAGACTCACCCTGCGCACCCCCAGTTCGCCGAGCTGGGCGACCGTGGGCCCGGACGGGGAGTAGAGGATGTTGAGGGGCGCCTCCAGACTCTTCACCAGTGCGGCGATCGCGGTGGGGTCGGTCAGGCCTGGGAC
>NZ_JBFUFO010000199.1:0-448 GCF_056403395.1 Variovorax sp. P2_H12 | reverse complement strand
AGGCTGGCCAGCCTCAACGGCGCACCCGCCTACGGATCAGAAGGCCGTAGAGCAAATCTTGCTGAGGCTGACAGCTCGGAGGCCCCGGGCTGGCCGGGGCTTCCGACGCAGATCGATCGAGCACACCTTCGCCGCACCGCCGCTCAGGCGTTGGTCCACGCCTCAAGGAATCGCTTGCGGTCGTCTTCCGCCTCGTACGTCCGGCGGCTGGCCAGCGGACCCGACGGGACGTCGATGGCCCCGCTACAAGTCAGGCGATGATGCAACCGTCGCGTTCTGCCAGTGGTGACCTCACGGGTCAGGGTGGGGATCTGTCGAGGCCGCCCGCTCGCGCGGCCGCTCCTCTTCGCGATAAGGGTCCGGGGCGACGCCACCGGGCCCTCTCTGGGCCCTCCGAGGGCGACAAGCAACGGCCAACAACGACCAATCATGACAGCCAAACCACAGG
>NZ_JBFUFO010000198.1:0-449 GCF_056403395.1 Variovorax sp. P2_H12 | reverse complement strand
GGCGGCTTGCGCATGGCGCGAGGCGAAGGCATCTGGCATCACGACGGCAAGCTGTTCATCGTCGACACCGCGACCGGGGTGAACGACGCGGGCGCGGGCGGCAACGGCGAAGGCGCGGTATGGGAGTACGACCTGGCCACGGGCATGCTCAAGGCGGTCTTCGTGTCACTCAACGCGGTGACCGCCAACAACCCCGACAACATCACGATCAGCCCGCGCGGCGGCGTGCTGCTTTGCGAGGACGGCGGCGGCGTCGACGACCAAGGCCAAGGTCGCATCGAGCGCCTGGTCGGCCTGACCTCCGAGGGTGCGAGCTTCGTGTTCGCGCGCCACAACGTGAACCTCAGCGCCGATCAGATTGCTTCAGCCGGCAAGATGGTCGCGCCGGGCGACTACCGCAACAGCGAGTTCTGCGGGGCCTGTTTCGATCCGGCGGGCAAGGTGCTGTT
>NZ_JBFUFO010000197.1:0-449 GCF_056403395.1 Variovorax sp. P2_H12 | reverse complement strand
CGTGAACTCGCTCTACCCGCCGCGGATGACCGGCCGCCCAGGGCGGCTCGAAGTCTGGTACGCGACGTTGACCGATCCCCGTACCGGCACCGGCGTGTGGATCCACCACGAAGTGGTGGCACCCAAGCACGACGGCCCGGCCCGGGCGCATGGCTGGATATCCGTATTCCCGCCGGACGGACCGCCGGTCACCGAGCGGTTCGGGGCCCCGGATTCCTCACCGCCTCAGGGCGAGGCGTACTTCGAGGTGCCGGGGGTGCGGGCAACGCCCCGGCTGCTGGAAGGCACCGCGGGCGCGATCACCTGGCGCCTGACGGTCACCGGCGGCGGAGAGCCCCTCTACACCTTTCCGCGCTGGTCCTGGCAGCGTGAACTACTGCCCGCCGCCCAGGTCGTGCCTGCCCCCGACGCCATATTCGCCGGGGAACTCGTCGTCGGAGAAAGGCGGT
>NZ_JBFUFO010000196.1:0-449 GCF_056403395.1 Variovorax sp. P2_H12 | reverse complement strand
GGCCCAGGTCGGGCTGTTCTTCCTCGGCATCGTGCCGTTCACCAGCACCAACTGGGGCGTGATGATCAACCAGGCGGTGTTCTCCGGAGGAGCGCTGCAGAGCCCCGAGGCAATCTTCTACCTGCTGGCCCCGCTCACCTGCATCCTGCTCCTGATCATGGGCGTGGTGCTGTTCCTGGACGCGATCGACGAGCTCTTCAACCCGCGACTGAGGGAGCGCTGATGACCACGCCGACGAAGAACGCCGCGGCCGAGGCCAGGGAGGCCGAGGTCCGCGTACGCGACCTCAGTGTCCACTACCGCATCAACGGCACGGAGTACCCGGCTGTCGCGAACGCCTCCCTCGACCTGCGCCGCGGTGAGATCACCGGTCTGGTGGGGGAGTCCGGTTCCGGCAAGTCGACCCTGGCCCTGTCCCTGATGAACGCCGTGCCCGAGCCGGGCCGGAT
>NZ_JBFUFO010000195.1:0-449 GCF_056403395.1 Variovorax sp. P2_H12 | reverse complement strand
GCGTCCCGGGGTGCTTGGAGAGCGATACCCAGAGGGAACCCCCGGAGGTCCAGGGGGAATCCCCGGCCGCTCGCTCGTGCCACGGGTCGGTCGGCAGAAAGTCGTACGGCTCAGCGCCCGCATCCCCCTCGTACCAGGACTCCGCGCCGGGCACGGGCGCGGACGTCGAGGGTGGCGAAGGCGGAGACGCGGGTACGGAACGCCGGGCACGGGCGCGGACGTCGAGGGTTCCGGTTTCCGTGCCCGTTCCGGTGCCGGGTACTGGCTCCGATGCCCCGGCCGCGTCCTCGCCCCGACGCCTGCGCCACCACCGCGGACCGCCCCGCTGCCGCTCCGAAATCTCCGCATCGGCCGGGGAGGGAAGCACCGACCCGGCCTCCCCTGCCCCACCGCAATCTCCGCATCGGCCGGGGAGGGAAGCACCGACCCGGCCTCCCCTGCCCCACCGC
>NZ_JBFUFO010000194.1:0-450 GCF_056403395.1 Variovorax sp. P2_H12 | reverse complement strand
CGCCTCGCCGATGCCGGGTTTCCGGCATGGGTAACGCGGCGACCGTACAGGCGGGCTGACAGGAGGTCTGGTCAGGTCCCTGACGATCGACGTGGCAGTGCTGCGGGCTGTCGTCGTGGTCCTACGGCGGCGTCGCCGGGCACAGGCCAGGAGCCGGTTCGACGAGAAGCTGACCGTGGTCATCGTGTCGCCTCGGGTGTTCTGCTTGCTCCGGCAGTGTTTGGGCGAGGATGTCCTGGGAGGCCTTGTTCCAGCTCGTGCACGGTGCTTCGCGGTCTGCCGAAGGGCTCCGGCGAGGCCGTCGTCGGAGCCCTGTCTGCGTGCTGGCGGTGGGCGGCCTGTGAGGCCGCAATTCCTCTCAGCAGCCGGGCGAACGTCAGTGGGGGCGCCGGCCGCCGCCGGTTTCCGTGGTCGGCGGGTCAGGCGTCGGACTTGGAGCGGGACTGGGTG
>NZ_JBFUFO010000193.1:0-452 GCF_056403395.1 Variovorax sp. P2_H12 | reverse complement strand
GAGCAGTGTCTGCGACAGGAGGTGAGCGGCCCACCAGTAGGCGTCGCGCAGCGGGCCGGCGTCCTCGGCCCCGCCGGGCCGGGCAGCGCCGCCGTCCGGACCGGCCGCAGCCGTCGGGATCCCGGTGCCCTGCCGCCGGGCGGCTGTGCCCGGTTCGTCCGTCCTCGTGGACAGCCGGTCCATGGCCTCGATCAGATCCGCCAGGCGGTGGGACAGGGCGGCAGCGCCTTGCCTGCGGCCCAGGAGCAGGAGTGCCTGGATCACCGGGCCGATCCGATGGTGCGGTACGGGGAGCGTGTGGGGCTCGCGTGAGGGCATCGCTCCCGAAGCCGCGTCGGCCGCCTGCACCTGCCCCCGCTCGGAGGCGGTCGACGCCCGGCGGCTCGTCCGCGGGCTCCGCTGGGCCGGAACGCGTGCCTCCGCCGCGCTGGCCCCACCGACCGGATCGTCCT
>NZ_JBFUFO010000192.1:0-452 GCF_056403395.1 Variovorax sp. P2_H12 | reverse complement strand
TCGGCACACCTTCCGGATGCGCGAACGACTCGCAGCGTCAAGCCTCTATGAAGCGATCACACAGAGGACTTCGACTGAGAACCTTCTGAGAAACGTCGGCCCGGACCGAGGTCTGCCATCCCGCACGGCGCCGTTCACCTGTGTGTTTGCTTCCGCGCCGGCCTCACGACGCCGGTGGTTCAGAGGGAACGCAGAAGTTGCGCCGCCAGGATTGTGCCGTGCCGCGGTATCCGGAACGTCCGGCCGCGACCAGCGGCGCAGAATGGAGACCAGCTGTCGTGACCACTGTCGTGGACGACCGTCCGGCTCCCCGCCGGCCGGGCGCCCGGCACCGTGACTCCGGGCCACCGACCGCCGCCCTGCCGCCCGGGGCGCTGCCCGCGGCGATACTCGTGCTCATCTGGGGTGGTGCCGCCGCGGTGCTCGCCCTGTGGTGGGTGGGCACCCCGTCC
>NZ_JBFUFO010000191.1:0-452 GCF_056403395.1 Variovorax sp. P2_H12 | reverse complement strand
GAGGTGTGCGTGGACGAGCCATGTCAGGCCCCCTTTTCGGTGCGGCGCTGTGTCGGCTGCGTGACACGGTCGAGCATCAGGCCGAGGCAGACGATCGCGGCACCTGCGACCAGACCGGTCGCGAGGTCACCCTGGTGATCGGTTTCGCCGTCGGTATTGCCGCCTCCCGGAGCGAGCGGGTGGAACGCCTGCTGCGTCCGGTGCTCGACGTGTTCCAGACGATGCCGCAGTTCGTCTACCTCATCCCTGTGGTCGCTCTGTTCGGCGTCGGCCGCGCACCGGCGGTGGCCGCCGCCGTCATCTACGCGCTGCCCGCCGTCGTCCGCATCACCACGCAGGGAATGAACAGCGTCGACCCCGTCGTCATGGAGTCCTCGCGTTCGCTCGGTGCCACCGGGATGCAGCAACTGCGCAAGGTCCAACTGCCGTTGGCCCGCCCGGCACTGCTGCTC
>NZ_JBFUFO010000190.1:0-455 GCF_056403395.1 Variovorax sp. P2_H12 | reverse complement strand
ACTCACGGCGACGGGCGCGGAGACGATGCACAAGGTCGCGCCGCACCATGTCGCTTCGGTGCGCAAACACTTCATGGACCTGCTGACGCCCGAAGCACTGGCGGACCTGCATGCGGCGCTGACGCCGGTTGCGGATCATCTGCGAGGGCGGCGGGGCAAGCCGTAGCGCGGCGGGGTACGCGGACAGGGGGACGCGGTTGCGGGAGTGCGCCGTTGCACGGGCGCGGCGGCCTTGTCCTCGATCGCCGGGCGGGCTCGGTCTGCCCTGAGTCGCCGGCGGGCCCGAACGGGCGGGGGCGTGCTCATCAGCAGGCCCGGCGTTGCCCTCATCTGCCTGGATCCGGCCTTGCCGGCAGGCGTAGTTCGAAGCGAGCACCGCCTTCCGGGGATCGGGTGACCGTCAGGGTGCCCTCGTGTCTGCGGGCCACGTCTCTCGCGATGGCGAGACCCAGGCC
>NZ_JBFUFO010000189.1:0-456 GCF_056403395.1 Variovorax sp. P2_H12 | reverse complement strand
GGGTGACCCGGGCGACCCCGGCGCTACCGGCGCCACGGGTCCGCAGGGTCCGCAGGGTCCGCTGGGTCCGCAGGGTCTGCCGGGCGTTAACGGCAATAACGGCGCCAACGGCGCCGCAGGGCCGCAGGGCCCGCAAGGTCTGCAGGGACCGCAGGGACCGCAGGGACTGCAGGGCGATACCGCGCTTGACACCTACGTCGTGACCGGCCCCACAGGGACCGGCCTCCTGGCCACATCGACTGCCCCGTGTCTAGCTAACGACGTTGCTGTCGGCGGCGGATACAACACCAACTCCGCCACCGTCAATGTCACGGAGAATGCGCCGGTGTTCGTCGGTGCCGGCCCTGCCACTGGGTGGACGACCACCGCCACCCTCGCCCTCCCCGGTGACTCGCTCACCGCCTTCGCGATCTGCCACGACGTGTAATAGCTCCCATGTGAGGGGTGGTGCAGTAC
>NZ_JBFUFO010000188.1:0-464 GCF_056403395.1 Variovorax sp. P2_H12 | reverse complement strand
CTGCATGTGCCGTTCACCAGCCTTGCGCGTTTCGATCAACGACTGACGAATCACTCCAGAGGCACCGGCTGGGAAGCGGTGATCGGCTATGCCGGGCCCGAACCCGTCGGCTACGCCTACGCCGCACCGCTGCCCGAGGATGCCCGCTGGTGGACACACATGACCACCCCCCTGCCCGAAGGTTTCACGAAAGAGACCGGGTCACGCACGCTCGCCCTGTTCGAGTTGATGGTGCGCAAGCCGTGGCGGGACACGGGCGCCGCGCACGCCATTCATGAGGAACTGCTCAGCCGACGCACGGAGCAGCGGGTCACGCTGCTGTGCGAGCGGGAACACCCCCGGGTCAAGGCGCTCTACGAGACGTGGGGATACGCCCACATAGGAGACCAGCGGCCGTTTCCCGACAGCCCTCTGTTCGCCGTCATGGTGCGCGCCCTGCGCCAGGACAGCCCTTAGGTCAGGAC
>NZ_JBFUFO010000187.1:0-464 GCF_056403395.1 Variovorax sp. P2_H12 | reverse complement strand
GTCCAGGGACCTGAAGGCGATCACCGGCACGGGTACGGACCGGGTCACCCCCCATACGTCCGTCGCGCCGACGAGCACCGGCACCGACGACGACAGCGACGACGACGACAGCGGCGGCGACCGCCACGGCGGCGAGAACCGTGGCGACGACGACGCGACCGGGAACATCCCTGCCCGCGGCGAAGTCTCCACCGACGACCCGGACTTCACCAACGGCACCGCCACCGTCGACGGCGACACCGCCGATTACCGCTTCGCCTCGGTCTCCGCGACCACCGGCGCCGGTGTGACCCTGACCGTCCACGCGGGCGCCCCGCTCGCCACCGAGCAGAAGGCGGTGGGCAGCGTGCGCGGCGCGATGCTGCTCGGGCTGCCCGTCATGCTGCTGATCGTCGCCGCGGTGACCTGGCTGATGACGAGGCGCGCGCTGCGGCCCGTCGAGGGCATCCGGGCGGAGATGGCCG
>NZ_JBFUFO010000186.1:0-465 GCF_056403395.1 Variovorax sp. P2_H12 | reverse complement strand
GGGTAAGGGCCGTGCCCAGGTAGTCGCCGGGCGACGGGAACCGAGAAGATCGGCCGTCCGGGATGCGATGAGTTCCGGGCCGCTGCGGGGTCTTTCCTTGCGTACGCAACACCACGCGACGCCTCCCGAGGAGACCCAGATGTCCGAGACCACGACGAACACCATCACCACCGGGACGACCGAGACCGCGGCACGCAGCCGGGGTGCGGTCGCGCTCACCGTGGCACGGGTCCTGCTCGCCCTGTTCTTCGCCTTCAGCGCGTTCGCCAAGCTGATCGCCCACGAGTCCGCGATCGAGTCCTTCGACCGGATGGGCTGGAGCCATGGCGCGATGTACCTCATCGGAGCCCTGGAGATGGCGGGCGCCGTCGCCCTGCTGGTGCCCCTGCTGTCCGGGGTGGCGGCGATGGCTTTCGTCGGGCTGCTTGCCGGAGCGTCCGTCGTCCAGCTCACGCTGCTCGACCC
>NZ_JBFUFO010000185.1:0-465 GCF_056403395.1 Variovorax sp. P2_H12 | reverse complement strand
GCTGAAGGCAGCCACTGCGGGACACCCGGACCCGACCGGTGGCGCAGCTTTCCGGCGGTTCGCCGCACGGCCGTTGTTTCCCCAACGCCGGCGAGCCCAGCCGGAAAGCCCTCCGGCAGATATCGCCCGTCTGCGCCTGAGTACGCGTGCGCCACAACTGGCCCGGGTTGAGGACCACTTGATGACGAAGCCCATGGCATCGGCACCGGCGCACGGGGCGGGACCGCCGGACAGTCCCAGGACCCGCCCTGTTACGTGATCCTCTTCATGACGGCACGCGGTGAAGCGGCAACCCTGCTTGTCGGTCCCCGCACCACGGTGACGCCGGCGGCACTGAGCCGCATGACTGTCATGACGCCTGCCGGCGTACCGCGTCAAGTTACCGAGGAAGAACGGCACCACCCCGTGCGGAATCTAGGTCAAATTCCGGATTACCGATGGGGCAGCCCAGGCCCAGCATGGAAC
>NZ_JBFUFO010000184.1:0-467 GCF_056403395.1 Variovorax sp. P2_H12 | reverse complement strand
GCCCCAGGAGGCACGGTCCGCATGCTCCTGCTCCCCACCGGGATGGTGGCGCCCACCCAGCGCACCATCCCCGACTTCGTCCTGGAACGTCCCGTGACGGCGGCCGAGGCCGTGGCGGCGGGGGCAACCCGCGGTGCGGTCTATGCACAGGGCTGCAGCGATCTCTTCGCACGGTTCCGCGAGGGTCTCGACTGCCGGACCCTGGTGTCGCTGGAGCGCGTACCCGAGCTCGGCGCCGTCGAGTGGGACGGCTCGACGCTGGAGATCGGCGCCGGGGTCGATCATCACACCGGCTCGCACGATGCCCGGGTGCGGGCCGCCCTGCCGGGTCTGGCCACGGGCTGGGGCAGCATCGCCACCCAGCGGATCCGGCGGCGGGCCACCCTCGGCGGGAATCTGATGGCGCGACGTACCCGGTACGAGATGTCGGTGATGCTGGGCGCGCTCGACGCGGAGCTGGACCTGAC
>NZ_JBFUFO010000183.1:0-470 GCF_056403395.1 Variovorax sp. P2_H12 | reverse complement strand
GTGGTGAACGTACCGCGCGAGGCGCCGCGGCGTTGGCGTGGCCTGTCGACATTGGGCTGCACGGACTGGATGTCGACGAAGTCGGACGCCTCGGGGCCGTTGCCCTGCTGGCCCTGGCCCTGGCCCTGGTCCTGGCCCTGGTCCTGACCTTGATCCTGCCCTTGATCCTGGCCGTCGTCGGCGCCCTGGTTCGCGCCGCCGTCCTGGCCGTCGTCCTGGCCGTCGTCCTGACCCTGGCCCTGGCCGGCGCCCTGATCTCCCATGTCATTGCTGTCGTCGGCGCGCAGACTGCACGGGGCCAGCCCGTCCAGCCCGTCCGGACGGTCCGCACTGCGTCCGACGGCGGTGGCGATACGGTCGATGCTCGCCGTCCGCTTGGCTTTCAGTGGACCGAGTACGGCATTCTCGGCAAGTCCGGGGTCGCGGGAGATCTCGTCCTTCCGGTCGGCGAATTGCCGATAGGCATCGGT
>NZ_JBFUFO010000182.1:0-471 GCF_056403395.1 Variovorax sp. P2_H12 | reverse complement strand
GCCTGCTGCGGGGCCCTGGGCGCTGCACGGTGCGGGCGGTGATGGTGCTGCTGTCCCACATGGGATGTATCGGGATCCGATCTGGATCGACCGCGCGGCCGATCGGGTCGTCTTTCTGCACAGCCAATGCGCGCCTCATGTTGCGGGCTTCCGATTGAGTCATGAATGGATCGATAAGCGGCGCGAATTGCCGCCTGTAATTCCATTCAGCTCGAAGGAGACGCAGAATGCGTCGTTTCAAGGCAATGCGGCCGGTCGCGGTCACCGCGCTCGCCGCGGTCCTCGCATGCGCACCGCTCGCGCAGGCTGCCTCCGCGGACCGCGACCCCAGCCCGCGGGGTGGCGGCGAGAAGGTCATCAAACTGGATGACTTCGTAAAGGAATTCTCCCTCATCGACGTGGGTGGCTCAGGATTGAGCCTCGGCGACGAGGCCGTGGGCTTTTCGGAGTTCTCCCAGAACGGTCAATCGG
>NZ_JBFUFO010000181.1:0-472 GCF_056403395.1 Variovorax sp. P2_H12 | reverse complement strand
GGTGAGCCATGGTTTCGCGCCTTCCGGCCGGGGGCGGGTTACGTAACGTCAGTCACCGCCGGACGCCGAAAAGTTGCCGTGTCCGCTCCGGAACGTGTGGCGGGAGGTGCGGCCGGGTCCCTCGTCCGGGGTCGCGACGGTGGATTCACTCGTTTGCCGCTCCTCGGTGGCGGGGTGCAACGGGAACCCGGACGCTGATCGCATACGTGCCGAGTCGCAGGGGTGAAGCAGAGCCTGATGGGGGTGACACCGTGTCGGACGCAGGTGCACCGGTCCCCGCGTCCATGAAGGACGACGGTCTGGACGCGGCGCTCCTCGACAGACTGTTCACCCAGTCCGTGGTGGGCCTTCATGTACTCGATCCGCAGCTGCGGGTGGTACGGATCAGCTCTCTGGCCGGTGCCGACCTCGCCGACCAGGTGATCGGGCGTCACTTCACCGATGCGTACCATCTCGACCGGCCGGACTCCAC
>NZ_JBFUFO010000180.1:0-472 GCF_056403395.1 Variovorax sp. P2_H12 | reverse complement strand
GGCGTACTGCACACACCGGTGAGTCCCGGGCATCCCTCGCCTGTGCGTCCTGCGCCTTCCGGCAGTCCTCCGGACGGTCCACGACCGGTTCGCCCAAGTGGGTGATGGTCAGCCGCAAGGCCTCGCGGAAGGCGTCCCGCACGGCTGCGGGCGCGACGTCCGCGGCGTCCGGACGGAGCGGGAACCGACGGAGGTGGAACGAGCCACTGATCCGCTTCTCCCACCGCACCGCCCTTGGCGGACACGGCGGAGTCCGGTGAGAATACCCCGGCCTTGCGGCCCCACCCCTTCCGCACGTCCTCTCGGACGCGCTCCTGGGAAGGGGTGGGACCGGGATCGGCCCCACCCCTCTCACTGCTCACTGCCGGCTCATTCAGCTTCCGCAGTGGAACCGTGCGTTGCCCCAGTCCGCGTGGTCGTTGCCGTTGCCGTCGCCGCCGTCCGCGACGACCAGCTCGACGTACTTCGCGCC
>NZ_JBFUFO010000179.1:0-473 GCF_056403395.1 Variovorax sp. P2_H12 | reverse complement strand
GTCCAGCCCCGGTCGGCGTAGAAGGACCGGGCGCGGGTGTTGTGCACGAAGACTTCCAGCCGGGCGCTGTCCACTCCGGCCTGCCGCCAGGCGTCGCCGCAGGCGGTGTGGAGCTCGGTGCCGATTCCCGTACGCCAGTGGGACGGGGAGACATGGAGCTGGGTGAGGTGCATGACGCCGTCACGTACGGCGAAGGCCGCGACGCCGGCGAGGGTCCCGTCCCGTTCGGCGCAGAGCACGGTGGCGTCCGGGCGGTCTATCGCGCGGGACCAGCCGTCGCGGCTGCGGCCGACCTCGGCGGCGCCCGCGTACTCCTCCTCCGGGAGGTGGCCCCGGTAGTAGGTGGCGCGGGCCTCGGTGTGCAGCCGGACGATGGCGTCGAGATCGTCGGGTGTGGCGGTTCTGATCATGCGGGGAGGGACGCGCGCGGATCAGCCCGTGGTTGCACCGGCTGCCGCGCACCCGCACTACGG
>NZ_JBFUFO010000178.1:0-473 GCF_056403395.1 Variovorax sp. P2_H12 | reverse complement strand
GTGCTGGGCGGCGTGGGCGCACGGGCCGTGAGCAAAGCGATCGCGAAGGACCTCGACGACGTCGCCACGGCGGTGGAGGGCCGCAGCAGCTGAACCTCCCACTGCCTGACGGACGCTGGGACCGATCACAGTAGGCGGCCGGAGATGCCAGTGGGCGGTCTCGCGAAATCGTTGTCATGGGACCCACGTTCGAACACCTTCAAAAGCCGGTGCCCGACGTATCGCAAGTCCCATCTGCCACGTGTTCCGCGATACCGGCGAAGTCACCTGGCACCTGTCTCCCGAGCAGGCCGGAGTGCGCCGCACGGCGGTTCAGCAGTCTCAGCGCCTCGGTCGGTCTCGTCGTCGCCTACCCCGCATCTGTTGGCTCCTCGCCCTGACGGGAAGGGTGAGACATCACTCGACTGGCACATCAGGGCTCTACTCGTGCGTACTATCTCTAGACACTGCTGCACATTGCGGCAGTTATGTCC
>NZ_JBFUFO010000177.1:0-477 GCF_056403395.1 Variovorax sp. P2_H12 | reverse complement strand
GGGATCCTCCTGCTGGGTACCGCCCTTCTGATCGTCGCCAACCGCGTCCGTCGTCGGCACGACGGGAGCACGGCTGATGCCGACGAGGGCACCACCACGGGTTGACCTGTCGAGCCCGCGGCTTCGTGACGCGCACAGTGTGACCGCAGTAGGTATGTGCCGTCGGACAGCGGTCCGCCGAACCATGTCTTCGCCCGCTGGTACGCCCCGTCGATCGCTGCCCCGACCCCCTGGCTGGCTCACAGCACAGCGCCGGATGTTCGGTCGAGCTGACCTCCAACTCCTCAGAAAGCGAGGCCTGCTGTGACTCAGGCTGTGTGATATTGACAAGCCCCCAGGCCAGCCCCGGTGCTACCCGGCCCGCGCCCTCCGGCACTCCACTTCCTCGACAACGCCAGGGAGTACGGGGTCAAGACTGATCCTCGATGTGGTGTGGTCGGCATCGACTTGATCAATGTTCACGGCCTACGGCGTAGC
>NZ_JBFUFO010000176.1:0-479 GCF_056403395.1 Variovorax sp. P2_H12 | reverse complement strand
TCCCCCCGCGACACGCCCTTGAAGTCATCCAGACCGGCGTGCTCCGTCACATTCATCTGCGTCGTGTTGACGGTCACTGTCACCTGGTCGGGCTTCGGATCGAGTTCGGCCAGCATATGCCGCGTGTCATCGCTGAGCCACTTGGCGGCYKCGCCKTCGKWTTCAGGCGCGAAGCTGATSGAGCCRCCSACYTGRATGATCATTTCSGGCACGCGGGCGCGCACCCCGGCGATCAGCTCRTTGAACWTGGACAGGCGCTTGCTGCCCYTGCCGTYGGGTTCGCGCACATGMAGATGCAGCACGGTGGCACCGGCCTCGTAGCAATCCACGGCCTTCTGGATCTGATCCTCCATCGTGACTGGAATGTCTTCCGGGAAGTCTGAAGGAATCCAGCCCGGCGCATAGGGGGCGGCGGTGATGATCAGAGGCTGCTGGTTCTCAGGATACAGGTGGCCGTCAAGGAAGTTCATGGTGAGGGG
>NZ_JBFUFO010000175.1:0-483 GCF_056403395.1 Variovorax sp. P2_H12 | reverse complement strand
CGTCAAGGGCGATGTGCCCGAGAGCCTGAGGAACAAGCGGCTCGTCTCACTGGACCTCGGGGCCATGGTCGCCGGAGCCAAGTACCGAGGCGAGTTCGAGGAGCGGCTGAAGTCCGTCCTCTCCGAGATCAAGGAGAGCGACGGGCAGATCATCACGTTCATCGACGAGCTGCACACCGTCGTGGGCGCCGGGGCGGGCGGGGACTCCGCCATGGACGCCGGCAACATGCTCAAGCCGATGCTSGCCCGTGGTGARCTSCRSATGGTCGGCGCSACSACSCTCGACGAGTAYCGCRAGCRCATCGAGAAGGACGCCGCSCTSGARCGCCGCTTCCAGCAGGTCMTGGTCGCCGAACCGTCCGTCGAGGACACCATCGCGATCCTGCGTGGGCTCAAGGGACGGTACGAGGCGCACCACAAGGTGCAGATCGCGGACTCCGCGCTGGTGGCCGCCGCGACCCTGTCCGACCGCTACATCACCTC
>NZ_JBFUFO010000174.1:0-486 GCF_056403395.1 Variovorax sp. P2_H12 | reverse complement strand
CCTCACCGCCCGAGAGGACTTCGCCATGCACTCCGACATGCACCTGCCGCTGCACCACCTCCGCTCCGCCGAACTGCAGCAGCGCGCCTCCGAGTTCCGCCTGTCCCGCCGGCCCCGCCAGTCACCGCGGCAGGGCCTCCGCATGCACCTGGGATGGGCCCTGGTCGAGTTGGGTCTGCACGTCCTACCGAACCGCCACGGCCTGACCTCCCCCAGCACTCCTCGCACGGCTTAGTCATGGACGGGGGGAACCGCAAACCGCTCGCTGCTCTTCTCGCAGCCAACTCCATATCGACTGCGGGCACTTCGCTCACCCTGATCGGGGTCCCGTGGTTCGTCCTGCAGACCACGGGCAGCGCCGGCCGGGCCGGCCTCGTCGCCTTCTGCGCCACGCTGCCGATCGTCGTCTCCGCGGTGATCGGCGGGCCCGTCATCGACCGGGCAGGACGGCGGCGGGTCTCCGTCGCCTCCGACACGGTGTGCGGT
>NZ_JBFUFO010000173.1:0-487 GCF_056403395.1 Variovorax sp. P2_H12 | reverse complement strand
GAGGTACGCAAGGCGCAGGCGGACGGACGTTGGGCCGCCGCATACGCGCCGCAGTCGACGGCCGCAGTGCCCGACGAACTGGCGGCGGCGCTGGCGGCGGATACCCGGGCGACAAAAGCTTTCGGGGCACTCGACAAGACCGCGAAGTACTTGGTGCTTCTGCCCTTGCTCCAAGCTCGAACTCCCGAGGGGCGCCAAGCCGCAGTGAAGCGCGCGGTGCGGGCGTTGGCCGCCGACGGGTAGGCGCGGTGTCAGAGGCTCAGGCTGCTCAGGCGGTTCCGCCGGCGGCGCCGAGGCCCTGGGGGCGTCCGACGGGAAGCCGGCCGCAATGCAGGCGTCGCAGTACGCCCGCCACTGGGGGGCGGCCCGGAGCGGGGTCCCTCGTACGCTTCGCTTTCTCGACCGGATGGACAAGCTGGTTGGCACGCCTGTTGCCGGGACCGTCGTCAAGTGGGGACGGGCCTCCGACGGAGCTCAAGCAGTTGGC
>NZ_JBFUFO010000172.1:0-488 GCF_056403395.1 Variovorax sp. P2_H12 | reverse complement strand
GCTGGTGTTGCTCGGCTCGCCCTTGGACGTCGCGATCGAGGTCGGATTGCGCCCGAGGCCCGTGACCGTGCCGACCTCCGCGAAGGCGTTCGCCGAAGGCGCCGGGGCCGCACCGCCCAGGGCATAGCCGTCGAGGCTGTAGATGTGCAGCGTGCCGTCCTGCGTCGCGATCCAGGCGCGGCTCGCGTCGCCGTAGAGGCTGGCCTTCACCGCCGTGGGCCGGCCCGCCAGCGACACCGTCTTCACCACCGTCGGAACCTGCGAAGTTTCCTGAGTGAAGGTGTACGGCCATTGGTTGTCGGCCTGCCCCAGGCTCGCCATCCGCGACGTGAAGGTCGCCAGGTCGCCCCCGAAGTAGACGCTGTTGACGTAGGTGAACAGTGGCTTCAGGTCGATGAAGGCGGCCTTTTGCTCCGACTTGGAGATCACCACGGCCACGCCACCCTTGGCGTACTTGCTGTAGTTGCTGCCGCCGCTCAGGAAACTCT
>NZ_JBFUFO010000171.1:0-490 GCF_056403395.1 Variovorax sp. P2_H12 | reverse complement strand
CCGTGGGCCTCGGCGACCACCCGGCGGGCGGTGTGTTCGTCAACCCCCACGACACCCAGACCTACGAGCCGCCGCTCTCCACCGACGGCGACAACGCCACCATCGGTGACGTCAACGGCGACGGGTACCGCGACCTCGTCATCGGAGATCCCGGCGACATGACCGTCGACGGCACACCCCAGCCCGGCACCGGCCACCTGGGCGGTCAGATCGCCATCTGGCCCGGGGGCGCACAGGGCATCGACCCCGCCGCCACGCGGATCCTGATCCACCAGGACACCCCCGGAGTGCCCGGAACCGCCGAGAGCGACGATTCCTTCGGCGCCGATGTGAGCGTCGCCGACATCAATCAGGACGGATACGGCGACATCGCGGTCGGCGTCCCCGGTGAGGACCTCAACGGCACCCGGGACGCGGGCAGCGTCATCGTGATCCCGGGAAGCGCGACCGGTCCCACCGGCGCGGGCTCCACGAGCATCACGCAGAACTC
>NZ_JBFUFO010000170.1:0-494 GCF_056403395.1 Variovorax sp. P2_H12 | reverse complement strand
GCCACCAGGGACGACGACGTCCGGACCACCCGCATCGGCAGCGTCGGCAGCCCCCGTGCGCCGGAGCCCGACCGGCCGACCACCCAGCTGTCCATCCCGCGTGAGCGCAGCGGGCCTCCGGCCGAGCTGCCCACCGGCCTGCCGCCCGTCGCACCGCTCGTGCCGCGGCCTCTTCCCGCTCCCACGACGCCGACCGCCCCCGCATCGACCGCCCCGACAACAACCCCCACCGCTCCCCTTCCCTCTCCTCCCCCTGCCGGGCCGGTCAGCGCTCCCGCTCCCGCAGTCCCCTCCCTCGACCGTCGCACGCTGCTTGTCGGTGGCGTTGCCGGTGCCGCCGGACTCGTCGTCGGGGGCGGGGTCGGCAGAGTCGTGGCCGTGGGGGCCGAGCAGACTGTGGGTCGGCGAGTCGACGGGGGTGCCGGTGGCGGCGTCGGCCGGACCGTCATCCGGATCCGCCGCCAACTTTCGCACCTGTCCGGCCTGTTCCATGA
>NZ_JBFUFO010000169.1:0-496 GCF_056403395.1 Variovorax sp. P2_H12 | reverse complement strand
GCATGACACATTCCTTGACTCAGCGGAGGGCTGCGCCCGGACAGGGACCGTCTCCGGAAACACATCGGCCTCCGGGGTCGGGTGTTTCCCGTCTGGTGACGGCTGCAGCCAGCACAGGCTAGGAAGGGATGATGAACCCGGACCGACCGTGCGGAAGATCGGCATGAACAGCGCTGAACACGGCGCCGGGCTCGCGGTGTCGGACTTTCCCACCTCGCCGACGGAAACGGCGCTGCCTTGTGATCGGTCCATCTCCTGATCAAGGAAGCACCTGATGAGCGACGTGACCGCCTCTGCTGATGCGGCTGAGGATGTGCACCCGGTCGAGCTGTCGGCGCAACTACCCGCAGCGGGAGTTCGTCGGGAAGATCGGCCAGCGCTCGACGGAGGTCGCGGACGGAATAAGTCGCCGCTATGCCGCAACCCGTCCTGAGGCGTCCGGCCGGACATCGGGTCGGCGTGCCGCTGCCGCACGACGAAGTGCCACGCCCGACAC
>NZ_JBFUFO010000168.1:0-497 GCF_056403395.1 Variovorax sp. P2_H12 | reverse complement strand
AGCAAGGGCTGGGACGGAGGGTGGGCGGCGGTTTCGCGCCGCGGCGGGACGTCGCCGCCCCCCCTATGGCATGGCGTCCGCGCGAACCGTCTTGATCTTGTCGAAGCCGGCCTCGCTTGAGCGCAAATCCGGCGTCACCCGACTACGCCGAAGCCCTGGGTTGGTGGGTGGGTTGTGTGGGTGCGGTTGGCGTGTGTCGTGGTGTGTCTTGGTGTGTGGTGGGGGTTGATCCTTTTGGTGTGGGACCCGATAGGGTCGGTTGTGGCGCTGCGGGTTGACGTGGGTGTGTGGGGTTGTCTCGCGTTGTCTGGCGTTGTCTGGTGTGGTGGCTTGTGTGGTGTGTGGTGTTTGTGTGTGTTGTCTTTGTTTGTTCGGTCGTTTGCTTCGAAGGATGCAGATGGAACTTGCCTCTCCGCCTTTGGCGGGGCGTGCGTTGGTTGTTTCGTACGGCTGGTGGTTGATGCCGTTGGCTTTAGGGGCTGGGACGGTCGCTGCGG
>NZ_JBFUFO010000167.1:0-499 GCF_056403395.1 Variovorax sp. P2_H12 | reverse complement strand
GCGCTGCTCCACAGGCCAGGAGCCACACGGACGGGGAGGCCCTTGTCGTCGATGACGGGACGTTCCAGGTGCATGAGATAGCCGAGAGCCGCCTCCGACACGAGCATCTTCTTCAGCGCAGCACCATCCCACGGACCACCCCGCGGCTCCCTGCCGCTCATGACGCGCTCGTGATCCGCGGGTGAGTAGACACCCGCCCGCGTGAGTCTGGCTGCCTCGCTGTACTCCGTGATTTCGCCGGTCTCGTCCGACAGGATGCAGCGTGCGACGTCGCGGATGATCTCGCACGCGTTCTCCCGCTCGCGTACGTCGGGCGGCATCTCTTCGCCACGGTCCAGGGCCACGTGATCGATGCCCGCCTTTGGGTGGAGGCGGACGTACCGGTATCCGTACGCGTGCTTTCCCCGCTTGCGCCCTTGGTTCCGGGCCTTCGTCGTCTCGTCCCGGTTGCGCCCTTGCGTTGCGCGTAGTTCCCGCTGCGCGCCCCACGCCTCCATGA
>NZ_JBFUFO010000166.1:0-501 GCF_056403395.1 Variovorax sp. P2_H12 | reverse complement strand
GGCCGAACACAGCCGTGTTGAAGGTCTTCTCGTAGCTCTTGCCCGCCGCGCAGGTCTGCGGCGCTCCCAGCGTGTAGAACGCGTCGGTCACCGGGAATCCCTCGGAGTCGACCCCGCCGTACTGCTCGAAGTCGAAGCTCCACTTCACCTTGTTCGCTGCCGACAGATAGAGCGTGCGGGTGGTGGGGAGCTTCTGCTCCGTCGAGACGGAGACGTTGGAGAACGCTCCGGGCACATAGCCCCACGGGTTGAGCCCACCGGTCTTCCCGGCGGCGGAGGCACCGAGCCCGATCTTCACCTTGGCGAGCTGAGCAGTGGTGAAGTTCTTGGTGTAGCCGGTCGCGACCTGCTTCACCGGCCCGCCGAGCACGACGTTGTAGCCGGTCGATGAGCCCTTGGCCCAGATGCCGGACCAGAACTGGGACAGCGAGCCGTCGGTCACCTGCGCGCCCAGATGGGCGGTGCGGAACCCCTTGAACGAGCCGAGCCACCAGCCGAAGT
>NZ_JBFUFO010000165.1:0-502 GCF_056403395.1 Variovorax sp. P2_H12 | reverse complement strand
GCGCAGGTGAGCGTTGCGCGGTGCGGTCACCTTGACCGGGCGTTTTCGCAGCCGCTGCCGCAAACCGTCGCCACCCTGCCGGACGACACCGAAGAGGACTACGCCGCCTGACGCGTCCCTGGAGTGGTGAGTGTGATGCAGGGTGTGTCCGGCGGGGCGGTCGGCGGTGCTTCATGTTCCCTGGCCACTGCGGTCGTGTGCCACTCACTCGCACTCGGAGTAACCCAGCCGCGTGCGGAGTCCTCTCGCCTTCCCCGGCAGGCGGCCCGAGCTGATGGCCGTGCAACCCCCGTGCCGAGGGCGCCGCGGGGCAGACACTCGATGAGGAGGTCCGCCTCCTCCAGATCCTCGTCGTTTACACTTTCGCCGTCACGCATAGTGAGGCATCACGTGAGCAGGGTAACTGAAATGCTGCGTAAACCGTGGCGCCCCCTTGTGCTCGGGGCAGCGCTGATCGTCGCGCTCATCGCGGAGTCGGCTGCGATCGTCGCCCAGCAAGAGC
>NZ_JBFUFO010000164.1:0-503 GCF_056403395.1 Variovorax sp. P2_H12 | reverse complement strand
GGATCGGGTAACCCGACCCTGCACCGGCGGGGGAGACGCGTCGCGGATACGTCTGCGAACTCGGTGTTGAATCCCGTCTTCTCCTGCAATTAACTAGACATCAAGGAGACCATCATGTCTGTTACCTCTGACCAGCATGCGATCCGTCCGTTCACGTTCGAGTTCCCCGAGGCGGACCTCAAGGATCTGCGGGCGCGCATCGAGGCCACGCGCTGGCCGGAGAGGGAGACCGTTGCCGATCAGTCGCAGGGGACCCAGCTCGCCACGGTGCAGAAGCTGGCGCGGTACTGGGCCAGGGAGTACGACTGGCGCAAGGTCGAGGCGAAGCTGAACTCCTACCCGCAGTTCATCACCGAGATCGACGGGCTGGACATCCACTTCATCCACGTCCGCTCGAAGCACGAGAACGCTATGCCGGTGATCGTGACGCACGGCTGGCCGGGTTCGGTCGTCGAGCAGCTGAAGATCATCGAGCCGCTCACCAACCCGACGGCCCACGGTGG
>NZ_JBFUFO010000163.1:0-505 GCF_056403395.1 Variovorax sp. P2_H12 | reverse complement strand
GTGCCGGAGTGAGAGTGGCGGGCGATGCGGGCCGTCGTGCACGACCTCTCGCTTCAGGGCGGCTCCGCCCACCACCGCCCCGTATATCCGGGGGGCCTGGGCCGAGTCGCGAGTCCCGCCCGGCCCGCCCGGCGCACGGCGCGATTTCAGGCCACGGCGTGGGGCTGCGCGATGCGCCGACAGATCACCCGTGGCGGGTGACCCGGCACCCGGTGGCAGGCGTGACAGTGAAGCCAGAGAGGCTGCGCACAGCACACCGTCTCTCATGCACGCGCACCGCCCGGCGTCCCACGCACACCGCCCCGGCGGCGGTTCCCGCACACCGCTTGGATTCCCACCCACACCGCCCGGCGGCGGATGCGAAGGCGTCCGGCCGTTCCACGGGAGGAGGAGCCATGACCATGCCGCGTAACCCGGCATCGCCTACCGGGCCGGAACACCAGCCCGACGGGGAGGTCCCCACTCCGGGGGATGGAACCGCATACGCGCTCACACGGCTCGGCGG
>NZ_JBFUFO010000162.1:0-509 GCF_056403395.1 Variovorax sp. P2_H12 | reverse complement strand
GAGCGCGAAGTGCTGGCGGATGGGACCGAAGCTCGACAGAAAAGCCTGGGCGCGCTCAAGCCTGCGAAGGCCTCGCATGCGCCGCTCGCGCTCACGGGTGGGTTGATGGCTGTTCTCGGCGCGGTTGTTCGCGCGGGCGCAGGCCTTCACGAACACGTGCCGCACTCTCGCCAGCGCCGGGATCTCGGCTTTTGCGGCTGGATAGCTGCGCAGTCGGTCGGTGACGATCTTGCGTGGGACCTCCGGACAAGCCGCGAGCACGCGCCTGAAGAAGCGTTTCGCGGCCGCCTTGTCGCGGCGGTTCTGCAGAAGGATGTCAAGCTCGGCACCATGCCGATCGACAGCGCGCCACAGCAGATAGGGCTCACCGCGCAGCGTCACGAACATTTCGTCCAGATGCCAGGTCGATCCTGGCTTGCGGCGTGCGGCCTTGGCGCGATGCGCGAAGCTGGCGCCGAACTTGTCGCCCCAGCGCCGGATCGTCTCGTAGCTCACGACCACGCCGCGCT
>NZ_JBFUFO010000161.1:0-510 GCF_056403395.1 Variovorax sp. P2_H12 | reverse complement strand
GTCCTTCCTCGAAGATGCGTGTCCCTTCGGGGAACGCCACTTCCGTGGCGAAGTGCATGAGCCGGTCGCGGTACTCGGGGCCGAGCGACCGCATGGTCGGAGAGGTCATGATCGGGTCTCCTCCGCAGGGGCGGCATTCTTCGTCGGTGAGGTGGCGAGGAGCGCATGGATCTCTTATCGGTCCCGGCCGTCTCGACGCCTCCTCTCCGACGGACCTGGTACCAGTTTCCACCGGTTACCCGGTGGCCCGCAGGGGCTGTCCGGGGGTGACCGGGGGGACCGACCGGCCCTAAGGGCCGTCACGTAAGCCCTGGCGGGCGCACGACGACAGCGATTTCTCGTAAGGATTCGGGCGGCACCGCGGGCAGCCCGGCCGGCCGCCGAGCGGGGCGGCCGCATCTGTCGGTGCTGCGTCCACCGCTCCGGGCAACTGCTGCTCGCGTAGGGCCGAACGTCCCCCATTGGGGACCGATCGCCCCTCCCGCCGGTCCCGTGCGGGTGTCACGGTGG
>NZ_JBFUFO010000160.1:0-513 GCF_056403395.1 Variovorax sp. P2_H12 | reverse complement strand
CTGCACGATCCGTTCGGGTGCGCCTGCGGCACTGACGTCGGCACTGAGCGTCTCGATGGCCGGATGGAGATCGGCTGTCTCGCGCAGCGCCTCCGCTCGTCTCCCCACTCCCAGCACCCGCGCTCCCGCTTTCGCGAAGGCCAGTGCGGCAGCGCGCCCGATCCCGGAACCAGCTCCGGTCAGGATCACAACATGGTCGGTAAAACGGCTGGGCATCACTGATACATCCCTATTGTTCGATGTTCATCGAAGATCGAAGATGGTATTAGTATAGGAGCATGAAGAATCAGCATTCGCCGAGCGCGAGCGAGATCACACTGCCTCGTGTGCTGGCCGCACTCAGCGACCCCACTCGGCTGGGCATCGTGCGACTGCTGGCCGATGGCCGCGAACGTGGATGGGGCCAACTGCAGGCACCGGTGGCCAAGTCGACCCTGAGCCACCACCTGAAGGTCCTTCGCGACGCAGGCATCACGCAGACGCGCCAGGAAGGCACCCGCTGCTTCGTGGCCT
>NZ_JBFUFO010000159.1:0-515 GCF_056403395.1 Variovorax sp. P2_H12 | reverse complement strand
GCCCTCCAGGAGACGTACTTCCGCGACGGCGGCCGACGGGCGGGCGGACTCCTCGTGGAGTTCACCGACGTCGAGCACATCGAATTCGACCTGTAGGCCTCACGTCGGCACAGCACTCGTTGACCACGACATGTGGCCGCCTCCGACCATGGCGGCCACATGCAGTCACATGTGGATCAGACTCACGGCGTAACACAGGACCTCCCGGAGCACTCCCCCGAAAGCTCCTGGAGCTGTGCACTGATGTCCGTAGCTCCTGCACGGAGGACGGTATCCCGGATGACGACGACGGCTTCTTCGTCAGCTTCTACCTCCAGTACGTGCCGCAGCTGAAGGAACTCCTGGAGAAGTTCGTTCTGGTTGCCGCACAAGGCCGCTCGCTACAACTGCCGACAATGGGCGAGCACAGGACAGCCAAGCGTCAGACCGGGCCTGACACGCCAGGCGGCGACGACACGACGGATCCCGGCGTGCTGGACGTGGCGAGCACAAGGCCGTGGCCGCGAGGAGAGCCT
>NZ_JBFUFO010000158.1:0-519 GCF_056403395.1 Variovorax sp. P2_H12 | reverse complement strand
GTTCCCATGCCGCCGGAGGCGCCGAGGATCAGCACGCGTTCGCCGGGTCCGGGGGCCGTCGCCTCCATCAGCGCGGCGGCCGTCACCCCGTCGTGCGCGAGGGCGGCGGCCTCGCGCAGCCCCAGTCCGTCCGGTACCGGCACCAGGTGGTCGGCTGAGGCCGCCGCCTGCTCGGCGTAGCCGCCGGTGAAGCCGACGGAGGCGATGACCCGGCGGCCGGCCCACCCCGCGTCGCCGCCCTCGCCGACCATGCGCACCGTCCCGGCGATCCCACCCCCCGGTACGTACGGGGGCCGGACCGGAAAGTAGTCGCTGAACGCTCCCGACCGGATCTGGGTCTCCACGAAGAGCGTGTCAACGTGGCTCACGTCGATCACCACCTCGCCGGCCCCCGGCACCGGGTCGGGCATCTCGGCCGGAACCAGTACCGCCGGGCCGCCCAGCTCCCTGACCAGCGCCACACGCATGCGGATCACACCTCTCCGTCGCCGGGCGGCCGGCCTGTCCGGGGCCCGTGCG
>NZ_JBFUFO010000157.1:0-519 GCF_056403395.1 Variovorax sp. P2_H12 | reverse complement strand
GGTGTCGACCGGCTCACCCCGCCGACCGGTGAGTTCGTCGTCGGCAGGTTCGACGGGAAGCCGGCGGCCTGCGCCGGGCTGCTCCTGGTCGACGCGGACGTGGCGGAGCTGACCCGGGTGTTCGTACGCCCGGAGTTCCGCGGCACGGGTGGTGGCGGGCTGCTGCTGGCGGCCGTCGAGAGCGCGGCGCGTGCGTTCGGCATACGGCAGATCCGGCTGGACACCCGCCACGATCTGGTGGAGGCGCGCGGGCTGTACGCCAAGCACGGTTACGCGGAAGTCCCGGCGTTCCACCACCGGAGCCCGTACGCGGAGCGCTGGTTCGCCAAGGAGCTGTAGACCGGGCGAGGCTGCCCCGGATCGGGCGGCGTCTGTCGGGCCGCGCGGACCGGGCGGCCCGGCTCAGGCCGCGTGGTCCCGTTTCGGCTCCGGACCGTGCGGCTGCTCCTCCCTCGATCCGCACGTCTCGGCGGTCAGCTCCGCCACGAGTCTGTGCAGGTCGCTCGGCCGTTCCGGCCC
>NZ_JBFUFO010000156.1:0-521 GCF_056403395.1 Variovorax sp. P2_H12 | reverse complement strand
CCATCAGGGCTCGCAGGAGGAGCCGGAACTCGGTGTCGTCGACAGCGTGGATGACGCGCTGCAGCTGGATGGGGGCGCGCCCCACGAGGGACGCGGCGAACTCCAGCACGGCCACTTCGCTGCTCGATGCCTTGCGTGCCGGGGGTCTGTCGGCGAGCAGGAGCAGTCCCACCGCGTTCCAGTCGATGGAAGGGTGCGGTCCGGCATGTTCGAGGAGCGGTTGACCGGCCGCGTCCGCGAGTTCCTGGTCCTCGAAGAATCGCCGGAGCCAGTAGCCGTCGTGGTGTGCACCGAGGAGGCGTGTCGCCGCCCTCATCTGTTCACTGCTCACGCCCTGCAGCAGGTCGTCGGCGAGCTCCTTGCCCGTGATGCCGCGGGTGGCCATGAGCATCGACCGTCTCCGTTCCCTCGGTGGTCGAGGCCGGGTCGGCCCTTGCTCCACTGTGCCTGGCCGGGTCCTCCCGCCCTGCCGTACACGCCGAAAGTTCGCCCGTGGCGTGCTTTTTCCCCCTGCACACATT
>NZ_JBFUFO010000155.1:0-521 GCF_056403395.1 Variovorax sp. P2_H12 | reverse complement strand
ACCTTATTCATATTTACGTCAGCGCCTGGGCATGGCATTCCCCCATCGACCGCGCAACCAGCCACGCCCAACTTGGGGGAGACACTCATGACTCAGCGCCCGCTCGACACCCAGCAGCTGCTGCTCGTTGTGTTCGCGGCGGCCGGCACTTTCTATGTTGCCGTCGTCCACCCGGCGGTCACCGAGCCGATCGTCGCAGCCGCCGCCGTCGCGAGCCTGATCTGGCTCGTACGGCAGTGAGCGCCTGGAGTTGCAAGAGGTGTCCTACGCGCCGCCTAGAAGACGTGCCGCGCGACGTCATCGAGGACCAGGAGCGCGAGCCGGAATGTCCGGCCGCCGGAACACCACCAAGCCGTCACTGTGACGGCTACGGTGTCCGGTGCCCCGAATCACCTGATCGGCCGAAGAAATCCCCGGACGGGCCTTCCGCGCCTCGTTGTCAGTGGCGGCCCGTAGAGTTGACGCCGCCGAAAGGCTCCGCTTCGTGAACGACGAAGGGAGACCCACTGCAAGACCCATGC
>NZ_JBFUFO010000154.1:0-523 GCF_056403395.1 Variovorax sp. P2_H12 | reverse complement strand
GATCCGCACCGCGCGAACCCGGAGGTGATCGTCCTGGTCTCGCACTGCACAGCAAAACGCCCACGCCAGGGCGCGGGCAGGAACTGCGAACCACGACATCTGGCAACAACGCTACACGGCGAAACCGGCCCGCACCAGAGAGCAACGACCATGATCCGGGCCCGGGTCGCCCGAGCCGGAAAGCTACGGTCGGCGCGCGCAGTGTCGCATCCGCCCCCGCGGCGCCCGGGCCATTCACTCAGCGTCCGGCGCTGCCGGGTCTGCGCAGGATCATCGTCTTGACGAGGTGCGGACCGCTCTCGCGTTGAACTCCCCGTCGGAGTAGGTGGTCTCTCGAACATGGGCAGAAGCTCGGCGCCGCCGCCGTTTCAACGCGGGCGCCCGAAGGTAAGCACTTCGACCTGGGTCAGCAGCTTCAGCCGAGCCTCGGGTGTTGCGTTCCGTCGAGACGGGAGGAGCATGGGAAAAGGGATATTCCGGAGTCGGAAGTAGCAACGCAACCGATCGGGAGATATGCCTATGC
>NZ_JBFUFO010000153.1:0-524 GCF_056403395.1 Variovorax sp. P2_H12 | reverse complement strand
GCCCAAGCTGGACTCGGTGATCTACCGGGTGCTGGACTTCTCCGCGATGACCGACGCCTACCTCAACAAGGAGACGGACTCGGCCACCGCGCTCCTCCCGGAGGACTACAAGCGCCTGGTCGACGCGCCGGGCACGGAGATCCGGCGCGGCGCCCGCTGGGACGAGGTGCACATCACCCTGAACGGCGGCCGGGGGCCGCTGAAGGACGTGAAGGTACGCAACGCCCTGCAGGCAGCGATCGACCGCAAGGGCATCAATGCCAGCTTCAGCAAGGACCTCTCCTTCGAACTGAAGCCGCTGGACAACCACTTCTTCATGCCCAACCAGGCGGGCTACCAGGCCAACGCCGGAGCATACGGCGAGTACGACGTCGAGAAGGCGAAGAAGCTCCTCGACGAGGCGGGCTGGAAGGACGCCGGCGAGGGCAAGCCGCGCACCAAGGGCGGCAAACAGCTCACGCTGGACTACGCCCTGAGCGCGGGCGGCACCTCGGCCCAGACGGACCAGGCGGAGCTCGTACAGC
>NZ_JBFUFO010000152.1:0-529 GCF_056403395.1 Variovorax sp. P2_H12 | reverse complement strand
GAGCGTGGACAGCCCAAGGCTGCAGAAGCAGGCAATTACTTGCGGAGTCGCGCTCTCCACCTTGGGCTGGGGGAAGCTAGTAGGGAAACTGGGCTACAAATTCGCCGGGGTTCTCACTAACTCCGCAGTGAAAGAGGAGCCGCTTACTCAAAACCTTGCGCAAAGTGGGGGTAAGGGTGTCCTCAAAGCCCTGGCCTACGATGGAAACGGTGACCCGGTCGAGATATTCCTTGACACCCTCGAGATCCTTCCCTTCGGCATAGGGACAGCGGCTTCATGCACCCGAGTTGTCACTATAGCCATAGACGAGGCGCTCCCGAAGGTTCCTGTGRAGAGTACCCTCCCGGCGAATAAGCTCCCCAAGAACACTGGGCCTCTGAACACAAAGCTACCTGGGGATACTGGACCTCAGGGGAATRCGACGCCTACYACCAACTCGGGTTAGTAGCCTGACACCCCGCCGGGTTCGGTTCCTTCGGAGTGAGGTGGATGCGCCGTCGGGCCACTGGCTCGATATCCAGCACTGCAC
>NZ_JBFUFO010000151.1:0-530 GCF_056403395.1 Variovorax sp. P2_H12 | reverse complement strand
TCCACCTTCCGCCGGCGAAAAATTTTGGCCTTGCGGGCATGGCCTTCCCGGGAGACCGCGAGTCCGTTCCATTCTGATTCTGACCTCGCGGCCCTTTCCGTGCACTTCCCGACGGCTCATCGTGTCGCCGTGTCCTGTCGGCGGCCGGAATGACCGAGCCCTGTGAGCGCGGCCGGGAGCGCGCTGCGGCACGGCGACGCCGCCCTTGTCCGGCGAGCCAGAGGTCTCGCAGGCGTTCGGACGCTGCTCCCCCGCTGTGCCGGCCCTTCGCGTAGTCCGTGATGGCCGGCAGCCACGAGGCGTCGACGGGCAGAGCTGCTGCCCGAGGACATGCGTTCTCCGGAAATGACGATGGCACCCTTCCGGGGCGGAGGGGTGCTGTGGGGAGCCTGCGTCACCGACATGGCGGCCGCGGCAAAGGGATCAGAGCGTGAGGACGTGATCTCCGGCATCCGCACACACCGGCGGGAGACCGCACATGATGTGCCGGTGGCGCCCCCGGGGTGAGCTCGTGGACGGGACGCTCGGTG
>NZ_JBFUFO010000150.1:0-530 GCF_056403395.1 Variovorax sp. P2_H12 | reverse complement strand
GGGCGGACCGCAGGCGCTCCTCGCCGGTGGGCGGCCCCGGGTGCAGCACGTACACGCCGGGCAACGGCTGCTGCCACGGACCACCGGCCCGGCACTGCGCGGCAGCCCGCGCGGGGGACACGCCGAGTGTCTTCAACTGCTCGACGGACAGCACACGTTGCCGTTCGCCGACGGGGAGGCGGAAGTGACAGGGGGAGAGAGGGGTGTTCTGGGTCATGCTCCGGGGTATGCCGCAGGCCGCGGTGCGGCTAACCCCTGTTACACGCCCGTCGACAATTCCGGACAACGCCGTCCTAAAGTACGGACGTTCGACTACCGAAAAGGGCGATCCCGTCGGGGATTGTGCGTCCCGTCAGCCCAGGCGGGCCACTCCGGTCCGCCTCGGCTGCTGCCGGCCCCGGCCCCGGACGGGCCGAAAATCAAGCCCGTCCGGGGATTGAGGGCAACGCTGCCTTGCTCGCCCCGGGGCGCCCCGTCAGAGACCGGCCCCCGCCCCCGCGTCACACGCCTGCGCCCGCAGCGCCCGTGCC
>NZ_JBFUFO010000149.1:0-535 GCF_056403395.1 Variovorax sp. P2_H12 | reverse complement strand
CATGGTGCTCAGCGCGGTGGGCGTGACCGGATACGCCCTGGCGGGCGAGACCTGGCACTTCCTGTTGTCCGCCGTGATCTGGGGCCTCGGCCTGGGCAGTTCCTCGGTCTGGAACACCCTGCTTGCCACATCGGTGCCCGCTGCGTCCCACCCGGTGGTATTCGGCTCCAGCTTCACCCTGACGAACGCCGCACTGGGCGTCGGCGGGCTCCTCGGCGGTGCGTTCGCGAGCGTTGCGCACCCGATGTCGTTCCGACTGCTGTACGGCGCCAACGCCCTCAGCTACCTCGGGATCGCCCTGGCCGTATTCGCCCTGCGCAGCCTCGGGACCGACACGCCGACCGAGGCCGACGCACGGCAGGACTCCGCCCGGTCGCACAACTACCTCCAGGTCTTCACCAGCGGCCCGTTCCTCCTGGTCCTCGGCCTCGGATTGGCGCTGTACTTCTCCTCGTACGGACAGCTGGAGGCGGGCTTCCCGGCCTTCCTGCTGACGAGCACTGACGTGGGGCCATCCGGGATCGCCGTGCTGTTC
>NZ_JBFUFO010000148.1:0-539 GCF_056403395.1 Variovorax sp. P2_H12 | reverse complement strand
CCCAAGTAGCACGGGGCCCGAGAAATCCCGTGTGAATCTGGCGGGACCACCCGCTAAGCCTAAATATTCCCTGGTGACCGATAGCGGATAGTACCGTGAGGGAAWGGTGAAAAGYACCGCGGGAGCGGAGTGAAATAGTACCTGAAACCGWRTGCCTACAAGCMGTGGGAGCGTCGCTGTTGTTCTTCGGAGCAACAGTCGTGACTGCGTGCCTTTTGAAGAATGAGCCTGCGAGTTTGCGGTGTGTTGCGAGGTTAACCCGTGTGGGGAAGCCGTAGCGAAAGCGAGTCCGAATAGGGCGTTTTAGTAGCACGCTCAAGACCCGAAGCGGAGTGATCTAGCCATGGGCAGGTTGAAGCGGAGGTAAGACTTCGTGGAGGACCGAACCCACCAGGGTTGAAAACCTGGGGGATGACCTGTGGTTAGGGGTGAAAGGCCAATCAAACTCCGTGATAGCTGGTTCTCCCCGAAATGCATTTAGGTGCAGCGTCGTGTGTTTCTTGCCGGAGGTAGAGCACTGGATAGGCGATGGGCCCTAC
>NZ_JBFUFO010000147.1:0-539 GCF_056403395.1 Variovorax sp. P2_H12 | reverse complement strand
CAGCGAATGCCACCGGCGAAGTTCGCCGAGCTGCATCGCCAGCGCGCTGGCGACGCAGCTCGATCCAGCTCAACAACCACCGAGATCAATTAATCTTGCAACCCCGGACTTCCTCGTTATGAATGGCACGGCAGGAGGGGGCAGGTCAAGGTTCTGTCGCAATAGCAGCGCTGGGCCGAGCATTTACGCGTCGTGCTTTTCGCTCAAAAAGCCAGCGAGTAGAACTTCGACGCCGCGGGCGAGTTGTGGCCTTGAGGGCAGTCAAGCTGACCCTTCCTGATCATGTGCATCAGTTCGATCCCGGCGAGCAGGATCCGCGCGCAGCGAAAGGACTTGAATCCGAGCATCGGCCGTACGATGCGCTTGATGGCCCGATGGTCTTGTTCGACGATGTTGTTACCTGGCATGCTTATCCCTCGCGCCTTCCCGGCGCAAGGTTCGATGCCTCGGCGGAGTATCGTCGCCGCACCGGGATAGGGGCGACGGGAGCATGTCTTGCGGGCAGGCCGGAGTACCTGATGAGCTGCGAGCTCGTGTTG
>NZ_JBFUFO010000146.1:0-541 GCF_056403395.1 Variovorax sp. P2_H12 | reverse complement strand
CCATATGCACTGCACTCCGTTCGGGTCCGGCAGACCGCCGGACCGGCGTCAGCCTCGGTTCGTGTGATCCTCTGTGGGGTCGGTGCCGTGCCGTCAACACTGGAGCACGGCCCTCAATGCGCCGAGCAACTCGGCGCAGGCCGAGGAGTCGGCCTGAGGTGGCCGGGAGGACCGCCAGGCGATGTGTCCGTCCGGGCGGACGAGCAGGCAACCGTCCTCGGCCATCCCCGAGGTGCGGCGCCACTCGCCGTAGGCGTCGCGGCTGTTCTCGGAGCCGATGCGCACGCACTTCAGCGGAATTCCCAGGGTGCTCCCGCATTCGGCCGCGGCGGCCTCCCACTCGCCACCGGACAGCCCGGTCAGCACGGTGAAGGTGCCCTTGCCGACGACGTCCAGCGTGGACAGCCGGTTGCCGTCGCCGTCGACGAGCCAGGCGTGCGGCAGCTTCGCGCCGGGACGGGTCGAGGGCTGGTGGAACAACTCCGGGTCCCGTGCCCACACCTCGCCGGCGTCGCCGTCCGGGACGACGGCGGAAGAGACG
>NZ_JBFUFO010000145.1:0-544 GCF_056403395.1 Variovorax sp. P2_H12 | reverse complement strand
CCTCGGCGGCCGACTCGACGACCTGACGCTCGAAGACCTCACCGATGCCTGCACATTCGCCGCCCAAGTCGCCGCCCTGACGTGCGCGGTCCCCGGTGCGAACCCACCCTGGGCAGACGAACCGGCACCGCGCATCGGCGTTGCACGAAACCTGCCGCGCCACATGGGTTGAAGGGCATTCAGTCACGGTGACGGCGGTCTCGTGCGAAGCGACCGCAGCGCCCACCAGATGTCCGCAGTTGGCGCTGCCCGAGCAGTAGCCAACCCGGCCTGGCGCGACCAGTACCCCGCATTCGCCCGACTGCTCATGGTCCACACCGGCGGCGTCGGGATTCGCCTCGCGCGCCGCATCGCCGATCTCCGTAACCTCGCCGCCAACGGCCCACGCGCTACGCGGGGCGCAGTGTCGGCGCCACACCTCAGCGACTGCACAAGCTTGGGCCTTCCGCCCCGTCTTTCCCTCTCGCTCCTGGGGCCGCCGAACTCGCTGACGCCGGGCTGCGAAACACCAGCGTCGCCGGGTGATCGCTGCCGTCTGCTACCG
>NZ_JBFUFO010000144.1:0-545 GCF_056403395.1 Variovorax sp. P2_H12 | reverse complement strand
GTATCGACCGGAACGCCGAGGTCTTGGACCTGGCGAAGCGTCAGCTTGCCGACCGGCTGAAGCTGGCAGCGTCCCTCAGCGGTTGATCGACGCACTGTGGCGTCCTTGGCGCCGAGTGCGGAGGAAAGTGGCGCGTGATCAACAACTCCCCTTCTGTATACATTAGYTACTTATCGTCATGTTACCGTCATTCGGGGCTGAAGGAGCCCGACGTGGAAGGGGGCACGATGGACAAACTGGAGTTGCGCGGGCGCACAACCGTCCTGGAGGGGCAGGACGGGGGCTCCGGTAGGGGGAGGTTCTCTGTTGCGGATATTTCCCGTATGGCCGCCGGCCTGACAGCACGGGAGACGGAGGTGTTCCGGCAGCTGCGCGACGGACCATCGACACGGGACCTGGCCATGAGGCTCGGGATTACTGAGCGGACGGTGAAGCACCATGTCGTCAACATCCGGACGAAGTTCGGAGACATCTCGCGCTTTCAACTCTGCCTGCTGTCCGCGACCTGGGGTACGGCGCCCACGGACGACTGAGCAGCATGGGAG
>NZ_JBFUFO010000143.1:0-548 GCF_056403395.1 Variovorax sp. P2_H12 | reverse complement strand
CGGCTGAGGCACTGCGGGAGGCGACCGAGAAGTACGGCGACGCGTTGCGGGCGTACGCGCTGGACCCGGCGAGCACGGACGGCCTGGCCGACGACGGGGGTCATGCCCACTCGGCGTACGGGATCGTGCCGGGTGAGGACACCCTCGTCCTGGTCCGGCCCGACAACCACGTGGGTCTGATCACCCCGGCCACGGACAGCCGGGCCGTCGTGGACTACCTCGACCGGTCGGCGTGAATCAGCAGCCTGTGCGCAGCGGGGTGAAGGACAGCTTGGCGCCCTCCTTGAGCTGGGTGGCCCTGCGGTAGACGTCCGACTCGACCTCGTACCAGACGTCGTCCTTGGTGGAGTTGCCACCGACGTTGTCGAGTTCGACGCACCAGCGCGCCCGGCGGACGACACGCGTGTAGCGCGTAGTGCCCTGCTGGACCTTCTTGCAGTCCTTGTAGGAGTCGTCGGTGTACCAGGTCCGGGTCCTCTTCCGGCGGCCCGTGCCGCTGGTGGAGGTGTGCTCGACCCGCCTGACACGGGACGTGCAGCGCTTGACCA
>NZ_JBFUFO010000142.1:0-550 GCF_056403395.1 Variovorax sp. P2_H12 | reverse complement strand
GCGCGGACCAGTCGCTGACCAGGCCCGGGCTGGGGGCGAAGCCGCGGTCTGCGTCCTCGGCGTTGATCCGGCACTCGATGGAGTGCCCCTGCAGGACGATGTCGTCCTGAGTGAACGAAAGCGGCAGGCCCGAGGCGACGCGAATCTGCTCGGCCACCAGATCACGTCCGCTGATCATCTCGGTCACCGGGTGCTCGACCTGGATGCGCGTGTTCATCTCGAGGAAGTAGAACTCCCCGTCCCGGTCGTCGACGACGAACTCGACCGTGCCCGCGCCGACGTAGTCGACGTTCTCGGCCAGTCGGACCGCGGCCTGCCCCATGGCCCGGCGGGCCCGTGCCCCGAGCACCGGCGAGGGCGCCTCCTCGATCAGCTTCTGGTGGCGTCGCTGCGTCGAGCACTCGCGCTCGCCCAGGTGCACCACGTTCCCGAACTGGTCGCCCATCACCTGGATCTCGATGTGACGCGCCTGTTCGATGAACTTCTCGATGTATAGGGTCGGGTCGCCGAACGCGGACTGGGCCTCCGTGGACGCGGCCCGGAACGCCTC
>NZ_JBFUFO010000141.1:0-551 GCF_056403395.1 Variovorax sp. P2_H12 | reverse complement strand
ATTCAAGGCCGTCCGGCGATCGAGGACACGGCGTGGCCGCAGGTCCTTACGAGGCGGCCTGTACCGCCTGCCGGGCCGGGTCCGGCGTCCGCTCGCCGGCCGGTGGTGTACCGAGCCGGCGCAGGCGTGCCGTGCAGACGATGCCGATCGCCGAGATCACCATCAGCATGACGGCCGGCGGCCAGTAGTGGCCGCCCGCGGCCGCCGCGAGCGAGACCGCGGCGAGCGGTGCGAGGCCGCCGAAGACCATGTTGCAGAGCTGGTAGGAGAGGGAGATGCCGGTGTAGCGGACGTGCGTGGCGAAGCCCTCGACGAGGATCGACGCGATGGGTCCGTACAGCGCGGACATCACCAGGCGCATGGCCAGCATCATCAGCCAGATGAGGAAGACGCTGCCGGTGCCCAGCACCATGAACTGCGGTAGGGCGAGGACGATGACGCCCACGAGGCCGGCGATCACGACCTTGTGCGGTCCGACCCGGTCGGCGAGCCAGGACAGCCAGGGGGTGACGAGGAGCTCCAGGAAGGCTGCCAGGGTGAGGCCGTTGAGC
>NZ_JBFUFO010000140.1:0-553 GCF_056403395.1 Variovorax sp. P2_H12 | reverse complement strand
CCCAAGGCCGCGACAACACGGACGCGTTGAGGATTCTCCGCCCCGACATCGACGTCGGCGCCGAGTACCGTGCGCGCGAAGCCGCCGGCCGCGGCGAGCACCTCGACGAGACGGACCTCTACCCGGATGTTCGGCCGGTCCTCGCGGGACTTCGCAAGCTCGGCGTCCGCGTCCTCGTCGCCGGGAACCAGACCGAGAAGGCCGGCATCCTGCTGCGCGCCTTGGACCTGCCCGCAGACCTCGTCGTCACCTCGGCGGAGTGGGGGGTCGCGAAGCCTGATCCGGCATTCTTCCAGCGGGTTCTGCAGGAGTCCGGTGCTGCTGCTCACGAGACGGTGTACGTCGGTGACCACCCTGCGAACGACGTGTTCCCCGCCAAGGCGGCCGGGCTGCGGGTTGCCCACATTCGCCGCGGACCGTGGGGGAATTGGTGGGGCGACGACCCGGACGTCATTGCGGCCGCGGACTGGTCCATCAACTCACTCACAGACCTGACCGCCATCGTCCACGGGTGACGCAACCCGATGGTCCCACCTGAGAGCTTGTGTCCAGG
>NZ_JBFUFO010000139.1:0-564 GCF_056403395.1 Variovorax sp. P2_H12 | reverse complement strand
GATTGGTTTCGCAAGCAAGACCGGGCGGCCACCCGATCCATGGCACTGCCGGCCAGGCGTCACGCCTCAGCTGGTAGGCATCTCTGCACTCGGGGATAGTCAAGCACAAGATGGTATTGAATGATACTGTCGTGAGTAATACGATAACCAGTGCAACGAGGATGGTCACGTTGAGCAGGGAGATCGGCGATGCAAGACGCTCGGCGGATTCGCGAACGGCGCCGTGAAGCTCACCAAGATCGATAGCTGCCGGATGGGCGCAGAGTGCCCTTCCTGGCGAGTCTGCGTGACACCCGCCTCGCGCAGCACTTCCAGGTGGTGGCTCGGGGTGGACTTGGCGACAGGGGCGCGCAGCCATCCCCACCCGCGTTGAACGCCGCCGGAGACCGCTCAGGCGATCCGGGCGGCGTCGGGCCTCTGAGTGCGCCGAGCAGACGCGGCAAGACGATCTCGCTCCGGGAGAGTGGCGACAGGGGGCCAGCTGGGAGCCAGATTGTCGCCTGTTCACCTTACGAACGTCGGGCTCTTGAAACGTCAATGTGGTTGTTTCGACGCCTCATCAAC
>NZ_JBFUFO010000138.1:0-566 GCF_056403395.1 Variovorax sp. P2_H12 | reverse complement strand
CCTCTGATGACCCCGCCTCAACTTCCATCCCGYCCGCCTTCGGCCCACACACCGTGGAGCGGGCGTGGTTCAGGGCGTCRAGGTGGAGCGCGCCACGGCGGTCACTGGGGTCCGCCAATTGCGTCAGTTAGGCGTCTGCGACTGGTGCGGGTCGGTTGTGGGCTCGGTTGTTGCTGTATCTCGCTGCTGTGCAGCACCAGCTTGGAAGACCGAGGCTGCTGTGTACTGGTATGCCGTTGCCCCCGACGGTTTCGGCCGGTAGGACCGTCGGTAGAGGCCGAAGGCACTGAAGAGGAAGCAGAAGCCCACGATTGTGGCGAAAGTTGCCATTGGTGTCGATTCCAAGTGGCGGTGCACAGGACCCACGATGATCGTGCCCCCGACGCATGCGCAGACGTCCGCCCAGCCTCCAAGTCCCGGCGACGAAACCGTCTTCCTGAACCACGGGGGGGCCCATCCGACGCAGATGGCGGCAATGCCAGGAACGAACGTCASGAGCCARAACAGGGCCAACACGGTCCATCCGATGACATCCACAGCGAGCCCCCATGCAACAAGTGTGCGAC
>NZ_JBFUFO010000137.1:0-574 GCF_056403395.1 Variovorax sp. P2_H12 | reverse complement strand
GCGATCAGCAGCGCAGCACGAGACCTGTTGGAGAATCAGCCGAGCCGGCTCTGCCCACAGGCGCCGGTGCGCAGGCACGGCGCCCAGGTGCTGTGGGCTCTGCGCCGAACGTGGGGTCGGTCGCCACCGCGGTAGCCGCAGATGGGGTGTGGCGCGGCTTGCCGAACGAGGTTGTTCCGGACCGCCACCTGTGGTCGTCGCTGTGACGGCTGGGAGCCGGTGGGCAGGACAGCTCTGATGACGCTGAGTCGATGACAGCGGCGCTGACCATCTGACTTTCGTGAAGCGTACGGCTGCTGTGATCGAGGCCGATCTTGGAGACAGGTGCGGGGGCTGGGGTGAACACTCCGTGCATCAACGTCATCAACGCGATCAGCAGGGCTGTACACATGGCGCGGCGTACCGTCCGCTGTCGTGCACCGCCGCTGATGGGCGTCATGTTGAGTCCTCCCGTGATGCCTGATACCAGGGAACATCGACGAGGAGGCTGCGGCAGTCCGACCCCTCCGCACGAGTGACAGGTTCACCCGCGTCACTCATTCATAGAACATTCGTTCGGTCGGCGTTCCGTCGT
>NZ_JBFUFO010000136.1:0-576 GCF_056403395.1 Variovorax sp. P2_H12 | reverse complement strand
CGACCAGGGTGGCCCGGCCGGCCTCCATCGGGCCGCCGGAGACGAAGACCGTCGGGATGTTCAGACGCATCGCGGCCATCAGCATGCCGGGCGTGATCTTGTCGCAGTTGGAGATGCAGATCAGTGCGTCCGCGCAGTGCGCCTCGACCATGTACTCCACGGAGTCGGCGATCAGGTCGCGGGAGGGGAGCGAGTAGAGCATCCCCGCGTGGCCCATCGCGATGCCGTCGTCGACGGCGATGGTGTTGAACTCGCGCGGCACCGCGCCCGCGGCCTTGATGGCATCGGAGACGATCCTGCCCACCGGTGCGAGATGGGTGTGGCCGGGGACGAACTCGGTGAAGGAGTTGGCGACCGCAATGATCGGCTTGCCGATGTCCTCGCTCGCTACGCCCGAGGCCCGCATAAGGGCGCGGGCGCCCGCCATGTTGCGGCCGTGGGTGACAGTGCGGGACCTCAGCTGGGGCATCGTCGCTCGCTCCTTCGACAGATATGACTCCCTCCGAGGGTACGCCTCGGCTCCAAGATCTGGACACTCTGTCCGGAATGCGGGACGGCGTGCTCGCTGTGCGAGCG
>NZ_JBFUFO010000135.1:0-581 GCF_056403395.1 Variovorax sp. P2_H12 | reverse complement strand
CTTCGCCGCCGCGTCTGCGTCAGAGGGCGCCGACAGGCGCCCTGAGGTCGAAGCGTTCGAGCAGGTGTCGAGCCGAGAGTTCTTCGTAGAACTCCGTCGCGGTCTTCTCTGCGAGATCTTCGGTAGCGACTGACCACACGTCGTCAGGCTCAGTACGGCCCCTGGAGGGGGCCGCCTTGGTAACTGTGTTGCTGGTGTGTTGGTCCTTGTCTTGGTACGCGGACACTGCTGTCCGGTCTTCCTGACGGGGTTGTCCGGTCTTCTCGTCAGGGTTGTCCGGTGTTCCCGTCGGGGGTGTCCGGTCTTCCTGCTCCTCGACCTCGACGACACCGGACACTGCTGTCCGGTCTTCGCTCGGGACGACGAAGCGCCAGTGACTCGACTTGCCGGGGGTGCCTCGGCTCAGACGCTCGAAGAGTCCGGCTTCTTCCAGGGCTTCGCACGCACGCTGAACGGTGCGCACCGACAGACCGAGGTCACTGGCGATCGTCTCCATGGACGGAGGGCGCCGGTTGGTTCCGTCAGGGTTGGCGTAGCCGATGAACGCGAGCGCCACCAGGGCGTGAGTCGGGTTCCTCAAC
>NZ_JBFUFO010000134.1:0-586 GCF_056403395.1 Variovorax sp. P2_H12 | reverse complement strand
CCTGCGGCCAGAGCCAGAACCCGCTCGCGTACCCCGGTCCAGTCGGTCATAGCGCCCGACGATATCGGCTGTCCCTCACTGCCCATGCTCAGGCCTGGCGCGCACCAGCAGCTCCTCGCCCGCAGGGGCGTCCCAGCAACCTCTACCCAACGGACGAATAGTCCTATGGCCGTGCCACTCTCGTGCCGGAACAGGCGGGGACTCACGGGGAATCGGAGCACGAAGCGGACAGCACGGCCGCACTGCGCCAAACCAGGGAACTCGCAGGTCGGGTCCGCAATGGCCTCACCTCGCTCTTAAAGCGGGTGTCGGGCATTGGGTTCATGGTCGATGATGCGCTCATGAGCGACGACTTGACCGAGTTCCTGCGGAGACGACTCGACGAGGACGCCGAGCTGGCCGGCCGATGCGATGGTGACGGCTGCGGACAGTGGACCGCCCACGGCCATACCGTGGACTTCTGCCAAGTAGACCTCTCCGGTTTCCATCCGACGATCGCGGAGCACGTGGCACTGCACGATCCTGCCCGCGTCCTCCGAGAGATCGCAGCCAAGCGCCGCGTCCTGGCCCGGCATGTGCTCAGCCC
>NZ_JBFUFO010000133.1:0-588 GCF_056403395.1 Variovorax sp. P2_H12 | reverse complement strand
GTCCAGGTGAGCTTGTCGGCCGAAGGCGTCCACTTGGTCGCCAGGTACGGCGCGGGGGTACCGTCGGTGTTCAGGGAGTTCAGGGACGGGTAGACGGCGCTGAAGACATCCAGCGAGCCGGCGAAGTACGCCAGGAACGGGTTCAGCGAGTCGATGCCGTTGCCGGTCATCGCGGCGCGCAGGGTGGTGCCCTTGGTGTCGGCGGCGGCCCCGGGGGCCAGGGCGACCGAGCCGAGGGCGAGAGTGCCGGTGAGGGCTGCGGCGGCCAGCGCGGTAGCACGTCGGCGTATCGCGCTGCGGACCATTGTGTGTGTCATTTCGTGCCACTCCAGGAGCGTGGGTACGGCGCGGACCACGGGGGTCCGCGTCGTACCGGTGAACGTGCTGTGTGCTGCCTTGCTGTGGCGAGCCGGGGCAATGCTGCGTGGCTCGCCTGTCGTGCGGCCGGTGACGGCCGGTGAGTCAGCCCGCTGCGGGGCCGGAGGGATCCGCCCGGAGGAAGGTGTCCAGGACCCGGACACCGAAGGCGAGGCTTTCGGTGAGGACGTGCTCGTCGACGCCGTGTACGTAGTCCCAGCTGTTGAAGCC
>NZ_JBFUFO010000132.1:0-593 GCF_056403395.1 Variovorax sp. P2_H12 | reverse complement strand
TCGCCTGATTCAGTATTGGGCGTTTCAAAGCGGGTACCGGAATATCAACCGGTTGTCCATCGACTACGCCTGTCGGCCTCGCCTTAGGTCCCGACTTACCCTGGGCAGATCAGCTTGACCCAGGAACCCTTAGTCAATCGGCGCACACGTTTCTCACGTGTGTATCGCTACTCATGCCTGCATTCTCACTCGTGAACCGTCCACAACTCGCTTCCGCGGCTGCTTCACCCGGCACACGACGCTCCCCTACCCATCCCAGCAGGCGTTGGCCCTTAATGCTGGAATGACACGACTTCGGCGGTACGCTTGAGCCCCGCTACATTGTCGGCGCGGAATCACTTGACCAGTGAGCTATTACGCACTCTTTCAAGGGTGGCTGCTTCTAAGCCAACCTCCTGGTTGTCTCTGCGACTCCACATCCTTTCCCACTTAGCGTACGCTTAGGGGCCTTAGTCGATGCTCTGGGCTGTTTCCCTCTCGACCATGGAGCTTATCCCCCACAGTCTCACTGCCGTGCTCTCACTTACCGGCATTCGGAGTTTGGCTAAGGTCAGTAACCCGGTAGGGCCCATCGCCTATCCAGTGCTCTACCT
>NZ_JBFUFO010000131.1:0-594 GCF_056403395.1 Variovorax sp. P2_H12 | reverse complement strand
CAGCCTTGTTGCGGCGGAGCGTGGGGTGACAGCACGAAGGGAGGCGACGCCTTCAGAGCCAACCGCGCTCGGCGGCCCGGAGGCCGGCTTCGAACCGGCTGCGGGCGTTGAGCCGGTCCATGATGTCCGACATCAATCGACGGACGCTGCGGACGGAGATGGCCAACTGCTTGCTGGCGGCCTCGTCGGTCATGCCTTGAGCGAGAAGACGCAGCAGCTCACGCTCCTGTGGAACGAGCCCATGATCGTCCGGAAGCTCGGCGGTGCCGAGCGGACGGGCGGCTTCCCAGATCTGCGTGAAGAGCGCCAACAGGGCGGCGACGGCACTCCGTTCGCGCAGGACGAGTGCGCCTTTGGCCGAGTCCTCCGGATCTATCGGAAGAACGGCAATTTTGCGGTCCACGAGGATGATACGCATCGGCAGCACAGGATGCGTGCGCACTTCTCCGCCGCATTCGTTCAGCCAGGCCGCGTAACGACGGGTGGCGGTGTGGTTACGGACGCTGTCCAGATAAATCGTGCGGATGCTCACCCCGCGCTCGGCTATCCTCGCGTCGAGTGCTTGGCTCGCGGCCATACTCTCCGCGGTGAGGG
>NZ_JBFUFO010000130.1:0-602 GCF_056403395.1 Variovorax sp. P2_H12 | reverse complement strand
GTACGCGACGGCTCCGGCCTGGTGCCATGCGTCGGCCCATGCGGGGGACTGGAGTACGGCGGGGTCAGTGGTGGCGGCAGCCCAGCCGTGGCACGGCCGTGGGCACTGGCAAGGGCCCGCGGCCTTCATGTTCGGGCGGTCGCCGCACGCATTGCCGGTGCAGGAGGGGCAGTTCCCGAACGGGAGCTTGCCCGCGCGTAGAGGCAAAACGGGTACGCCTGCCCCTGCAAGGTCCAGAGCGTCCAGTAAGCGCGGCCGGTGGCCGTCTCGCCGGACGGGGATGGGTTGAGTCATGCTGGGTGTCTCCAGTTCTGTGAGTGCTGGAAGAGGGCGGCCCCGGATCATTGGCGTGAGACGGGGGCCGCCCTTGCAGTTGCGGAACGGTGTTGAGGGAGCATTGGCTACCGGGGGGCGAGTGCTTATGGAGTGGATGGCGTTGGCCAGCACCATCGTTGGTGGCGGGATCGCTACCATCTCGGCTGGATTCCTTGAGTACCGGCGATGGAAGCGAGATCGGGGCGATCAGCACGTCGAGACCCGGCGAGCCCTTTACGGCTCATATCTCGCAGGCTTGGCGCGGGCACGGCACGCATGCAGTGTTC
>NZ_JBFUFO010000129.1:0-603 GCF_056403395.1 Variovorax sp. P2_H12 | reverse complement strand
CCTCAGCACCGCCTCCGCGTAGGCCGAGTGCAGCTGTCGGCGGCGCGCGGCGGACAGCCCGTCGTAACAGGTCAGTCGCACCAGCGGGTGGCGGAAGGCGAGGCCGGGCAGCGGCCGGCCACCGACCACCACCGGCCGTTCCGCCACCACCGAGGCGGCGACCGCCGCGTCCACGGCGTCGGTCGCCTCGGCGGACGAGAGCGGCGGATGCAGGCCGTGCTCCGCCACGTCCAGGATCTCGCCCAGCGCGGCCCCGCCGCCGGCCACGGAGATGGCCTCGACGACCCTGCGTGCCGCGGACCCGAGTCGCGCAAGGCGAGCGGTCACCAGCTGACGGACGCCCTCCGGGGCGCTCAGCCCCGCGGTGTCCGCGCCGTCCTGAGCCGAGCGGGCGAGTTCCAGGGCGAACAGCGGATTACCGAGCGAGAGCTCCCAGACCCGGTCGAGACCGGTTCTGGCCCCCGCGTCCTCGGCGACGGCCAGGCACTCCTCGCGTCCCAGTCGTCCCAACTCCATTGAGCGGGCGAGCCCTTGACGGGACAGGGCCTCCAGTGCGGTGCGGCGCGGGTCCGTCCCGTCGAACTCCTCCGCGCGGTACGTGAC
>NZ_JBFUFO010000128.1:0-606 GCF_056403395.1 Variovorax sp. P2_H12 | reverse complement strand
GACATGCTCTTCGGGCTCGAGGTACCCAGGGCTGAAAAGCTTGAGGATCTTCTGAGCTCGGCCGGACCGCCATGCGGGGCCAGTTCACTACGTGAAGCCTGTTCGCGGTTGTTGTACTTCCGTGCTGTACCGCGACTTGCTTGTTTTCGGGAACCGTTCCCTGCTCCCTGACGTCGTGGGAGGCGATCAGGAGGGGTGAGATGCAGGGGGATCCGCCCTGGTGGGGCATCATCGTCATTTCAGCAGGAGCGACCGTGATTTTGGGCGCCCTCTTTTTCTCCGCCCTCGCTGTCGCGGTCCTGAGCGCGGGTTGGATTCGGCGAACGTGGCGGCGTAGGCATGGCTGAGTTTCCCGCGTCGGCGACTGAGTGCCCTCTGACCTAGAGACTTCGGGCAGTGCAGCGTCTGGTTGGCCAAGCGCCGGTCAGGGCAGGAGGCGGCGGAGCTGCGTCCAGATGAGAAGTTGATCCCGTGTTGGGCTGGGCTCGATGTGGTTGACGAGCCGCTCCAGGTGGGCCGTCAGGTTCTTGTGCCGCCGCAGGTCGCGGATCTGCTCGATGGCCAGGTCACGCCAGCGGCCGGCGAGAGCACTGGCTTGTGGGGGCG
>NZ_JBFUFO010000127.1:0-613 GCF_056403395.1 Variovorax sp. P2_H12 | reverse complement strand
CAGTATCCCCTGAAGCTGACGGCAGCCCTGCTCTCCACCATCCCGGTGGCCGCGCTGTTCTTCTGCTTCCAGCGCTACTTCGTGAGCGGCGCCAACGAGGGGGCGGTCAAGGAGTGAGCTCCGGCGCCGACAGGAGCTGACGGCGCCGGAGCGTGCTGCCGGCTGTCCTGCCGCGTCGGCGCTCGGGATCCCCGCTCCCGAGGCCGCCTGTTTGGCGAATATCACATGCCGACATAGTTCCCATATCGGACAATTCGCCCACTTTATTTTAAATTCCTGTCCCTGCAGAACGTATGGTCGCTTTGAGATATCAAATGGGGATCCAGGCTGATTTGGCTCGGCCATTCTCCCCATTCATTGATTCTCTGCGGCCCACACGGGTGCCAGGGCAGCCACCTGCCGCAGCCCACCTTGCCGAGCGGTTGAAAGCAAGCGTGGCGGGAGTCGACTTTCCCAGCCGCGCGAGATCCGGCGAGATGAACTCCGACACGCAGCAGGACAGGACATAGCCTTCATGTATGGATCGCACATATTGACCTGCTCTCGGCGCGGCGTGGCCGCTGTCCTGACCACAAGCGCATTGCTCGCCGTATTCACCACAGCCGCCCCGGCC
>NZ_JBFUFO010000126.1:0-620 GCF_056403395.1 Variovorax sp. P2_H12 | reverse complement strand
GCCCAGGCGACGCCCTCCAGGACGAACGGCGCGGCGACAAGGAACCAGGCCTTCGGGTCCCAGAACGCCATGATCTGCAGCGGAAGCGAGACGATGATGCAGACGATCGCGATCGCTGCCGCCGACTTCTTCCACAGCGACGCCGACTTCTCGGCCTTCGCCTTTCGGACCGCCTCATCCCGCCGGGCCTGCTGGCGCCTGCGCTCCTCGTCCGCCGCTTCGGCGAGCGCGGCCTGGATGTCCTTCTGGGCCTTCGCCTCCGCCTTCGCGTCGATCAGCTCCTGGCGGCGGCGGTCCGAATCCGTCTTCGCCCGCAGCGCCTCGGCCTCGGCACGAATCTGCTCGGCACGGGCCAGGCCCTCTGCGTACGTGTCGCCCTCGGGGCGAAGCTCGGTGACCGTCATCGAGCACCCCCAGCCAAAGCCGAGGCGGCCTTCGGCGCCTTCTGCCGGCGGGCGAAGAACAGCCCACTGATAACCGCACCGACGATCAGCGGCTGCCCGGCTGCCCAGCTCAGCACCGCCGCGAGCGGCAACAGGATGCTGAACAAGTTCGGGAACAGCCCGAGGACGAGCACCACCACCGCGATCGCAGCCCGCTGCTGCAGCGGGGTCCAGGAC
>NZ_JBFUFO010000125.1:0-622 GCF_056403395.1 Variovorax sp. P2_H12 | reverse complement strand
CCGCATATGGAGACGGCTCATGTGCGGTTCAGCGCCATGAACACATACTCAAACTGTCCGGGAGGGGCGGCAATGAGCACGTCACCCTCTGAGGAGGTGCACTCAATGACCATGTACCGGATGGGGGCATTGACCTTATGCCCATCGCTCATGGACGCTTCCCGCACGCTCGTCTCCTGCAGATCGGCAGCCAGCGCGCGCATCTCTCCTCGTCTGGGCTCCCAGGTCCACGATCCCGAGTTGATCACGAAATGTCCGTTTGTCCATCGGGTCATCTGTGAACTCTTCACGTAGCACCCGATCTTGATCCGCCGCCCGTCGACGAGGCTTCTTGCGAGCYGYCGYTGSYYCCACTGGAAGAGCCGAMCGRCCAGGGTTMCGCCAAGCRAARCCCCYGCTATGAGMAAYTTCAGCSWATCCATGCGCGCATTCAAGCAGACAACCTTGGTTTTCAGGTCGTCCGTCCGGCGATTACTGCAGCCGTGACCTGCGGTTACAGGTGTGATGATCTTGTGGCGGCTGGTGTGATCACGGCATCGGAGCCGTCTTGGACGGCGCCGTTCACCGGCCTGACTCCACGCCGCCTCGTGGACCAGTTCCACATGATCGCTCTGGATATACC
>NZ_JBFUFO010000124.1:0-633 GCF_056403395.1 Variovorax sp. P2_H12 | reverse complement strand
CACCACGTCACCGAGGCCGTGTGGGAGCGGGGCATCGCCGTCTCGTCCGCGGCCGCCGCCAATGCGCTGCCCGTCGCCGAATTCACCCTGGCCGCCATCCTGTTCGCCAACAAGCGGGTCCTCGGCGCCGCGCGGCGCTACCGCGAGACACGGGGCCCCTTCGACCTCTTCCCGCACTTCGCCGGGCAGGGCAACTATCTGCGCACCATCGGAATCGTGGGCGCCTCACGGATCGGCCGACGGGTGATCGAACTGCTCCGGCCGTTCGACCTGGAGGTCCTGCTGCACGATCCGTATGTGGACAAGGAGGATGCCGCCGCCCTCGGTGTGGAGTGCGTCGGTCTCGACGAGCTCGTACGGCGCAGTCATGTGGTGTCCATCCACGCGCCCGAGCTCCCGGAGACCCGGCACATGTTCGACGCGCGGCTGCTTGCGCTGATGGCGGACGGGTCCACGCTCATCAACACCGCGCGCGGCTCGCTCGTCGACACCCGGGCGCTGACCGAGGAACTCGTGTCGGGCCGGATCCACGGCGTCATCGATGTGACGGACCCCGACCACCTGCCTTCGGATTCTCCGCTGTACAACCTGCCCAACGTACTGCTGACCCCGCACATCGCCGGCTCCCTCGGC
>NZ_JBFUFO010000123.1:0-660 GCF_056403395.1 Variovorax sp. P2_H12 | reverse complement strand
GGGTTAATCCCCGACTTTGCTGGGGGGTAACCCCCAGCTGTCCCCTGGGGGACGCCCCTGGGTATCCCCACCGAGCTGCCGCAGGGGGGCGCCGAGGGGAGACAGCGGCGGTCGCTGTCGTGGCGACGGAGGGGGAGTCCGTCCGCTGCTGCGGCAGTGCCATCGGGAGCAGCGTGCGCGGACCCGCGACGACCGTGTAGTCCGCTCGGGTTCTGCAGGCGCGATGGCCGGCGAGGGCGAGTGCGAGGGCACAGGCGAGGGAGTGGCTGTGGTCGAGGACTTGGGCAACTGGCCGGTTTCCACGCTGACTTGAGGCCGCAGGGCGATGCAGGCCGGTGGGCGAACCGGCATCCGCGCGGCCGCCCACCGGACTGCTTCACGCGCCCGCCGTACCCGCCCGGACTTGGAGCGAGGTGCTCGTGGACCGCCGTGAGTCGAGGGCGTCTGTACCCCGACGGGCCGCTTTCGGTCTGCGTCCTTGTCCGCGAGGCGGTCTGCGCTGCCACCGAAGGACGCCCAAGGAATTGGCGAGTACACGGCCATTGTCAGGCTCGCGGCGAAGGAGTTACATGGTCTCTGCACGCGGACGAAAGCGCTTTCTGCCGCCCGGGAGACCCCGGTCGACTGCCCCTTCGCTGCCGCTCGGAGGCTGTATGACAC
>NZ_JBFUFO010000122.1:0-669 GCF_056403395.1 Variovorax sp. P2_H12 | reverse complement strand
ACCCCAAGGCCGCCGCGCACGTGCGCTCGACGACCGCCTCACTGGAGGACGCGCTCTGCGAGCTCATCGCGGAAGCGCAGGCAAGTGGGGAGCTGCCCGCCGCCCGCGGCTCCCGCGACCTGGCCCGATTCCTCCTGGTGACCATGCAGGGGCTGAAGGTGATGGGTGCCATCGATCCGGACCGGCCCTCGCTGATGGGGGCCGTCGAAGTGGCCCTGGGCGCCCTTGACTGAACGGGCGCCGATTGATCCACGACGCATCGCGCCAGGGCGTCTTCAGCGAAGCACCGCGGGTCGCAGGTGATGACTGCCTCGGCTCTGCCTGGTCGCAGAGGGAGGATCTGGAAGGGACGGCGCGATGGCGCCCGACGCCTCCCGGGTCGGCGTGGCCAACGAACCTTTCCTGAAGAACGACCGCGCCCGCGCGATCCGCCTCATCACTCCGCCCCCGTATCTGCGAGGTCCTCGATCGCCAGCCAGGCACTCCGTCCGACCGCTTGATCGGACAGACCTGTCTGTTAGTCTTCAGGTGACGAATCCTAGGGGTCCCGGAGAGGGTCGAGTAACTGCCATGCCTGCCACGGCCAAGCGCCTCCCGGCGCGCGAGCGCATCCTTACGACGGCGGAAGAGCTGTTCTCCGCCCATGGGCTGCGCGGCGTGGGCGTCGAC
>NZ_JBFUFO010000121.1:0-938 GCF_056403395.1 Variovorax sp. P2_H12 | reverse complement strand
CCCCTCACCATGAACTTCCTTGACGGCCACCTGTATCCTGAGAACCAGCAGCCTCTGATCATCACCGCCGCCCCCTATGCGCCGGGCTGGATTCCTTCAGACTTCCCGGAAGACATTCCAGTCACGATGGAGGATCAGATCCAGAAGGCTGTGGATTGCTACGAGGCCGGTGCCACCGTGCTGCATCTGCATGTGCGCGAACCCGACGGCAGGGGCAGCAAGCGCCTGTCCAAGTTCAATGAGCTGATCGCCGGGGTGGCCGCCAAGTGGCTCAGCGATGACACGCGGCATATGCTGGCCGAACTCGATCCGAAGCCCGACCAGGTGACAGTGACCGTCAACACGACGCAGATGAATGTGACGGAGCACGCCGGTCTGGATGACTTCAAGGGCGTGTCGCGGGGGGACCCGAACCTYTATGCAACCTACAAGGACATGATCGTKCCCGCGAATCCCAGTTGGGTCGAGGAGCACCTGCGACGCTTGACGGCCGCCGGAATTCARAGCGAGTTCCARTGCTACAACATCAACAGCTTTGAAACGATCGAGCGGATGATTCGCCGCGGAATCTACAAGGGRCCRCTGGTGATGAACTGGGTGGCCATCAGCGGCGGCATGGATCAGGCAAACATCTACAACCTGGCCAACTTCCTGCGTGCTGCGCCSGACGGCGCGGTGGTCACGGTGGAAAGCTCGGTGCTGAATGTGCTGCCCGTGAACATGATCGGGATCGCCTTGGGTCTCCACGTGCGGTGCGGCATCGAGGACGTGCTTTGGAACCAGACCCGCACGGGCAAGATGAGTTCCGTCGAGCAGATCAAGCAGTTGGTGCGTATCTCCGGCGAATTCGGCCGCCCCATCGCGACAGCGAAACAGGCACGAGAGATCATGAAGATCGGGGTCTTCTACGAAACGACGGAAGAGACGCTTCAGGCCAA
>NZ_JBFUFO010000120.1:0-714 GCF_056403395.1 Variovorax sp. P2_H12 | reverse complement strand
GCGGCTACGTCCAGGGCGGCAACGAGCAGAGCGCCTTCAACCTGGTCGCAAGCCCGGGCATCCCCTCGCCCATCGGTCCCATCGGCCAGACCACCTTCTCGCCCAACGCCACACGTTTCATCCTGATCCTGACCAAGACGCTGTAAACATACACGGCGCGGCCCGCCGCCGCGCCGTCCTCTTCCCTCTGAAGGAGAAACACCATGAAGCTGGTCTCAGCCATCATCAAACCATTCAAGCTCGACGAAGTGCGCGAGGCGCTGTCTGCGATCGGCGTGCAGGGCATCACCGTCACCGAGGTCAAGGGCTTCGGCCGCCAGAAGGGCCACACCGAGCTGTACCGCGGCGCCGAGTACGTCGTCGACTTCCTGCCGAAGGTCAAGATCGAGGCCGCCGTGGCCGACGAACTGGTGGAGCGCGTGATCGAAGCGGTCGAAAGCGCCGCGCGCACCGGCAAGATCGGCGACGGCAAGGTCTTCGTCTACGACCTGGAGCAGGTCGTGCGCATCCGCACCGGTGAAACGGGCCGCGAAGCCCTCTGACACGCAAGGCACGAAAGAAAAAACCGAAATGAAAAAATTCCTTGTCTCACTCGCGCTGGGCCTGAGCCTGCTCGGCGCCGGTACGTCCGGCTTCGCCCAGGCGCCCGCCGCCCCTGCGGCCGAAGCGTCGGCGCCGGCCGCGGCACCGGCCGCCGCGCCTGCTGCGGCCGCG
>NZ_JBFUFO010000119.1:0-732 GCF_056403395.1 Variovorax sp. P2_H12 | reverse complement strand
GCGCTTGACCATGCGCGGCCGGGTGCCCGTGGTGGTCTTCCGCGTGATGTGGCGGGTGTCGTCGCGCAGTCCCGAGACGGTGCGGTCGGGCGGGCTCGGCACGGTGCCGTCGACCACCCCCGAGCCGGCGGGACCGGTGGGCACGGTGTGGCTACCGGGACTGCTGGGCCCGTCGGAGCTGCCGCAGGCGGTGAGCAGGGCGGCCAGGAGGACGGCGGCGAGGACCGGACGAATACGGATCCGAGCCGTCGAGGTCCTGACGGACCGTATGGACTGGCTGCTGTCGGGCGGGTTGGTCACGGGACGCCTGTTCTGGACGGCGGGGACAGTGGGGGCTGTTGTCACCACTGGCTGACCTGCGCGAAGGTACCTCACGGCCGACGGCGTGGGGCATCGCGGGCAACGGTCCGGGCCGTCGGCCGAAGGTGCGGGCATCCAGGGTGAGTTACCCCTCTGCGCAGTTCCTCCGGCTATGCCCCTGCCGGGTCGCCATCGCGCCCCGGACCCGGACCGTCCGTGCAGGTCAGGGCCGTACGACAGAAAGCGGATCTCCCTAGGCTTGGCCCATGCCCATCCCACCCGCATATGCCCTTGTCGCGACGGACCTGGACGGCACTCTGCTGCGCCACGACGACACCGTCAGCCCCCGCTCCCGTGCCGCGCTCGCGCTGGCCGCCTCGGCGGGGGCGCTCCATCTCGTTGTCACCGGGCGGCCGGTGCCGGGAATACGGA
>NZ_JBFUFO010000118.1:0-734 GCF_056403395.1 Variovorax sp. P2_H12 | reverse complement strand
AGGAGTGCCCGACCAGCACGATCGGTCCCCGGATGCTCTTGAGGAAGCTGGCTATGTACGCGGAGTCCCCCGCCAGTCCCCGGAGCGGATTGGCCGGGGCGACGACGCTGTATCCGTCCCGCTGCAACCGTTCGGCGACACCGTTCCAGCTGGAGGCGTCAGCGAACGCACCGTGCACCAGCACCACGGTCGGCCTGGTCACGACTGTGGTACCCGTGTCGGCCGCTGCCGATCCGGCGGCTCCGGCGAGGACCGTCGTGGTCAGCGCCGCGGCGATCGCATGCCCACGGCGGGAACGTGTCGGACGTATTCGCCGGTGCCGCGGTGCGAGAACGGGTGACACAGCCATGCGGTTCTCTCTTCGGGAGGAGGGGGACGACGCACCCAGCGTTTCCGGAGCCGGCCGGTACGGCGCGGCCCGGGAAGCAGCGGAGTGACGTCGGCCGACCGTCCGGGTGAAGACGGCTCCCGACCGCATGGCGACCGGCGGATCGGGTCACCTTTTGCCGGCCCGGGGCACGGCTCCGTTCCCGGACGGACCGGGCGGGCTGCCCGGTCCGCGCTCTCCTCCGAAGGACGGCACCCCCCTCAGGAGGTCTCCAGAAGTACCTCGATCCGGGCCAGTTCCTCGTCGCTGAACTCCAGGTGACGCACCGCATCGACGCTGTTCTCCAACTGGGCGACACTGCTCGCCCCGACCACGGCCGACGTGACCCGTCCGCCCCGCAGCACCC
>NZ_JBFUFO010000117.1:0-772 GCF_056403395.1 Variovorax sp. P2_H12 | reverse complement strand
AGGCCAAGACGGTGATCGTGAACAAGCGTTCCATGGCCGCGGGCTACGCCGGGCTGGACAACGAACTGTTCTACATGGACAAGACCATGATGGTCTTCGGCGACGCCAAGAAGGTGGTCGAGGACATGGCCAAGGCCGTCGAGTAGCTCCAGTCGCCGCGCGCTCCTCCCGTGCCGATCCTCTCTGGCATCAAAATGGTACTATCAGTAGTATGATGGTATAAAAATCGCTCGGCATGAAAGGCGACATCGCCCTCGTTCCGAGGCTGTGAAGAAGCAGGAGTCAACATGGACGCTACGACCTTAATTCGAACCGGGGAAGCATGCGCAGCGACCGGAATGGCCGGCTGCACCGCGAGCGAGATCTTGTGCGTCATGAGCGCGCGCCTGCTCAAGGACGGGCAGATCGTCTTCGCCGGCGTGGGCGTGCCGATCCTGGCCGCGACGCTGGCCCAGGGCCTGGGCTGCCCCGGCCTGACCATCCTGTTCGAAGGCGGCGTCATCGGCCCGAGGGTCGAGCCGGGCCGGCTGCCGCCCTCGACCGCCGAGCAGCGCTGCACCAAGGGCGCCAACATGGTGCTGAGCAGCACCGACGTGATGCTGCTGCTGCAGCGCGGCTACGTGGACGTCGGCTTCATGGGGGGCGCGCAGATCGACAAGTACGGCAACCTGAATTCGTCCTACATCGGCAACCCGGCCCACCCGAAGACGCGGCTGCCGGGCACCGGCGGCGGCAACGACATCTCGAGCCTGACGAACATGATCGTCGCCAT
>NZ_JBFUFO010000116.1:0-789 GCF_056403395.1 Variovorax sp. P2_H12 | reverse complement strand
GTCGTCCGTGTCGGGCAGGTCGTACTGCCGGACCGCGGTCGTGGTCCCGGGTGTGAAGACGTAGAGGTCCGGGTCGTACGGGGACGAGGTGCCCGCCGCGACCGTGCCGTCGGGGGCGATGGCCACCGCGTCGGGGTGGTACGCGGACGGGTAGGACCCCATGTCGGTGAGGTCCGAAGTCCGCCACAGCCGGTGATGGTCGCCCGGATTGGCGGTGACGAGCCCACTGCCGTCCGGCGTGAGCGCGAGATCGGACGTTATCCCCAGCCACGGCACGCCGGGGCCGCTCGAATACTGAGCGGTACGGTTCGCCGTGCCGGTGGACACGTCGTACACGCCGAGCGAGGACCCGTTGTAATCCGGGGAACCGGCGGCCAGCACGTTCGGGGCGCCCGGAGTGGAGGCGAGTTTCGGAGCGACGGCGTAATCGGTCTCGGGGTCCTGGCCGAGGGTCACCACGGGCTCGGCGCCGGACAGGTCGAGGGAACCGATGTCGCCGTGGTCGTTGCTGCCGTACCCGAACCAGATCTTGCCGCCCGCGAGCGCGAGGTGCTCCGGGTCGGTGCCGTCGCCGGTCGCGTACCGGGCGGTCCGGGTGACCGTCTGCGTCTCGACGGACACGATGGAGTCGTCGCCGGGGACGGCCGCGTACAGCTGCCCCGAGTCGGCGGACAGGGCGAGCCCGTCCACGCCCGTCAGACCGGTCAGAGTGGCCAGCACCGTACCGGAGTAGTCGGTGGCGATGAGCGTCCCGCCGTACGGATCGCTGATGAAGATCTTCTGGTGGAC
>NZ_JBFUFO010000115.1:0-809 GCF_056403395.1 Variovorax sp. P2_H12 | reverse complement strand
TCACAACACCGTCAACGGGCCGAAGGCCCACTGTCCCCCTGCGAGCCGATGTGACGACTCCACGGCCGGGGCGAGTGATCACCCGCGGAAAACCGATGCCGCAAGAACCCCGTCGGGACCGTGATACCCGTGTGGCGCGGGCATTGTTCCGATCCGGTATTGGTCCGCGTCCCGACCCGCCGGTTAGCGTTGCCGTGAAATCCAGTCGCCCGCAACAAGAACGCTGGATTCCCCTTCCCGCGACCTCCTCAGGAGGAATACATGGCCAATCAGCGTGTCGTCGACCTGTTCGACGAGTTCATCGAGCTGACGAGGAATTTCATCGTCCGTCACGGTCTTAGGTACGAGGACTACGCCGCGATAACGCAGTACCTGATCCGGGTGGGCGAGGCCGGTGAGTGGCCCCTGTGGACCGACACCTTCCTCGAAGCGACCGTCGACACCAACAGCTACGGCGAAGGCCCGTGGACCCCCAGCGCCATCGAGGGGCCCTACTACAAGCCCGGTGCGCCCGTACTCACCGAGCGCCCCTACACGCTGCCCATGCGACCCGACGAGGCCGGCGACAAGCTGCTGTTCAAGGCCACCGTCCGCAGCCCCGCCGGCGAGCCCCTCGCCACCGCGACGGTCRACGTGTGGCACGCCACCGACGAGGGCCTGTACAGCTTCATCGACGCCGGCGTGTCCGAGGACTACATCCTGCGCGCCCGCGTCCCCGTCGACCAGGACGGCGCCGTCGAGTTCCGCAGCATCCGCCCCGCCCCCTACGAGATCCCCAAGAACGGGCCGACGGGCGACCTCCTCAACTC
>NZ_JBFUFO010000114.1:0-817 GCF_056403395.1 Variovorax sp. P2_H12 | reverse complement strand
TGCCGCCGCTCGAGGGCTACACCTTCGAGGGCTACCGCAATCCGGACGGCTCGGTGGGATCGCGCAACATCCTCGCGATCACCCAGACCGTGCAGTGCGTCGCCGGCGTCACCGAGTTCGCGGTGCAGCGCATCAAGGCCGAGCTGCTGCCCAGGTACCCCAACGTCGACGATGTCGTGGCGCTCGAACACGGCTATGGCTGCGGCGTCGCGATCGACGCGCCCGACGCCATCATTCCGATCCGCACCCTGCGCAACATCAGCCTSAAYCCSAACTTCGGCGGCGARGTSATGGTGGTCAGCCTGGGCTGCGAGAAGCTGCAGCCCGAGCGCCTGATGCCACCGGGCACCATTCCGCTCATCGACGAACGCAACGTGGCCGACGTCGGCGACAGCGCCGAGGCCAAGCTCGACGTCGTCTGCCTGCAGGACGACGCCCATGTCGGCTTCATGTCGATGGTCGACTCGATCCTGCGCCAGGCCGAGGAGCACCTCGAGCGCCTCGACGCCCGCCGGCGCGAGACCGTGCCGGCCAGCGAGCTGGTGGTCGGCGTGCAATGCGGCGGCAGCGATGCCTTCTCGGGCGTCACGGCCAACCCGGCGGTSGGCTTCTGCACCGACCTSCTSGTGCGCGCCGGYGCCACCGTGATGTTCTCGGAAGTGACCGAGGTGCGCGACGGCATCGACCAGCTCACCGCGCGCGCCACCACGCCCGAGGTCGCCGAGGCGATGATCCGCGAGATGGCCTGGTACGACGCCTACCTCGACCGCGGGCGCGTGGACCGCAGCGCCAACACCACGCCCGGCAACAAGAAGGG
>NZ_JBFUFO010000113.1:0-833 GCF_056403395.1 Variovorax sp. P2_H12 | reverse complement strand
CGACTAGGGCGTGTTAACACTAATTGAGCTGACCATGGTTGATGCGAGACACTTCGTGCATGGAGATTTCGCCAGCCCAGTTCGCCCAGATAGAGCACTGCCTGCCACTGCAAAGAGGCAACGTCAGCCTGTCGAATCTGAGTGTGTTGAATGCCATCCTGTATGTCGCCGAGCACGGCTGCAAGTGGCGCGGGCTGCCAAAGCGGTTCGGCAATTGGCACACCATCTACACGCGCATGAACCGCTGGTCCAAGGCTGGCGTGCTCGACCGGGTGTTCGAGGAGTTGCAGCGTTCTCAGGTCGTTCGCATCAGGATCGAGGCCGTCTCGCTGGACAGCACCAGCATCAAGGTGCACCCCGATGGCACCGGGGCGTTAAAAAAAACGGCCCCCAGGCCATCGGCAAGTCCAGAGGTGGGTGGAACACCAAGATTCATATGGTTGCCGCGGATGCTCGAACGGCCATAACGTTCTCTCTGTCGCCCGGCCAGGCGCACGATGCGCCGGAAGGCCGCGCGCTGCTGCGTCGCCTGGGCGGACCGGATCGGCCACTGCATCTGTTGATGGACCGCGCCTACGAAGGCAATGAGACCAGGCAGTTGGCGCTCGACCTGGGGTTCATCCCTGTCGTGCCGCCGCTGAGGACTCGGATCGAGCCCTGGGAGTACGACCGCCAGATGTACAAGCGGCGCAACGAGGTTGAGCGACTGTTCCGACGCCTCAAGGGCTTCCGGCGCATCTTCTCTCGCTTCGAGAAACTCGATGTGATGTTCCTCGGCTTCATCAGCTTCGCGCTGATCGCCGATGGGCTTCGTTTGTGTTAACAGGCCCTAG
>NZ_JBFUFO010000112.1:0-879 GCF_056403395.1 Variovorax sp. P2_H12 | reverse complement strand
AGCGAATGCCACCGGCGAAGTTCGCCGAGCTGCATCGCCAGCGCGCTGGCGACGCAGCTCGATCCAGCTCAACAACCACCGAGATCAATTAATCTTGCAACCCCGGACTTCCTCGTTATGAATGGCACGGCAGGAGGGGGCAGGTCAAAAGACCCAAGATTCCTCTGCATATGGTTGGATGGTAGGCGGCAGCCACCTCAACTCTCGCCAGAAGCGCAGAAGGAAAGTTGGCTGCGACACAATGGTGCATTTTGTTGGTCACTACGAGGAGATAGCACGTGCTGATTTGGAGAGGGTATGGAATTGTGGTTGTGGTATTCGCGGTCGTCGGCCTGGTTGTCGGCAAGATTGGCGCGGAGAGTTTGTGGGGGGCCCCGATTCCAGTCGACAAAAGACAATGGTCTGAACTGATAGGTATGTGCCTTGCCGCAGCCTTGGTTTACGGACTGCACCTCCTCTTGCAAAGGGCTTCCGAGCCGCGCGCTGTTATTGACAAGAAGACCGGGAGGGAGATGGTCCTAGTGACCAAGCACGACCTCTTCTTCATTCCAGTGAAGTACTGGCCATTCATTTTGGTCGCGCTTGGATTGGTGTTTTTCTTTCAGAAGTAGTCATCGCTCCCAGCTTGGGACGCTTGCTTTCCGTTCCACTCGTTCCTGATTTTGTAGGTTACGAAATCTTTGGCCATGGGATGGAGGGGTGTCGGCTCTGTCATTCTCGTCAACGGAGAGGCCTAGGGAGATGCTGATCAATGAACAGCGCCGTCGGATCTGAGGGCATCACGACGCGATGCGGTCGTGACTGTGGTCGACTTCGCGCCGTGAGGTCTGCCCACCAGGCGTTTTGCGCCTCTTGCGAGGCCACTTTCGGTGCTCAAGA
>NZ_JBFUFO010000111.1:0-932 GCF_056403395.1 Variovorax sp. P2_H12 | reverse complement strand
GGCGACGTTCTCCGCCAGGTTCTCGGCCAGCGAGGGGCTGTCGGCGACGATCACCTTGGCCACGCCCGCGACCTGGGCGGCGGCCTTGGCGGCGTCGGCGGCGTTCGCACCGGCCACCAGCACATGGACATCGCCGCTGGCGCAGGCAAGGCCCGCGGTCACGGTGTTGAGGGTCGCCGGCTTCAAGGTGGCGTGGTCGTGTTCGGCAATAACAAGTACGGTCATGATCAGATCACCTTCGCTTCGTTCTTGAGCTTGTCCACCAGGGTGGCCACATCAGGCACCTTGATGCCGGCGCCGCGCTTCGGGGGCTCCGAGACCTTCAGGGTCTTCAGGCGCGGCTTGACATCCACGCCCAGGTCCTCGGGCTTAACCACGTCGAGCTGCTTCTTCTTCGCCTTCATGATGTTGGGCAAGGTGACGTAGCGCGGCTCGTTCAGGCGCAGGTCGGTGGTGATGACCGCGGGCAGCGAGAGGGAGATCGTTTCCAGGCCGCCGTCGACCTCGCGCGTCACGTTGACCTTGTCGCCCGCCACTTCGACCTTCGAGGCGAAGGTGGCCTGCGGCAGGCCGGCCAGCGCCGCCAGCATCTGGCCGGTCTGGTTGGCGTCGTCGTCGATCGCCTGCTTGCCCAGGATGATGAGGCTCGGCTGCTCCTTGTCGACCAGGGCCTTCAGCAGCTTGGCGACCGCCAGCGGCTGCAGCTCCTCGGTGCTCTCCACCAGGATGGCGCGGTCGGCGCCGATGGCCATCGCCGTGCGCAGGGTCTCCTGGCACTTCGCATCGCCGCACGAGACCGCGATGATCTCGGTGGCCACGCCCTTTTCCTTCAGGCGCACCGCCTCTTCGACCGCGATCTCGTCGAAGGGGTTCATGCTCATCTTCACGTTGGCAATGTCCACACCGGTGCCGTCGCTCTTCACGCGCACCTT
>NZ_JBFUFO010000110.1:0-949 GCF_056403395.1 Variovorax sp. P2_H12 | reverse complement strand
CCCTAAACCGACTCAGGTGGTCAGGTAGAGAATACCGAGGCGTTCGGGTGAACTATGGTTAAGGAACTCGGCAAAATGCCCCCGTAACTTCGGGAGAAGGGGGGCCATCACTGGTGATTGGATTTACTCCATGAGCTGGGGGTGGCCGCAGAGACCAGCGAGAAGCGACTGTTTACTAAAAACACAGGTCCGTGCGAAGCCGTAAGGCGATGTATACGGACTGACGCCTGCCCGGTGCTGGAACGTTAAGGGGACCGGTTAGCTGACTTTCGGGTCGGCGAAGCTGAGAACTTAAGCGCCAGTAAACGGCGGTGGTAACTATAACCATCCTAAGGTAGCGAAATTCCTTGTCGGGTAAGTTCCGACCTGCACGAATGGCGTAACGACTTCTCGACTGTCTCAACCATAGGCCCGGTGAAATTGCACTACGAGTAAAGATGCTCGTTTCGCGCAGCAGGACGGAAAGACCCCGGGACCTTTACTACAGTTTGATATTGGTGTTCGGTTCGGCTTGTGTAGGATAGGTGGGAGACTTTGAAGCAGCCACGCCAGTGGTTGTGGAGTCGCCGTTGAAATACCACTCTGGTCGTGCTGGATGTCTAACCTGGGTCCGTGATCCGGATCAGGGACAGTGTCTGATGGGTAGTTTAACTGGGGCGGTTGCCTCCTAAAGAGTAACGGAGGCGCCCAAAGGTTCCCTCAGCCTGGTTGGCAATCAGGTGTTGAGTGTAAGTGCACAAGGGAGCTTGACTGTGAGACCGACGGGTCGAGCAGGGACGAAAGTCGGGACTAGTGATCCGGCAGTGGCTTGTGGAAGCGCTGTCGCTCAACGGATAAAAGSTACCCCGGGGATAACAGGCTKATCTYCCCCAAGAGTCCAYATCGACGGGRWGGTTTGGCACCTCGATGTCGGCTCRTCGCATCCTGGGGCTGKAGTCGGTCCCAAGGG
>NZ_JBFUFO010000109.1:0-985 GCF_056403395.1 Variovorax sp. P2_H12 | reverse complement strand
CTAGTGTCGTGAGTTAGAAGTTCGCAAACAAAATCTCTCGACGCTCGCAAGGATGTCATCGGCAGTCTTGGACCAGACGAACGGCTTGGGGTCGCTGTTGTTGATCTTGATGTAGTGCCTGATGGCCTGTTCGAGCTGGCGCGTGGAGCGATGCGTGCCGCGGCGGATGTAYTTCTGCGTCAGGGTGGCGAACCAGCGTTCGACCTGGTTCAGCCAGGACGCAGAGGTCGGCGTGAAGTGCACCTGAAAGCGCGGATGTCGGGCAAGCCAGTTCCTGATGGCGGGAGTCTTGTGTGTTCCGTAGTTGTCCATCACGAGGTGAATGTCCAGCACTGCCGGCACGTTGGCCTCGATGCGCAGGAACTGCAGGAACTCGGTGCTTCGATGGCGGCGATGCAAGTCCCCGATGACCGATCCGGTGGCGATGTCCAACGCCGCGAAGAGCGTGGTCGTGCCGTGGCGCTCGTAGTCGTGAGTGCGCCGCTCAGGGATGCCTGGGGCCAGGGGGAGCAAGGGCTGCGTGCGATCCAGCGCCTGAATCTGGCTCTTCTCGTCCACGCACAGGACCATGGCCATGAGCGGCGGGTCAAGGTACAGCCCGACGATGTCGCGCACCTTCTCTACAAACAGCGGGTCGCTGGAGAGCTTGAAGGTCTCTTGGCGATGAGGCTGGAGTCCGAATGCGCGCCAGATGCGAGACACCGCCGTTTGCGACAGGCCGGTTTCGCGCGCCATGGTGCGTGTGCTCCAATGCGTCGCCGCGTCGGGAACGCTCTCCAGCGTCTTGGCAACYACGGCGTCGACCCGCGCGTCGTCAATCGTTCGCGGTGCGCCAGGCCGAGGGGCGTCCAGTAGCCCGTCCAGCCGATGCTCGACGAATCGGGCGCGCCACTTCGAAACCGTCTGCTGCGTCACGCGCTGGCGGCTCGCAACCACCTTGTTGTCCACGCCTTCGGCGCAGGCCAGAACGACGCGAGCGCGCAAC
>NZ_JBFUFO010000108.1:0-1002 GCF_056403395.1 Variovorax sp. P2_H12 | reverse complement strand
GGTGAAGGTGGCGAGTTCGTCGATGACCAGGAGTTCCAGACCGCCGACGCGGTCGATGCACTCGGGGACGACCTTGGACTTGCTGAGGTCACCCAGGAGCCGGTTGCGGCGGTCCATGTCGGCCTTGAGCGCCTGGAGGAGGGCCAGCAGGCGGACGGCGTTCGGCTTGAAGTACGTCGCCGCGACCCCGGCCTTGGCCGCCGGGTCCCACTCACCGTTGGACTTGCCCGCCACGATCCGGAGGTTGATCCGGATGTCCATCGCCGCGCCGGCCACGAGGTTCGCGGCGCCGACGCCCTTGCCCGACCGGGTCATGCCCGCGATGACGAAGCTGGAGTTCTTGATGGGCAGGGCGATCGCGTTGCCGCGCTTGGCCCAGGCCACCGGGATGCCGTCCTTCCACGCATCGACCGGTCCGCGGTGGTCCATCAGCGGGCTGGGACGAGCGTCGGCGAACGGGTCCGCGTCCGACATCCACACCGACGCGCGGGACGCGGCACCGGCCTTGGTGATGTCGATCATCGACAGATCGCGGCCCAACGCTCCGGCGAACGCCTCGGCCTTCTGCTTGAACGCGGTGACCGTGACCGGGAGATCGAACACCGTGGTCGCGGTGCCGTCCTCGCCCCAGGCCGGGGCCGACAGGATCTTGATGCTCTCGCCCGGCTTTATAACCGCGGCCTTGGTCAGCGCATCGGTCAGGACCGGCTCGGACAGTGCGGGCGGGGCGGGCGCGTCGAAGACCGGCCCAGCCGACGCACCGTACGGGGAAGAGGCATTAGCGGCCGCGGCCGCCGGGGCGTCGGCCTTGACCAGATTCACCGCAGGCTTTGCCAGCTCGTCGTCGACCAGCGGGCGGGCCAGGTACCACCAGCCCACCGGGCCGCCGACACCCAGAGCGGCAAGYGCGAGCAGAGGCTCCACGGCCATTCCGTTGACCGCCCCGTACGCACCGGCCGCGACCGCGCCCAGTCGGCCAGCCTTCTTCGCCCACCGCGCCTT
>NZ_JBFUFO010000107.1:0-1007 GCF_056403395.1 Variovorax sp. P2_H12 | reverse complement strand
GGCGACGTTCTCCGCCAGGTTCTCGGCCAGCGAGGGGCTGTCGGCGACGATCACCTTGGCCACGCCCGCGACCTGGGCGGCGGCCTTGGCGGCGTCGGCGGCGTTCGCACCGGCCACCAGCACATGGACATCGCCGCTGGCGCAGGCAATACCCGCGGTCACGGTGTTGAGGGTCGCCGGCTTCAAGGTGGCGTGGTCGTGTTCGGCAATAACAAGTACGGTCATTTTTTGTTCCAAAAAATAGATCTAGTCAGTTGGGGACAGAGCTTGCGCTTCGCGCTGCGGTCTGTCCCGCAAGCGGTTCAGATGACCTTCGCTTCGTTCTTCAGCTTGTCCACCAGGGTGGCCACATCAGGCACCTTGATGCCGGCACCGCGCTTGGGCGGCTCCGAGACCTTCAGCGTCTTCAGGCGCGGCTTGACGTCCACGCCGAGCTCTTCGGGCTTGACCACGTCGAGCTGCTTCTTCTTCGCCTTCATGATGTTGGGCAGGGTGACGTAGCGCGGCTCGTTCAGGCGCAGGTCGGTGGTGATCACCGCGGGCAGCGAGAGGGAGATCGTTTCCAGGCCGCCGTCGACCTCGCGCGTCACGTTGACCTTGTCGCCGGCCACTTCGACCTTCGAGGCGAAGGTGGCCTGCGGCAGGCCGGCCAGCGCCGCCAGCATCTGGCCGGTCTGGTTGGCGTCGTCGTCGATCGCCTGCTTGCCCAGGATGATGAGGCTCGGCTGCTCCTTGTCGACCAGCGCCTTCAAGAGCTTCGCCACGGCGAGCGGCTGCAGCTCCTCGGTGCTCTCCACCAGGATGGCGCGGTCGGCGCCGATGGCCATCGCGGTGCGCAGGGTCTCCTGGCACTTCGCGTCGCCGCACGAGACCGCGATGATCTCGGTGGCCACGCCCTTTTCCTTCAGGCGCACCGCCTCTTCGACCGCGATCTCGTCGAAGGGGTTCATGCTCATCTTCACGTTGGCAATGTCCACACCGGTGCCGTCGCTCTTCACGCGCACCTT
>NZ_JBFUFO010000106.1:0-1087 GCF_056403395.1 Variovorax sp. P2_H12 | reverse complement strand
GCGCAGCGCGTCCTGCCCGGCCAGTGAGTCGAACTCCAACGACTCGACCCCGACCCTCTTGCAGCGGCACGTCCAGTAGCCGCACAGGGGGCAAGCGTCGTTCGCCGTAACAACTAACTGACCAGCAACGATGTGGTTCATGGGTCGTGCTCCTCTCACATGGAACGGCCCGGACAGCAGCCCCGGTGTTCACGCACCGGGGCTGCGCTGTTTCGCACCACAAATCGGCCCCGCCTGAGTCGGGGTCAGTTCGTGTTGCAAGTACGACTGTGCCCCGCAGTTCTAGAACTGTCAACTCTTCTAGAACTGTGCTTCACTGAGGGGGTCGATGAAGGGAGACCAAATGCCTCCGAAAGTGCCCAAGTGGCGTCAGATCGCAGACGATCTGGCAGCTCAGATCGCGGATGGCACGTACGCCCCAGGCGCACGACTGCCGCACATCAGGGAGCTGGTCCGGGCAGGCCTCGGATCCACCGCCACGGTGCACCGCGCCATCCAGGTCCTTGAGGCCGAAGGGCTGGTGAAGTCCTCGCGGGGGCACGGCACAACGGTGCTCGCGCCTTCGGACGCCCCCACCTCTGTCACCGGGGCCGGCAGGCTTGCCAGGCTCAACCGGACCGGCCAGCCGTACTCCCCGAAGGAGACCGCAGAGAACCGGAGGTCAGAACTGCGGTCGTGCGCGGACCCGCGAGTCGCTGATGAACTGGGCATCGAGCTGTACGACGAGATCGTGGTGCGAAGCCGGACATTCGTCCGCGATGGGCGGCCGACCATCCTGGGCCTGAACTTCATCCACACCCGCGCCCTGGCCGTGCTACCGGAGCTCCTAGACCCAGGCCCGACCCCCACGTTCAGGCACGAGCTCTACTCCCAGCGGACCGGTCGGGAGATCACTGCAGGCCCTGAACGCCGGTTCGCCCGGCTCGCCTCCACCAACGAGCTGGGAGAGTTCTCAATCGACCTCCCCCCGGACGCACCGGTGCCGGTCCTGGTACTCCGCACTCTCTTCAGCGATGAGGAAGGCCCGCTAGAACTGTGGGAGGACATCTATCGCCCAGGAATGGAGCAGGTAGAACAGCGCTGAGAG
>NZ_JBFUFO010000105.1:0-1184 GCF_056403395.1 Variovorax sp. P2_H12 | reverse complement strand
GGTAGAACAGCGCTGAGAGACCACACGTAAAGGCCCGCCCCACTGGAATTGGGGCGGGCCTTCGTGCTGTCCAGGGTGCCCCAGCCGCTTCGCTGCCGGGGCGGAAACGGTGAGCGGCTTACATGGCGGCCCGTCACCCGAGTCCGCCATATCTCGAATTACGTGGTCACCAGGCTGGCGGCAGAGGGGTGGGGTGCCCGCTCGCGCTGTGTACAGCCGTCTCCCGACCGGTACAGGGTCGGCCGCCGTACCCACGCCGTCACTGATGCGGGAGCGTCAAGCGCCCACCCCCGCCCCGGAATGGGCGGGCAGGGAGCTCCTGCTACCGCGATCGGGCCGGGCCCGGTGTGGTCACTCCGTTCGGCCCGGGTTTCGTTGGAACCGAGGAGCGTGTCGCCAGCCCTTGGTTCTGCCGACTACTTCGGGGCGATCCGGTCGCGCTTCAGGAGCAGGCGCCTGACCCGCTCCTCGCTCGCAACCGCCTCGTCGAAGAGCGCGGTGGCGATGACGTGCTTCGGGATCCGGGTCTCGAAGTGCAGGTCATCGATGAGCCCCGCCAGGTTGTCCGCGGTCGACTTCTCCACGTACCAGGACCTGCGCGTCATCGCCGGGCGTCCGAACGCCTCCCGCGCCCTCTTCCTTTCCCGGCGTTCGCGTTCCACGTCGTCGCGGTTGACCTCCGGATCCTGGTCATCGGGAGTCGGGTTGAAAATCGCAGGCGCGGCGGCCATCAGTGCTTCCTTGTCTTTGTGATCAGACCGACCTCGGTGAGGATCGGCTCGATGTCCGGGTACGGCCCAAAGCTGGTGGGTGCGAAGCCGAAGACCCGTTGGTACTCCACGCGCCGGCGCATCTCGGCATCGGCAAGCGGATAGGTCTGCCCGAACTTCTCGCCCGTGGTCAGCTCCTTGCGCGCCTCTCGGGGCAGCGAGGTGGTGTGGTCCGTACGCGTCAGCACCACCCAGGCCTGCACCGGGTGCCGCGCGAGCTTCACACCATCCGTGGCCGACCGCCACGTAGCGCCCAGCATCTTGATCTCGCTGGGATCAGCGCCGATCGGCACCAGCAGTCTGTGCGCGCGAGAGATCGCCGCCTCGAAGACCGCCTTGTCGCCGCCTCCGATATCGCAGATCAGATGGTCGACGTCCTCGGCCTCTTCCTCGATCCGCTCGTCGATGTCGGTG
>NZ_JBFUFO010000104.1:0-1259 GCF_056403395.1 Variovorax sp. P2_H12 | reverse complement strand
TGACCTGCCCCCTCCCAGCCGTACCAGCGTAGTGGCAGCGAAGTCCGTCAACTTGGAGAATGACGGACATGAGAAAGAGCAGATACACCGAGGAGCAGATCATCGGTTTCATCAAGCAGGCCGAGTCCGGCTTGCCGATCAAGGATCTGTGCCGCAAAGGCGGCTTCAGCGACGCGACCTTCTACAAATGGCGCGCCAAGTACGGCGGCATGGACGTCCCCGACGCCCGGCGGCTGCGTGAACTCGAGGCGGAGAACAACAAGCTCAAGAAGCTGTTGGCAGAGGCTCACCTGGACATCCACGCGCTGAACACGGCCTTCGGGGTAAAGCGTTAGCCCCACAGGCCAAGCGTGCCGCCGTCGCAACCATGATCGAGCAATGTGATCTGAGCGAACGGCGTGCATGCAGGCTTGTGGGGCTCTCCCGTGACAGCTATCGCAATCCACCCGAGGTCGATGCCATGACGCAAGAGCTCAGCAGCAAGATCGTCGAGATCGCACATGCGCGCCGGCGCTTCGGCTATCGGCGTATCCACGACATGCTGCGCCCGCACTTCCCGGGCGTGAACCACAAGCGCGTCTACCGCCTGTACAGCGCCGCCAATCTGGCGGTGCGCAAGCGCAAGAAGGTCAGGCGCCCTGCCAGCGAACGCGTGCCGCTGCAACTGGCTACGACGGTCAATGAGGTCTGGAGCATGGACTTCGTCAGCGATAGCCTGAGCACCGGACGGCGCATCAAGTGCCTGACGGTGGCTGACGACTTCAGCCACGAGTGCGTCAGCATCTCGGTGGACTGGGGCATCTCTGGCCAGTACGTCACGCGGCTGCTCGACCAGGCGGCTGTCTTCAGGGGCTACCCGCTGGCCGTTCGCACCGACAACGGGCCGGAGTTCACCAGTCGTGCGTTCATGGGCTGGGCGCAGACCCATGGCATCCGCCACATCCTGATCGAGCCCGGAAGGCCCATGCAGAACGGCTACATCGAGAGCTTCAACGGCAAGTTCCGTGACGAGTGCCTGAACGAGCAATGGTTTGAGACGCTGCCGCAGGCCAGGTCGGCCATCACGCTCTGGCGCCAGGACTACAACGAGGTCAGGCCCCACAGCAGTTGCCAGCGAATGCCACCGGCGAAGTTCGCCGAGCTGCATCGCCAGCGCGCTGGCGACGCAGCTCGATCCAGCTCAACAACCACCGAGATCAATTAATCTTGCAACCCCGGACTTCCTCGTTATGAATGGCACGGCAGGAGGGGGCAGGTCA
>NZ_JBFUFO010000103.1:0-1378 GCF_056403395.1 Variovorax sp. P2_H12 | reverse complement strand
ATGTTGTTACCTGGCATGCTTATCCCTCGCGCCTTCCCGGCGCAAGGTTCGATGCCTCGGCGGAGTATCGTCGCCGCACCGGGATAGGGGCGACGGGAGCATGTCTTGCGGGCAGGCCGGAGTACCTGATGAGCTGCGAGCTCGTGTTGTTAACTGGCTGCCCCTTCGATCTGCCCGGTTGCGCTGCGAGCGCGAATCCGTAAGTGTCGTGTTGCCCGCGAGCTTCCGCCGTGTGTCCATCACTGCAGGAGACGCCTATGAGAGTCATCGGTTTGGATGTTCATCGCAACTTTGCACAGGTCGCGATCCTCGAGAACGGCCTGATGAAGAATCATGGTCGCTTCGCCATGGCCCGTGATGCGGTGCTGACCTTTGCCGCGACGCTGACCAAGGAGGACGACGTCGTGCTGGAGGCGACCGRCAACACSGCGGTCATCGTTCGGCTGCTGACGCCCTTCGTACATCGCGYGGCCATCGCCAACCCGATGCAAGTGCGCGCAATCGCCTGGGCCAAGGTGAAGACTGACAAGATCGACGCCGCGACGCTCGCCCGCCTGCACGCGGCGCAGTTCCTGCCCGARGTGTGGATGCCCACCGAGGAGGTCGAGCTGCAACGCCGCTGCATTGCCGAGCGCGCCCAACTCGTCTCGCAGATGACGCGGTTGAAGAACCGGATCCAGTCCATTCTTCACGCCAATCTGATCCCACGCGAGACAGGGCGCATCTACAGCAAGAAGGGGCGTGCCCGCCTGCAGGAGTTGCCACTGCCGCYGGATCAGCAGCGCGTGGCGCTGCGCCATCATGACGAGCTCGACCGCCTTGCAGTGGAGCTGGCCGTCATCGACAAGGAGCTCGCGCAGCGCGCGCTCGACGATCCGAACGTCAAGCGGTTGATGACGATCGGTGGCGTCAACTCGATCATCGCAGCCAGCGTGCTGGCGGCCATCGGCGACATCAAGCGCTTCTCAAGTCCCGAGAAGCTCGTGAGCTACTTCGGCCTGAATCCGAGCGTGCACCAGTCCGGCGACCACCCGGCCTATCACGGACACATCACTCACCARGGCCGCGGGCACGCCCGCGGGATGCTGGTCGAAGCWGCCTGGGCTCTGGCGCMRGSTCCGGGGCCGCTGAGTGCCTTCTTCCAGCGCATCAGTCTCAAGCGAGGCAAGCAGGTCGCTGCTGTCGCCACCGCCCGGAAGCTTGCCGTTCTGGTCTGGCACATGCTGACGAAGAACGAGGACTACGCCTGGACGCGACCGGCGCTGCTGCAGTGGAAACTGCGCAACCTCGAACTGAAGGCCGGCCATGCGTCACGCCGTGGTGGCAACAAGCCGGGTCCTGCCAGCGACTACAGCCTGCAGGTCGTGCGCGACAAGGA
>NZ_JBFUFO010000102.1:0-1397 GCF_056403395.1 Variovorax sp. P2_H12 | reverse complement strand
CTGCAGCGGCTGGCCGCGGCGGGCCTCACGGCCTTCGCGCTGGAGGCCGCGCCGCGCACCACGCGCGCGCAGAGCATGGACGTGCTCTCCTCGCAGGCCAACATCGCCGGCTACAAGGCCGTGATGATCGCGGCCGACCAGTACCAGCGCTTCTTCCCGATGCTGATGACCGCCGCGGGCACCGTGAAGGCCGCGCGGGTCGTGATCCTGGGGGTCGGCGTGGCGGGCCTGCAGGCGATCGCGACGGCCAAGCGCCTGGGCGCGGTGATCGAGGCGTCCGATGTGCGCCCGAGCGTGAAGGAGCAGATCGAGTCGCTGGGCGGCAAGTTCATCGAGGTGTCCTACGACACCGACGARGAGAAGGAAGCGGCGGTCGGCGTCGGCGGCTACGCCAAGCCGATGCCCGCGAGCTGGCTGGCGCGCCAGCAGGTGGAGGTCGCCAAGCGCGTCGCGCTGGCCGACATCGTGATCAGCACCGCGCTGATCCCGGGGCGCGCGGCGCCGACCCTSATCACCGAAGACATGGTCAAGTCGATGAAGCCGGGCTCGGTGATCGTGGACATCGCCGCGGGCAAGGGGCCTGGCGGSGTGGGCGGCAACTGCCCCTTGTCCGAAGCCGACCAGACGGTRGTCARGCACGGCGTGACCATCGTSGGCGAGACCAACCTGGCCGCGCGGGTGGCGGCGGACGCGTCGGCGCTGTATGCGCGCAACGTGCTCGACTTCCTCAAGCTRATCGTGGCCAAGGAGGGCACGCTCAAGATCGACCTCGAGGACGACATCGTGGCGGCCTGCCGGATGGCGCAAGACGGCCAGGTCACCAAGAACTAAGCGAACCCCCGGAGGAGAAGACATGGATCCCGTTTCCCATACCGTCATCAACCTGATCATCTTCGTGCTGGCGATCTACGTCGGCTACCACGTGGTGTGGACCGTCACGCCGGCGCTGCACACGCCGCTGATGGCGGTCACCAACGCGATYTCGGCGATCGTGATCGTGGGCGCGATGCTGGCCGCGGCGCTGACCGAGWSCGGCCTGGGCAAGACCATGGGCGTGCTGGCGGTGGCGCTGGCCGCGGTCAACGTCTTCGGCGGCTTCCTGGTGACGCGGCGCATGCTCGAGATGTTCAAGAAGAAGGACCGGAAGGCGCCTGCGGCCGGCAAGGCAGAGAAGGGGAATGCAGCATGAGCATGAAYSTCGTCACGCTGCTGTACCTCGTTGCCAGTGTCTGCTTCATCCAGGCCCTCAAGGGCCTGTCCCACCCCACGACTTCGATCCGCGGCAACGTCTTCGGCATGGTGGGCATGGCGATCGCCATCCTGACCACCGCGGCGCTGATCGTGCAGCTGTCGGGCGGCAAGGCGATGGGCATGGCCTGGGTGCTCCTGGGCCTGGT
>NZ_JBFUFO010000101.1:0-1663 GCF_056403395.1 Variovorax sp. P2_H12 | reverse complement strand
TCTTGAGCCGATCTGCTTCGCGCATCGTCATCGTGATCGTCGCCGTTGATGTCGCCATGGCCGGACCCCAAGCCCAGAACCTGGGTTGGGCGACTTTGCGACATCTGAAATCGGCCAGAACGCGACATTACTAAATCGCTCCTACAGCTCTCATTTATACAATCTATCTTATGTTAAATCATGGCCTTATCGAAGCGCCTCTCGGCCACGATGCGCGTCTTTTTGCAGAAATCTGTTCGCCGCTTTTGCACGAATGTGTTTGCGCCTTCAAGTTGGCCCCCTCTTTCCTTAGGTTTGCGTCGCAAGTCCGTGTCGGCACTGCGTGCGGCGGGCCCCGCTGTCATTCATGGCGACGCCTGGGCTACGATGCGCTGGCAATCAAGAGCCTCAAGTTTGGACACCCGGCCAGCCGCTGAATACGGCAGGAGCTCCCATGAACCATGTCCTGATTCTCGGAGGCACAGGCTTCGTTGGTCAAAGCCTGTGTGCGTTGCTCGCCGAGCACGGTTGTGACATGACAGTGCCCACGCGCAACAAGTCGCCGGCGCTGAAACTGGGCCTGCCGGCATCGGTCGATCTCGTGAGCGCCGATGTTCATGATCTTGCACAACTCACGAAGCTTGTGGAGGGCAAGGACGCCGTGGTCAATCTCATCGCCATCCTCCACGGCAGCGAAGCACAGTTCGATCGAACTCACGTCGAGTTGCCTCGTACGCTGGTCTCGGCCTGCCGCGCGGCCGGCGTGCGGCGGATCGTGCATGTCAGCGCGCTCGGCGTGAACGGCCCGCGGCCAAGCCGGTACCTCCGATCCAAGGCGGAAGGCGAGAGGGTGTTGAAGGATGCGGATCTCGATACGACGCTGCTTCGTCCATCGGTGATCTATGGCGAAAAGGATCGCTTCCTGAACCTGTTCGCGCGCCTGCTGGCGTTCGCTCCAGTGTTCCCGCTGGCGTGTGCGGGAGCCCGCTTCCAGCCCGTGTGGGTCGAGGACGTCGCCCGCGCGATTCTCGTCTGCCTCGAGCGACCAGAGACGTCGGGGCAAACCTTCGAGTGCGCAGGGCCCGACATTTACACGCTGGCGGAGCTGGTCAAGCTGGCCGGCCGGTGGTCAGGCCACGAAAGACCCGTGCTTTCACTTCCGCAGCTTGTCGGAACACTTCAGGCGCTCGTGATGGAACACTTGCCAGGCGAACCGCTGATGTCGCGCGACAACCTTCAGTCGATGCGCACCCCTAACGTTGCCACCGGACTGCTGCCGTCCCTGGGAGATCTGGGTATCCGCCCTGCCGCACTGTCCAGCATCGGACCCCGCTATCTAGGCGCCGCTCGCACGCCAGGTAGGAGGAATTGAGACCACGTCGACGCATTAAGGCGCTCGGCAGCAGTGCCTTGTCGATGAGTGCACCACGCCATTGGTTTGGGAATTCCAAGCGTCGGAGTCGGCCGACAACAATGTGCAAAACAAAACGCTCTAGCCCCTCGGCGACAACATCCACACATCCGGGCCGAGCGAAGGCGGCTTGCGCATGGCGCGAGGCGAAGGCATCTGGCATCACGACGGCAAGCTGTTCATCGTCGACACCGCGACCGGGGTGAACGACGCGGGCGCGGGCGGCAACGGCGAAGGCGCGGTATGGGAGTACGACCTGGCCACGGGCATGCT
>NZ_JBFUFO010000100.1:0-1674 GCF_056403395.1 Variovorax sp. P2_H12 | reverse complement strand
GGACATCCCGGCGGCAGGTCCACCAGTTCGGGCACGCTGCCGCGGATGGTCGCGAGCTTGAGGCCGCGCGGGGCGCCCAGCGCCGGCCGGGCCGCGAACAGGCCGCGGGTGTAGGGGTGGGCGCGCTCGGCGAAGACCGCGGCGGTCGGGCCGCTCTCGACCACGCTGCCGCCGTACATCACGAGCATCTTCGAGACGCTTTCGGCGATCACGCCGAGGTCGTGCGAGATCAGGATCAGCGCCATGCCCATCTCCGCGACCAGGCGCTGGATCAGGTCCAGCACCTGCTTCTGGATGGTCACGTCGAGCGCGGTGGTGGGCTCGTCGGCAATCAGCAGGTCCGGCCCGCAGGCCAGCGCCATCGCGATACCGATGCGTTGCCGCTGCCCGCCCGAGAACTGGTGCGGATAGGCGTCGAGCCGGGAGGCCGCGTCCGGGATRCCGACCCGCTCGAGCAGCGCCAGCGCCTCCTTGCGCGCCTCGGCCTTGGACACGCCGCGATGCAGCCGCAGCGGCTCGCCGACCTGGCGCCCGATGGTGTGCAGCGGGTTCAGCGCCGTCATCGGCTCCTGGAAGATCATGCCGATGCGGTCGCCGCGCAGCTTGCACATCTCGCGCTCGGGCAGGCCGACCAGCTCCTGGCCGTCGAAGCGGATGCTGCCGCTCACCTTGGCGCTCGATGGCAGCAGGCCCATCAGCGACTGCACCGTGATCGACTTGCCGCAGCCCGATTCGCCGACGATGCCCAGCGTCTCGCCGCGCTCGAGCGAAAAGGAGATGCCGCGCACGGCTTCGGCCGGGCCGCGCTGGGTCTGCAGCTGCACGCGGAGAYCGTTGACTTCGAGAAGTGGCATGTAGTGGTTCAGCGGGCGCGTGCGAGGCGCGGGTCCAGGAGGTCGCGCAGTCCGTCGCCGAGCAGGTTCAGGCCCAGCACCGCGAACGCGATCGCCATGCCGGGGAAGACGGCCAGCAGCGGCTGCTGGAACATCAGCGTCTGGGCCTCGCTGAGCATGCGGCCCCACGAGGGCTGCGGCGGCTGGGTGCCCAGGCCGAGGTACGACAGCGCCGCCTCGGCCAGGATCGCGATCGCGAAGCGGATGGTGATCTGCACGATCAGCACGGCCGAGATGTTCGGCAGCACGTGCTGCAGCGTGATCGCCAGCGGCCCCTTGCCGCAGGCGCGCGCGGCGGCGATGTACTCGCGCGACCAGATGGCGTTGGCCGAGGCGCGCGTGATGCGCGCGAAGGTCGGGATGTTGTAGATGCCGATGGCGACGATCGCGTTGACGATGCCGGCGCCGAACACCGCCGTCATCATGATGGCCGAGAGGATGGCCGGGAAGGCGAGCGAGAAGTCGGCGAAGCGCATGATGGCCTCCTCGACCCAGCCGCGGCGCGCCGCCGCGAGCAGGCCCAGCGCGGTGCCGGCCACGAGGCCGATGCCCACGGCGATCACGCCGACCAGGATCGACGCCCGCGCACCGACCAGCAGCAGCGAGGCGACATCGCGCCCGAAGGCGTCGGTGCCCAGCCAGTGCCTGGCCGAGGGCGCCTGCATCTTGTTGGCCATGTCCATCTCGTAGGGCGACCAGGGCGTCCAGACCAGCGAGACGGACGCGGCCAGGATCAGCAGCAGGCTCAGGACGGCGCCGATCGTGAAGCTGCGGTGCTGCA
>NZ_JBFUFO010000099.1:0-1692 GCF_056403395.1 Variovorax sp. P2_H12 | reverse complement strand
TGTCAAGGCCAAGTTCAGATGTCGCATTCCTGGCTAAGTTGAAATGTCGCTTTTCTGGCTTCATCTGATGGGTTCCGACGAACGCCGTGACTGCCTTGCCTCTGCACCACAGGTCCTGTCAGCCGAAGGCCGGAGCGATCGGTTAGTTTTGCCGCGTTGAACGAGCTGTTGCTTTCGGAGCACGTTGACGCGCCTCTGAGTTCGCAGCGTTCGGCGAAGGGTTCATTGATTTGCAAGCCTTGCGCAATGCCTGCTCAAACTCTTCGACGTTGAACTGCCGGGAATGCGCGGCTCCCGGTGCTGCCTTCCTGGGTCGCGGAAGCTGGCCTTGATTCGTTCGAGATGGCGCGCAGCGGCGGTCGTCTCGCCGCTCCTGAACAGCTTGTGCCGCACGCAAGGCGTGGCTCAAACGCTTGTTCTCCACGACGGCCGCAATGTCGATCTGTGGCAGCTTGTCGTAGCGCACATAGGGCAGGGCGCCTTTCCCTGAACGCACCTCGATGCGGCCGTCGGGATATTCATAGACGTCGATGTATCGTTGGATCAGCCGCCGGTTGCCCGCCGTGTCCGCCAACATATAGATTTCTCGCGCATAGTTCAACGTCAGTGACACGGACACCTTGCGCTGTTCGCGCCAGGTGAAGATCAGGTCCAGGTCTTCGTCGGCGCGCAGCGGCCGATGAGCGTCGAAGTCGCGCCGCGGCGGCTTTGCAAACCGGCCGTTGAAGTCGGCGATGAAGTGCGGGGCGAACGCGTTGGCCGTCTTCAGCGTGCTGATGCCGCGCAGTCTCAGTTCCTTCACCAGCCGATCCTGTAGCGTCAGGTTGGCGCGTTCGACCCGCCCCTTGGCCTGACTGGTGTTGGCGCACATGATGTCGATGTTCAACTCGTACAAGGTCCGTCCGAACTGGGTGACCCCACGCTCGCCGAACTCCGGCTTAGTCACTGGTCGAAAAATGCTTGCCTTGTCGCTGTAGAACGCGATGGGTTTGCCGTGGGCCTCCAGATAGCCACGGGTCGCCTCGAAGTAGGCAAAGCTCGATTCGGTGGGCACAAATCGCAGCTGCATCAACCGGCTGGTGGCGTCGTCGATGAACACCAGCAGCGTGCAGGCCGGCGCTCGCTCCTCGAACCAAGCGTGGTCGCTGCCATCAATCTGGATCAACTCGCCGAGGCACGCGCGACGGTTGCGCGGCTGGTGCACCTTGGCGGCCCGCTGCTTGCGCGGCGTCCACAGGCCAGCAGCGGTCATGAGCAGGCGAACCGTGTCTTTGCCCACGGCCAGCCCATGACACTCGAGAAGCTTCTCGCTCGCCAAGGTGGGGCCGAAGTCCGCGTAGCGCTCCCGGATCAACGTGATCGCGCGCTCCGCAGTTCCGGGCGCCAACTGGTGGTTGCTGGGGCGACCGCGCTTGCGCGACACCAAGCCGGAAGCACCTTCAGCTGCGTACCGTTGGACAATCCGCTCAACCTGTCGTCGGCTGATTCCCAGCCGCTGCGCGGCCTGGCCAACTCGCAGCATCCGGTCCACCACGGCTTGGATCGTCTTGAGCCGATCTGCTTCGCGCATCGTCATCGTGATCGTCGCCGTTGATGTCGCCATGGCCGGACCCCAAGCCCAGAACCTGGGTTGGGCGACTTTGCGACATCTGAAATCGGCCAGAACGCGACATTACTAAATCGCTCCTACAG
>NZ_JBFUFO010000098.1:0-1817 GCF_056403395.1 Variovorax sp. P2_H12 | reverse complement strand
CCGAAGTTCCTGAAGTCGCCGAGCGAGTTTTCCTTTGCACGACAAGCATTTGGCGTGAGATCGGGGTTCTGGCTGCTGTCTACATCTGGATCTTCTGGATGAGGTTGAGCGCTCTCTGCTGCTTGGCGTTGGGCGTGGTGAGGACCTCGAAGGTCGGCGCCTCGGGGCCGGCCTGAGGGGCTCGGCAGGTGTTGCGCACGATGGTGGCGAGCTCGGCCATGAGGGTGGAGAAACTGTGCACGGGCGTGCCGTCATCCAGCGTGTGGCGCGCCGCCTTGGCCAGCGCTGCCTTGGATCGCGTAGCCGGCGCCACCGGGTCACGCGTGGCCTTGGCCTGTTGATCCGTGTCGGCGAACATCAACTCGCGCCAGGCCTCGCGCATGTGCCACTCGACGTAGTAGGCGAGCATGCACAGGAAGATGTGCGCGCGCACCCGATCGGCGGTGCGGTGGTGGATCGGRCGCACCTTCAGGTCGATCGTCTTGAGTGAGCGGAACGCGCGCTCGACGTTGGCCAGCGACTTGTAGTTGCGCACGCAGTCGGCCGAGTCCATCTGCGCCGCGCTCACCGACGTGCGGATGATGTAAATGCCRTCCAKYGCCGCCTCGGCGGCGATGGCGTCTGTCTTGCGTGCGAAGGTGAAGGCGTTGTCGCCGATGGCCAGTTCGAAGTGCTTGGCCATCTTGTACTGGTTGACGACCTTGCCCACGCGCAAGCCGATCTCATCCTTGCCGGCGAGCTTGCCCGCGTCCACGCGGGCCTTGATCTTCTCCAGATGGGCCTCGGTGGCGGCGAGCAGTTCCAGCCGCTTGTRCGCGCGCAGCTTGGCGAGTTCGGGATTGCGGCACGCCACCAGGCGCTCGCCGGGGTAGTCCGGCGAGCTCAGCTCGAGCAGGTTGCGCTCGTCGAACAAGCCCAGCTGCAGGTRCCCCTGCTCGACCAACGCGCGAATCGAGATGCTCTTCAATGCGCTGATCCACCCCACGCCCTCGGTCTCGCGCATCTCCTGGATCGCCTTGTTGGAGATCATGCCGCGATCACCCACCATCACCAGTTGCTCGACGCCGAAGTCCTCGCGCAGCCGCTGGACCTCGGGCAGCAAGGTCTGGCTGTCGGCCACATTGCCYTCGTGCACCGACACCGCCAGCGGGCAGCCGCGCGCATCGGTGAGCAGGCCGTAGTTGACCTGCAGCATGCCCTTCCTGCCGTCGCGGCTGTAGCCGAGCTTGGCCAGCGGGCAGCAGCTGCCCTCGAAGTAGCTGGAGGACAGGTCGTACAGCACCAGGGCGCCAGCGCTCAGATGGCGCGCGGCGAGCTTCTTCTGGATGCGGTCCTGGCGTTCGAGCAGCCAGTCCATCGCCGCATACAGATCGTCCTCATCGGCGTCTGCGACGCCGAAGTCCTCGGCCAGCGTCGTGGTGTGCCACCAGCGCGTGGTGGCCAGCTTGGTGTGCGGTGCTGCGATGCGCGCGGCCACCATGGCCAGCACCAGGTCGCGCTCGCGGCTGGGCTTGGAGGCAAGCACCGAGGCGAAGCCCAGCCGCTGCATSGCCTCGCTGACGGCTTGCACATGACCATGCGAATGCGACGCGGTGATCTCCAGGCACTGCGTGACCGGTTGCAAGGCCTCGCCACGCAGGGCGGCTCGAATAGCTTCGATYTGCGCGCCCGACAGGCTCGACAGATTGGCCAGCGTGCGCTTGCCGACCTTGGAGCCCTCGCGGTAGGACTCGCGCAGCAGCACGGTGGGTGGTGAGCCACGGTTCGGCACGACATGGATGTGCATGCCTACATTAATAGGTCAATTACAAGTAAAT
>NZ_JBFUFO010000097.1:0-1904 GCF_056403395.1 Variovorax sp. P2_H12 | reverse complement strand
AGCTGTTCCAGAATGGCCGGATTCTCGAGCGTCGAGGTGTCCTGGGTGATGGCCTCGCCCTTGGCAAGGCTGCGCAGCAGGCGCCGCATGATCTTACCGCTGCGCGTCTTCGGAAGATTCTCTCCAAAGCGGATGTCTTTGGGCTTTGCGATGGGTCCGATTTCCTTGGCCACCCAGTTGCGCAGTTCGGCGGCGACCTTGCGGGCCTCCTCTTCCGTGGCCGGGCGTCCGCGCTTGAGCACCACGAAGGCGCAGACCGCCTCGCCCGTCACGTCGTCGGGCCGGCCCACCACGGCCGCCTCGGCCACCAGGTCGGTCTTGGCGACCAGGGCCGATTCGATTTCCATGGTGCCCAGCCGGTGGCCAGAGACGTTGAGCACGTCGTCGATGCGCCCCGTGATGCGGAAGTAGCCGCGGTCCGCGCTGCGCACCGCACCGTCGCCCGCGAGGTAGATCGTGCCGCCCATCTCCTCGGGGAAGTAGCTCTTCCTGAAGCGCTCGGGATCGTTCCAGATGGTGCGGATCATCGAGGGCCAGGGCCGCTTGATCACCAGCATGCCGCCGGCGCCATTCGGGATGTCCTTGCCGGTCTCGTCGACGATCGCGGCCATGATGCCGGGCAGCGGCAGCGTGCACGACCCCGGCACCAGCGGCGTGGCGCCCGGCAGCGGCGTGATCACATGGCCGCCGGTCTCGGTCTGCCAGAAGGTGTCGACGATCGGGCACTTCTCGGCGCCGATGTTCCGGTGGTACCACATCCAGGCTTCGGGATTGATCGGCTCGCCCACGGTGCCGAGGATGCGCAGCGACGACAGGTCCCAGTTCTTCGGGTGCACCTTCTCGTCGCTGTCGGCGGCCTTGATCAGCGAACGGATCGCGGTCGGCGCGGTGTAGAAGATCGAGACCTTGTGCTTCTCGATCATCTGCCAGAAGCGGCCCGCATGCGGGAAGGTCGGGATGCCCTCGAACACCACCTGCGTGGCGCCGGCGGCCAGCGGGCCGTAAGCGACGTAGGTGTGGCCGGTGATCCAGCCGATGTCGGCGGTGCACCAGAACACGTCCTCCGGACGGATGTCGAAGGTCCAGTCCATCGTGAGCTTGGCCCACAGCAGGTAGCCGCCGGTCGCGTGCTGCACGCCCTTGGGCTTGCCGGTCGAGCCGGAGGTGTAGAGGATGAAGAGCGGATGCTCSGCGCCCACCGGCACCGGCGGGCATTCGCTCGCCTGGCCCTGGAGCGCCTCGCCGAAGGTCTTGTCGCGCCCGGCCTCCATGTGGCAGGCGGTSGCGGTGCGCTGGTAGACCAGCACGSWCTTGATCGATTCGCAGCCGCCCAGGGCGATGCCGTCGTCGACGATCGCCTTCAGCGGCAGTTCCTTGCCGCCGCGCAACTGGTAGTTGGCGGTGATCACGGCCACCGCGCCGGCGTCGATGATGCGTTCCTGCAGCGCCTTGGCCGAGAAGCCGCCGAACACCACGCTGTGGGTGGCGCCGATGCGGGCGCAGGCCTGCATCGCGATCACGCCTTCGATGGTCATCGGCATGTAGATGACGACCCGGTCGCCCTTGCGGATGCCTTCGGCCTTGAGCGCATTGGCGAACTGCGAGACGCGCGYCAGCAGTTCCTTGTACGTGACCTTGGTGACCACGCCGTCGTCGGCCTCGAAGACGATCGCGGTCTTGTTCTCGACCGGCGTGCCGATGTGCTTGTCCAGGCAGTTGGCCGAGGCGTTGAGTTCGCCGTCCTCGAACCACTTGTAGAAAGGCGCATTCGATTCGTCGAGCGTGCGCGTGAAGGGTTGGGTCCACACCACGTTGGCTTGCGCCTGGCGGGCCCAGAAGCCGTCGAAGTCGTCCGCGGCCTCCTTGCAGAGGGCGTCGTACGCCGCCATGCTGGCGATGCGCGC
>NZ_JBFUFO010000096.1:0-2213 GCF_056403395.1 Variovorax sp. P2_H12 | reverse complement strand
GCTCTCCTGCACCTGGCCGCTCAGGTACGGCAGCATGTTGTAGCCGTCGATGTGCACCTTGAAGCTCTTCTCGCCGACCTTGCAGCCTTCGAGCAGCTTCTCCTTGACATCGTCTTCGCCGGCCGCAGCCAGCAGCGTCGGCAGCCAGTCCTGGTGCGACACGATGCCGTTGATGACCGTGCCGGCCTTGAACCTGCCGGGCCAGCGCACGAAGCACGGCACGCGCCAGCCGCCTTCCCAGTTGGTGTTCTTCTCGGCCCTGTAGGGCGTGATGCCGGCGTCGGGCCAACTGTTGTAGTGCGGGCCGTTGTCGGTGGAGTACATCACGATCGTGTCTTCAGTGATGCCCAGTTCGTCGAGCTTGTCGAGCATCTGCCCGATGTGCTCGTCGTGCGCGACCATCACGTCGTTGTAGTCGCCCTGCCCGCTCTTGCCCTTGTGCTTTTCCGCGCAATGCGTCCTGAAATGCATCGCCGTCGTGTTGTACCAGAGGAAGAAGGGCTTCTGGTCGGCATGGCACTTGTCGATGAAATCGAGCGCCTTCCCGGTCGTTTCGTCGTCGATCGTCTCCATCCGCTTCTTCGTCAGCGGGCCTGTGTTCTCAATGGTTTGTCCGCCCTTGCCATCGGCCAGGCAATGCAGCACGCCGCGCGGGCCGAAACGCTTCTTGAACGCGGGATCCTTCGGATAGTCCGGATCCTCGGGCTCTTCTTCGGCGTTGAGGTGGTAGAGATTGCCGAAGAACTCGTCGAAACCATGCATCGTGGGCAGGTACTCGTCCTTGTCGCCCAGATGGTTCTTGCCGAACTGGCCGCAGGTGTAGCCATGCGGCTTCAGCATCTCGGCGATGGTCGGGTCTTCTGCGTGCAACCCCACCGACGCCCCGGGCATGCCAACCTTGGTCAGCCCGGTGCGGATCGGGTTCTGTCCCGTGATGAACGCCGCCCGGCCGGCCGTGCAGCTTTGCTGGGCGTAGTAGTCGGTAAAGGCAACGCCCTCGTTCGCGACCCGATCGATGTTCGGCGTCCGATAGCCCATCTGCCCACGGCTGTTGTAGCTGATGTTCCACCAACCCACGTCATCGCCCCAGAGAATCAGGATGTTGGGCTTCTTCGTCGTCATGGTTGTTCCTCGACATGGTTGAGGTGCCAGGCCACCTCGGGTCACCCTGGTAATACTCAGTGATCTGCATACGGTGATCGCAGCACCCTGAGCCCGGGGCGATGCTATGTCTGTCGAACCTGCCCGCCTATCCCGGTGACCACGCACGAGCACGTACGTGGCTTTCCGTCATTTGCGAATCTTCCAGCGCAGTACGTGGTTGATCAGGCTGCGAACGACGAGATATGGAATGACCGCCAGAATGGCGGCCACCATGATGGTCTCGACCGGATACACCCAGCGCTGCACGATGAACTGGTAGATCGCATCGATGACGATCGCCAGCACGAACACCTTGCCCACGTGCTGCCAGCCTTCCTTCAGCAGGGCCCTGCGCTGCGCCGAATCGGTCGCCAGGGCCCAGAAGTAGAGCGGACGCCCGTCGCGCGCATCCTGCCGGCCGGCCCGGAACGCGAGGAAGGCCGCCATCAACGGCTGAACGACGAAGCGAAATGACAGCGGCGCATGCCTGCCGCTGGTGATGTCCGTCCAGGTACGGACGAAGGCGTTGACGATGAGATCCATGACTTGGGGCCCGTGGCACCGCGTGGGGGCCACGGGCTCTGCAGGCATTCTGAAATGCCGCCATGGCCCGGGGCAATCCTGGTGGCCACGCAGTGCCACGTACGTGGCTCAGCTCAGAGCAGAGCGTCACGCTCGGAAAGTGTCCGGTGCCATGTCGATCGGCGACAGGAAGCGCACGAGCTCGCTCTGGGCCTCATACAATCCCGGCGGCGGAGCCTCGTTGAGCTCCACGCTTCCAAGTCTCCGATAGACCATGACCGAACCCACCGTATTCATCATCGATGACGACGAAGCCTATCGCGACTCGGTGCGCGAACTGGTGAACTCGATCGGCCTCGCCACCGAGGTTCACAGTTCGGCGCCGGAGTTCCTCGAATCCTTCGATCCGTCGCGGCCCGGCTGCCTCGTGCTCGATGTGCGCATGGCGCGCATGAGCGGGCTCGCGCTGCAGCAGCGCCTGGTCGCGATCGGCGCGCGAATCCCGATCGTCTTCATCAGCGGCCATGGCGACATCACGATGGCGGTCC
>NZ_JBFUFO010000095.1:0-3730 GCF_056403395.1 Variovorax sp. P2_H12 | reverse complement strand
ATGTTGGTCTGGAAGGCGATGCCGTCGATGACGCCGATGATGTCCACGATCTTGCGCGAGGAGGCGTTGATCGAGCCCATGGTGTCCACCACCTGGCTCACCACGCTGCCGCCGCGCACCGCCACCTCGGAGGCCGAGACCGCCAGCTGGTTCGCCTGCCGCGCGTTGTCGGCGTTCTGCTTCACCGTGCTGGTGAGTTCCTCCATCGAAGCCGCGGTCTGTTCCAGCGAGCTCGCCTGCTCCTCGGTGCGCGACGACAGGTCCTGGTTGCCCGTGGCGATCTGGCTCGACGCCGTCGCGATCGTCTCGGTGCCGCTGCGCACTTCGCCCACCACCTTCGCGAGGCTGTCGTTCATGTGCTTCAGGGCCTGCATCAGCTGGCCGGTCTCGTCGCGGCTCTCCACCTGGATGCGCGTGCTCAAGTCACCCGCCGCCACCGACTCCGCCACCTTGACCGCCTTGTCGAGCGGCCTCGTGATGCTGCGCGAAATGAACCACGCGAACAGGCTGCCGAGGATCACCGTCAGGATGCTCAGCAGAAGCCGCATGACGACGCCGCGCTCGCTGGCCGCATCGATGGCGCGGCCCATGTCGTCGATCGCCTGCCGTTCCATCGACAGCAATTCGAGCACGCGGCTTTCGTAGGCCTTCGCCGCCGGCAGGAACGACGCCTTGAAGACGCGCTCCGTCTCCTCCGCGTTGCCGCTCGCCTTCGCCTTGCCCACCAGCTCCTTGGCGGCCTGGTACTTCGCGCGCAGCTCGACGATCGACTTGTAGGTCGCCTTCTCGGCATCGGTCGCCAGCAGCGCCTCGACCTTCGCCATGGTCTCGCTGCCCTTCTTGACGCTGTCGGAAATCACCTCGGCGAAGGTGACGGGCAGCGTCTCGTCGGTGGTCTTGGCAATCATCGAGGTGCGCGCGATGGCCGAATAGGTCAGCACGTACCAGTCCGCGATGAGCCGCTCCTTGGCCAGCGGGCTCTGCATCATGTGGCGGGTGGCTTCCGCGTTGTTTCGCGCACTGACCAGCGCAATCGTGGTCGAGACCATCGTCAGGCCCAGGACGATGGCGAAGCCGATGGCGAGGCGGGTTCCGATGCGAACGTTGGACAGGAGATTCATGAGGGGGCTCGGAGTTGGAAGTTCGCTCTATTTCAGGCCGCGGCGGCCTCGATCAGGCCCATTTCCTCGCTCGACATGAGCCGGTCGATGTCCACCAGGATCAGCATCCGCTCGTCCAGCGTCCCCAGCCCGATCAGGTAGTCCGTATCCAGCACCGAGCCCATCGCCGGCGCCGGCTTGATCTGCTCCGGCGACAGCGTGATCACGTCCGACACGCTGTCCACCACCATCCCCACCACCCGCCCTCCGATGTTCAGCACGATCACCACCGTGAACTGGTCGTAGCTGTCGATGATCGGAACRATGATCCCGCGCAGGTTCACCACCCCCTTGATGTACTCCGGCGCGTTCGCGATCCGCGTCACCGCGTCGTACCCGCGCAGCTCCTGCACCCGCTGGATGTCGATGCCGTATTCCTCCTCGCCCAGCGTGAAGGAAAGAAACTCGAGCGGCCTGGCCGCGCGCGCCGCCGGAGCGGCGGCTTCCTGGAGGGACTGCTTGCCTTGATCTGCGTTCATTTCGTTGACTCCATGACTTGAAACTTGCTCTTGCCGCGGGTGCTGCCCGCGGCATCCATCCTGAAGACGCTGACTGCGTCCACCAGGCCACCGGCCTGCGCCTGCAGCGACTGCGCGGCGGCTGCGGCCTCTTCCACCAGTGCCGCGTTCTGCTGCGTCACCTGGTCCATCTGCGTGATCGCCTGGTTGATCTGCTCGATCCCCGAGGTCTGCTCCCGGCTCGCCGTCGTGATCTCGCCCATGATGTCCGTCACGCGCTTCACGCTGCCGACGATCTCTTCCATGGTCTTGCCCGCCTCGGCCACCAGCGCGCTGCCCGCGCCGACCTTGCCCACCGAGTCGTCGATCAGGCCCTTGATCTCCTTGGCCGCCGCCGCCGAGCGCTGCGCGAGGCTGCGCACCTCGGCCGCCACGACCGCGAAGCCCCGGCCCTGTTCGCCGGCCCGCGCGGCTTCCACCGCAGCGTTCAGCGCCAGGATGTTGGTCTGGAAGGCGATGCCGTCGATGACGCCGATGATGTCCACGATCCGGCGCGAGGACGCGTTGATCGAGGCCATGGTGTCGACCACCTGGCTCACCACCTCCCCGCCCTTCACCGCCACCTCCGATGCAGAGGCTGCGAGCTCGTCGGCCTGGCGCGCGTTGTCGGCGTTCTGCTTGACGGTGCTGGTGAGCTCTTCCATCGAGGCCGCCGTCTGTTCCAGCGAACTCGCCTGCTCCTCGGTGCGCGACGACAGGTCCTGGTTGCCCGCGGCGATCTGGCCCGAGGCGGTCATCACGCCGGCGACGCTGGCCCCGACATCCGCGACGATCGCGAACAGGTTCGCGCTCATCTGGTTCAGCGCCCGTAGCAAGCCCTTGGTCTCGTCCCCGGGACGGATCTGGAACTCGGTCAATGCGCCGCCCGCGATGGCCTGCGCAACGCACACGGCCTGATCCAGCGGTCGGAAGACCGTGCGTGCGAGGAAATGACCCAGGCCGATCCAGGCCAGCGCGGAGCCCAGCGACGCTCCCGCGATCAGCGTCGGCAACCAGCCGGGCGCGCTCGATGCCGCGGCGAGCGGTGCGACCGCCGACCAGGCCACGGCGCCGATGCCCAGCGAGAGCATCGCGGCACCGGCGGCGACCCCGGAGACCCGGCGCCGGATCGGAATGCGGCGCAGGCTGCCGATCGGGTCCGAGATGCCGCGGGAGACCACCTCCCCCTGGAAGATCCGCAGGCCCGATGCCTGGCCGTCGAGAATGCGGCGATAGATCCGCCCGGCTTGGTCGACTTCGGCACGATCGGGTTCTCGGCGCACCGACATGTAGCCCTCGGTCACGCCGTTGCGGTGGATCGGCGTCACGTTCGCCTGGACCCAGTAGAAATCGCCGTTCTTGCGGCGGTTCTTGACCAGGCCGGTCCAGGGCAGGCCGCGACCCAGCGTGTCCCACATGTCGGAGAAGGCCTCCGGCGGCATGTCGGGATGGCGCACGATGTTGTGGGCCTTGCCGATGAGCTCATCGAGGGCGTAGCCGCTGACCTCCACGAAGACCGGGTTGACGTAGGTGATGCGCCCCTTGAGATCGGTGCGGGACACCAGGGCTGCGCCCTTCGGCAGCTGATATTCCTGGTCGTTGATGGGTAGATTGACACGCATTCGCTTCAGCGCTTTCCAATGGGTTCGACGCGCGTGCGGATGCACCGCGTCCGGATTCGAATTCGAGCCTGCACATGCTCACGACCTGCGTGGTTGGGAAATGACTCTCTCCGTGTTATCGGCAGCGGGTCGCCAGTCCTGAAGGGCTGGCTTTGAAAATTCGGTTCAGCCGTCCGCGCGAGGCCGTCCGAATGCAGGCTCGCTGCGTCCGCCGCTGCCGGCTCCCACCTTGAAGACGCTCACCGCCTGCACCAGGCTCGAGGCCTGTTCCTGCAGCGAGCCGGCCGCGGCTGCCGCCTCTTCCACCAGCGCCGCGTTCTGCTGCGTCACCTGGTCCATCTGCGTGATCGCCTGGTTGATCTGCTCGATCCCCGAGGTCTGCTCCTGGCTCGCCGCCGTGATCTCGCCCATGATGTCCGTCACGCGCTTGACGCTGTCCACGATCTCTTCC
>NZ_JBFUFO010000094.1:0-2663 GCF_056403395.1 Variovorax sp. P2_H12 | reverse complement strand
GGGTATCACACGCATACGGTTTGGCCTCATCCAGTTTCGCTCGCCACTACTCCCGGAATCACGGTTGTTTTCTCTTCCTGAGGGTACTGAGATGTTTCACTTCCCCTCGTTCCCTCCACACTGCCTATGTGTTCAGCAGCGGGTGACAGCCCATGACGACTGCCGGGTTTCCCCATTCGGACACCCCCGGATCAAAGCTCGGTTGACAGCTCCCCGGGGCCTATCGTGGCCTCCCACGTCCTTCATCGGTTCCTGGTGCCAAGGCATCCACCGTGCGCCCTTAAAAACTTGGCCACAGATGCTCGCGTCCACTGTGCAGTTCTCAARCAACGACCAGCCACCCATCACCCCACCCCTAAGGGCGAGTTCACTGGGGCCGGCAACTGAAGGCGACCAACACGGCCGTACCCTCAGACACCCAACAACGTGCCCGACACGACCCCTCACGATTCACGTTCCACGCCGAAGCAGTACTAGTGATCCCGAAGAACCGTGCCGAATAGTCAACGTTCCACCCATGAGCAACCACCGTCGAACATTTGCCGACGTAGTGGCCTCTGACCAAGCAAGCTTGGTAAGAAGTGCTCCTTAGAAAGGAGGTGATCCAGCCGCACCTTCCGGTACGGCTACCTTGTTACGACTTCGTCCCAATCGCCAGTCCCACCTTCGACAGCTCCCTCCCACAAGGGGTTGGGCCACCGGCTTCGGGTGTTACCGACTTTCGTGACGTGACGGGCGGTGTGTACAAGGCCCGGGAACGTATTCACCGCAGCAATGCTGATCTGCGATTACTAGCAACTCCGACTTCATGGGGTCGAGTTGCAGACCCCAATCCGAACTGAGACCGGCTTTTTGAGATTCGCTCCGCCTCGCGGCATCGCAGCTCATTGTACCGGCCATTGTAGCACGTGTGCAGCCCAAGACATAAGGGGCATGATGACTTGACGTCGTCCCCACCTTCCTCCGAGTTGACCCCGGCAGTCTCCTGTGAGTCCCCATCACCCCGAAGGGCATGCTGGCAACACAGAACAAGGGTTGCGCTCGTTGCGGGACTTAACCCAACATCTCACGACACGAGCTGACGACAGCCATGCACCACCTGTATACCGACCACAAGGGGGGCACCATCTCTGATGCTTTCCGGTATATGTCAAGCCTTGGTAAGGTTCTTCGCGTTGCGTCGAATTAAGCCACATGCTCCGCTGCTTGTGCGGGCCCCCGTCAATTCCTTTGAGTTTTAGCCTTGCGGCCGTACTCCCCAGGCGGGGAACTTAATGCGTTAGCTGCGGCACCGACGACGTGGAATGTCGCCAACACCTAGTTCCCAACGTTTACGGCGTGGACTACCAGGGTATCTAATCCTGTTCGCTCCCCACGCTTTCGCTCCTCAGCGTCAGTAATGGCCCAGAGATCCGCCTTCGCCACCGGTGTTCCTCCTGATATCTGCGCATTTCACCGCTACACCAGGAATTCCGATCTCCCCTACCACACTCTAGCCTGCCCGTATCGACTGCAGACCCGGGGTTAAGCCCCGGGCTTTCACAACCGACGCAACAAGCCGCCTACGAGCTCTTTACGCCCAATAATTCCGGACAACGCTTGCGCCCTACGTATTACCGCGGCTGCTGGCACGTAGTTAGCCGGCGCTTCTTCTGCAGGTACCGTCACTCTCGCTTCTTCCCTGCTGAAAGAGGTTTACAACCCGAAGGCCGTCATCCCTCACGCGGCGTCGCTGCATCAGGCTTTCGCCCATTGTGCAATATTCCCCACTGCTGCCTCCCGTAGGAGTCTGGGCCGTGTCTCAGTCCCAGTGTGGCCGGTCGCCCTCTCAGGCCGGCTACCCGTCGTCGCCTTGGTAGGCCATCACCCCACCAACAAGCTGATAGGCCGCGGGCTCATCCTTCACCGCCGGAGCTTTTAACCCCGTCCCATGCGGGACAGAGTGTTATCCGGTATTAGACCCCGTTTCCAGGGCTTGTCCCAGAGTGAAGGGCAGATTGCCCACGTGTTACTCACCCGTTCGCCACTAATCCACCCCGAAGGGCTTCATCGTTCGACTTGCATGTGTTAAGCACGCCGCCAGCGTTCGTCCTGAGCCAGGATCAAACTCTCCGTGAATGTTTTCCCGTAATCGGGAGACACATCACGAGAGCGGGACGATCAGCCGGAATAAGACCGACCGTCCACAGCGTCCTCGCTGTGTAATTGCCTACCGGAACCACAAGGGCCCGGCAGGACTTTCAAAGGAACCACCAACCTGCCGAAGCAGGCCGGGGTATCAACATATCTGGCGTTGACTTTTGGCACGCTGTTGAGTTCTCAAGGAACGGACGCYTCCTTTRTACTCACCCTCTCGGGCTTTCCTCCGGGCTTTCCCTTCGGTCTTGCGTTTCCGACTCTATCAGACTCTTTCGTGTCCGATTCCCGGTCGAAGCGGGTYTCGCTTTCCAGGTTTTCGCTTTCGCGTTTCCCTTTCCGGCGGTTCCAACCTTACCAGACTCTTTTTCGTTACCGTTTCCGGTCCGAATTTGATTCCGGTGGCCGTTGGAGTGGCCTTTGCCTTTCGGCGGAACCGACTTTATCAGAAGTTCTGAGTCGGAATTCCCGCCCCCTACGGGGTGACCTCCACGCACGAGTGCGCAGGGTGCTTCCCGGTCAGGCGG
>NZ_JBFUFO010000093.1:0-2671 GCF_056403395.1 Variovorax sp. P2_H12 | reverse complement strand
ACATTTCGTCCAGATGCCAGGTCGATCCTGGCTTGCGGCGTGCGGCCTTGGCGCGATGCGCGAAGCTGGCGCCGAACTTGTCGCCCCAGCGCCGGATCGTCTCGTAGCTCACGACCACGCCGCGCTCGAACAGTAGCTCCTCGATGTCGCGCAGGCTGAGCTGAAATCGAAAATACCAGCGCACTGCCTAGCTGATCACCACCGCCGGGAACCGGTGCCCGTGATAGAGCGATCTCGTCGTATCTTGCATCGCGAAAGCTTACGCCATCGGCAACGTGACAATGCCCTACGACGCCTTCGCGCCGATCGACGCCGGCGTTTTCGACACCCTGTTGTGGAACGAGCGCGGCGAAATCACCGAATGCACGCAAGGCAACGTGGCGCTGCTGCTCGACGGCCGCTGGGTCACGCCTGTGCTGCACTGCGGGCTGTTGGCTGGCATCGGGCGTGAACGCTGCCTACGCGAAGGCCGGGTGGTGGAGGCGGTCGTGCGTCTTGATGAACTTCCTCGCGTGCGAGGACTGGCCTTCGTCAATAGCTTGCGGGGCTGGATCGACGCCGTGCTCGATGAAGTTCGATAGGGCACTTGGAAAACCGGGCCGCAGTGGATCAGGCTCTGTCCCGCCTTGTGCAATGCGGCAGATCGGGAATCAATTTCGACTGTGCATAGAGAGTCGAATGAGGCGAGAAAGTTCATACGGAGACCGGGTTTACCAAGCCTACCGGCACGAAGTCCAGATCGTCGCCCATGCGCCCAACTGGATGTTTGCGGGCTGCGAAGACCTCTGGCTTCAAAAGCGATCAAGTGAACGTTGTGCGCCAGCACCCTGAATGATCTCAGCGACGCCGGGGTGCAAAGCGCCGAGCGGTGGCATCGGCATTGATCTCGAGGGCTGCTTCGCTGAAAAGCCGGGCTCGACCCTTGGTCGTCAGGCTGTATTGCCGTCGTTGCGGCGTCGCCGTATCGCCTGAGTCGGGAGCGTCGGGAGCGTCGACGTTAACGTGGGACACGAGTCCCTGATCTTGAAGGATTGCCAGGCGCGCCTGAAGCGTTCCACTCGAGATGGAGCCGCCTTCGGCCAGCTCGGAATCGAACTGCGGTGAGCGGTCGCGAAGGAGGGCGAGAATGAGGGAGTTCTTGTCGAGCGTCATCGACTACGGCGCCGTCGGCAAGGCGCGCAAATCCACATCGCGGAGCATGACGGGCTCGACCGAGCCGTCGGCGACCCGGCGCCGCACCGCGGCATGGATTTCCTGAAGGTGGTTGGCGAAGGTCGACAGGGGCGTGTCGTCACGCCCAGTCGGGTGATAGCGATAGTGGAAGGTCTCTTTGCCGACGCTCGCACCGACATGCTGCTCGCCGATCAGCACCCAGAAGCGGACAGTACCCGACGATTCATGAAATGTCGATTCATCGGTCAAGATATAAGCTTTCGGATGATGACGAAAGTCATCGAACCAGAGGGCGGCTCGCGTTCGATCGAACGAGGCGCGTCACACAATTGAAGAACTGCTTGCGGCCCTGGCAGCAGGGGCCAGAGTCGCTGCCATCGTAGTGCATTCGCCGTGTGGTCCGGCGAGGGGAGCGAAATAAGGGCATTCAAAACAACGCTCTCTTGCAAATGCCGCACACTCCACGCTCCTCATCGCCTGAAAGGCACTTCATGTCCATGACCATTTTGCAGGCGATCGAGCGTCTGAAGGAGATCCCTAACGATCTCGACATTCGCGGCCGCCTCGAGGCCTTCGAGCTGTGCGCGCCCACCCACAAGGGCCGGCCTAGCGACATCAGCATGGTCAAGTCCGCGCTGTGGCAAGGACAACTGCGCATCGACGCCGACACCCTGAAAGTCATACAGGCCATCGCGATCGAATCTGCGAATTCGCAGGATGCGTTGGCGCTGGCACGGTCCAAAGCATGAGACTGGACGCCTGCACGCTCCGCGCTCTGTCCCATTTCGGCCGAAGGCTTGGCTACGAGATATGGAAGCGGCCGATGGCGTCACGCTGCGCATTGACGATCGCAGCAAACGCATCGTCGATGCCGCAGTCGCCCGTGTTGATGACGAGGGAATCGGACCAGTTCTTTCCGGCGTGATCGGCCTTGGCCAGCTTGTACTGAACGCTCACCTTGAGGCCCGCGCAGCCGGAGGTCCTGCGAGCCTTGTCGGTGATCCATTTCGCTCAATTCCTCGAGCGTGACCGGGTGAGTTGTTGCCATTTTGTCCTTGTGTGTGGGTGCATTGTCGCTCCGCCACGCCGACCTCAACGCTGGCGATGGGCTCCGGCCAGAGCCGCTCAACCTGTCGTCCGTTGATTCCCAGCCACTGCGCGGCCTGGCCATCTCGCAGCATTCGATCCACCACGGCTCGGATCGTCTTGAGCCAGCCTGCCTCGCGCATCGTCATGGTGATCGTCGCTGCAGCTGTCGCCATGGCCATGCCTCGGAGCTCGTGGCGGCCCAATATGCGACATCTCAACTTTGCTGGAAGGCGACATTACTAAATCGCTCCTACAGAAAATGTCAACGCTGCTTTCAAATGTCGCAGCGCCAGCGAAGTTGAAATGTCGCATTTCTGGCCTCTTCTGATGGGATCCGACGAACGCCGTGACTGCCTTGCCTCTGCACTACAGGTCCTTGTCAGCCGAAGGCCGGAGCGATCGGTTAGTT
>NZ_JBFUFO010000092.1:0-2688 GCF_056403395.1 Variovorax sp. P2_H12 | reverse complement strand
CGCTGCACGGTGCCGGAATGGTCGGTCTCGATGGCCAGTTCGCGCCGGCCGTCGAAGCTGCCCGGAGCGAGGTTGATCGAGCCGACGATCGCGCGCTCACCATCGGCCAGCATCATCTTGGCGTGCAGTTTCAGGTGCTTCATGGTGTGCACCTTGGCACCGACGTCCTGCAGGATGCGCAGCCCGCCCACCCCTTCGATCAGCTTCTCTGCCTTGAGCGAATGCGGCGGCTTGGTCAGGATGTGGACCTTGACGCCGCGGATCGCTGCTCGCACCAGGCGCTCGATGATCACCGTGTCCTGGTAGCGCTCGTTCTGCACCCACAGCGAATGCTGCGCGCCGTCGATGAAGGCGGCCACGCGCTCGCGGCCGTTGTCGGGGCACCAGATCAGGCGCGACTCGGGGTGCGGCGTGAAGTCCTCGTGCGCCCAGTCGGCATCGAAGCAGGCCACCATCTCGCGCGTCTCGAGGTCGTGCGTGGTGACGACCGCGTAGTCGCGCGTCACGGTCAGGTCCTTGGGCTCCCAGTTCAGCGATTCGACGAAGCCGGCCTGGTCGTCCACCACCATCGACTTCTGGTGTGTCAGGTCGAACCTGGGATTGCTGTCGCGCACCTCGATGCCGGCCTCGGTCAGTGCCTGGCGCGACGCCTCGTTCTCGGCCTCGCCGGTGCGCCGCGCCGGGTTCAGCATCACGCGGACCTTGACGCCGCGCTGCTTGGCGGCGATCACCGCGTTGAGCAGGGTCTCGTCGGTGAACAGGAACATGCGGATGTTCAACGCGGTCTTGGCCTCGTTGATCGCATCGAGAATCGGCTTGGCGGTGTCGTCGGGCAGAACGATCAATCGGTGGGACATGATTTCCTCAGGCGGACGCGGCCGCTGCGGCCGTGGGGTTTTCGTACTGGATGCGGTGCAGCTCGGCGTAGACGCCGCCGAGCGCCACCAGTTCGTCGTTGGTGCCTTCCTCGACCACGATGCCGTCCTTCAGCACGATGATCTTGTCGGCGTTGCGAAGCGTGCTCAGGCGGTGCGCGATCATGATCACGGTGCGGCCCTGCATCAGCCGCTCCAGGCCTTCGATGACCAGCCGCTCGGACTCGGTGTCGAGTGCCGCCGTCGGTTCGTCGAGGATCATGATCGGGCTGTTGCGGATCACCGCGCGCGCGATGCCGATGCGCTGGCGCTGGCCGCCCGACAGCGTGTCGCCGCGTTCGCCGACCAGCGAGTCGTAGCCGTGCGGCATGCGGCTGATGAACTCGTCGGCATTGGCCAGCTTGGCCGCGGCCACGATCTCCTCCCGGCTGGCGCCGGGCTTGCCGTAGGCGATGTTCTCGCCGATGGTGCCGCGAAACAGCACCGTTTCCTGCAGCACGAAGCCGATCTGCGCGCGCAGCGCCGCCAGCTTCTGGCGGCTGATGTCGAGGCCGTCGATCAGCACCCGGCCGCTGGTCGGGTCGTAGAAACGCGGCATCAGGCTCACCACGGTCGATTTGCCGCTGCCGGTCGGACCCACGATGCCGACCACCTGGCCGGGCTGGATCGTGAACGAGACGTCGCGCAGCACCGGGGGCTCGTCGCCGTAGCCGAAGGCCACGTGCTCGAAGCTGATCTCGCCCTTGGCGCGGCCGGGATCGACGGCCTGCGGGTGCTCGCGGATGATGTCGTCGGCGCCCAGGATCTTCTGGATCCGCTCGAGCGCCACCGTGGTCTGGGCGATGGTGCTGGCCATGCCGGCGAGGTCCTTCACCGGCTTGAAGAACTTGGACAGATAGGCGAGATACACGGTCAGGGCGCCGGCCGTCATGGTGCCGGCGATGATCAGCGCCGTGCCCTTCCACAGCACGATGCCGGTGCACAGGGCGACCACCACCGCGACCACCGGCGACAGCAGCGACTTGATCTTGCGCGCCCGCAGCGCGGCCTCGGTGCTCGCGTGGCTGGCGGCCTCCATGTGCGTGACCTCGAGATCCTGGCGGCCGAAGGCCTTGATCGCGCGCACCGAGCCCAGGCCTTCCTGGACCACGGCCACGATCTCGCTCTGCCGCACCCGCACTTCGCGCGTGACCTCCTTGACCGCCTTCTTGAAGCGGAACACGAACAGCAGCAGGAAGGGCATGACCGCGACCGCGATCAGCGTGAAGTCCCAGTCGAGCCAGATCATCAGGCCCAGCATGAAGACGATCGTGACGATGTCGACGATGATCGAGAGCGTCGACGAGGAGGCGAAGCTCTGCACCGTCGAGACATCGCTCGTGATGGTCGACATCAGGGTGCCGGTCTTGGCGCTGTCGTAGAACGCCAGCGACAGCCGGTGCAGGTGCTCGTAGATGCGCAGCCGCAGGTCGTTGGCGACCCACTGTCCGATGCTGGTGGTGTAGTAGTTGTCGATGTAGGTCGCGATGCCGCCGATGACCGCGATCATCACGGTGGCGATCCCGGCGAACAGCGCCACGCCCAGCGTGTGGCGGCCGATGCCCCACTGATGCGCCCATTCGAGCCAGCGCGGCAGGTGGTGGGTGCCGAGGGCGTCGTCGAGCACCAGTTTGAGGGGCCAGGGGGCCGCCAGGCTCATGACGATCTCGACCATCATGGCGGCGAACACGATCACCAGCCAGCCGTGGTAGGGCTTCAGGAGACCGAGCACGAGTCGCGTCATGTCCTGGCGCTGCGTCTTGGCGGCGTGCTT
>NZ_JBFUFO010000091.1:0-3228 GCF_056403395.1 Variovorax sp. P2_H12 | reverse complement strand
GCTCCACGCGCCAGCTCGAACAGGCCATCAGGCACTACATCAAGATCAACAACAGCGACCCCAAGCCGTTCGTCTGGTCCAAGACTGCCGATGACATCCTTGCGAGCGTCGAGAGATTTTGTTTGCGAACTTCTAACTCACGACACTAGTACAACATCCTGTAAATAGCTTTCATTGATATTGGAAGTGAGGTAGTCTCGGGGGCATGAGTCGAGGACGACAAGCGCAAGCGATCAAGCTGTCGCGAGAAGATCGCAAGTCCCTTGAGTTATTGACCCGTCGAGGCACCGCCGAGCAACGCCAAGTGGTTCGAGCGCAGATCGCGCTGATGTGCCACGCAGGGGCGTCGACGACGGCGATCGCAGAGGCAGTTGGCGTTTCCGTGCAGACCGTGTCGCATTGGCGCTCGCGGCTGGCCCGCAAGGGCGTTCAAGGATTGCAGGAGGTGCCCCGTCCTGGTCGCCCCCGGCGTATCGGTGAGACGCAACGGCTGGAACTGCTGGCCCTGGCCTGCGAGCCGGCCGAACTGCAGGGACGTGCGACGCCCACGCTGGACGAGTTGGTGGATCGTGCCGTCCAACGCGGCGTGGTCAAGCAGATCAGCCGCAGCCACCTGCAACGCATTCTGCAAGCGGGCGACCTGCGCCCGCACCGCGTGCGACCTGCGCCCGCACCGCGTGCGACAGTGGCTGCACAGCCCCGACCCGCAATTCCGCCAGAAGGTCAACGAGATCTGCGCCTTGTACCGCCGGGCACCCAAGGGGTCGGTCGTGCTGTCCATTGACGAGAAGACCGGAATCCAGGCCATCGAGCGCAAACACGCGGACCGCGAGCCCCAGCCCGGTCGAGCGCGTCGGCGCGAGTTCGAGTACATCCGTCATGGCACACAGGCCCTCATTGCCGCGCTGGACGTGCACACGGGGCGCGTCATCGGCAGTTGCTCGGATCGACGCACCCAGGCCGATCTCGTGGCCTTCATGGAGCAGGTCGCGCTTGCTCACCCGAAGGGGCGAGTTCATATCGTGTGGGACAACCTCAACACCCACCGCGCCCAGGCCGTGTGGGACGATTTCAACGCCCGACACGGAAACCGGTTTGTCTTTCACTTCACGCCGCTGCATGCGAGCTGGGTCAATCAGATCGAACTGCTGTTCGGCATCTACGCGCGCCGCGTCCTGCGCCACGCCAGTCATTCGTCCATCGCGCAATTGCGCGAGCGCACCGAAGCCTTCATGGCGCAACGCAACCAGGCGCCCCAGCCGTTCGAATGGACATTCGCCGGCTTTGAGCTACAAACCGGCGAACCCCTGAGGTTCAAACACCATGCCAACGTTCGAAGTACAAAGAAAGGCCGCTGAGCTCGAGCGCCAACTCGCCACGCTCACCGGACACCGGCGCGCGCGCGTCAAGCCCTACGGCAAGCATCTGCTGATCCAGATGCACAGCGATGGCGGTGACGACGCTGACGACCGCGTTGACACCATCGCACGCCTCACCGAGCTCGCGCGCAACTCCTACTCCGCCGCATTCCGCAGCCACACTGGCCGCTGGGAGCCCTTGCCCGCCATGGGGGACCTCGCCACGGTTGCCGACTTGGTGGTCTCTCTGCTCGGTCCCTACTTCGAGCCTATTACATAAAGCTATTTACGGGATGTTGTACTAGCTCGTCGCCAGACATTACGCACACCGCCGCGCCCGGAACGTTCCACTCGCGCAAGGTTTGGGTCATGAAATCTTCGAAACCGTCGAGGCGAATTGCCATCAGTCCTCCTGCATAAGGCGAATGACCAAGTGTGCGAGGCATCATCGCCACACGTGGGCGATTGTTGATGCACGGCGAGTTGGTGTGCACGCGCTTCAGAGGACGTTGCCCCAAGTGGGACAGAAATTGTTGCGTGCGAGCCGCGAAGGCCGGCTACCGGGCGATTTGAGCGCCTTCGCCCAATGGCGGGTTATGGCCGGCTCACGCCGTTGGGGCGGCCGTCGAGAGCCACCAGCCGTCGCCGACGCACCACGCTGTCCCGTCAGGCTGGTCGCCCCGATGAAACGAGCGAACAACCTGCGGCGGCCTCGCGGACAGGGCGTTCGTGAGGGCCCTCGACGCTTCCACGCTCCGCGCCCCCGCACATGGGATAAATCGCGCCAAGCTCAAGCATGCTGCGGTGTATGCATCTTCCCGCCACCGGCAAATCATCAACATGAATCCGGCTCCAGAGTCTGACGTCATCGGAAACACCAGGCGGCCCCCTACGGTCAACGCATCTAGCCAGCTACGTACGGGGTGAGTCGCACCGGCATTCACGTAGATGACGTCGGCAGGCGGCAGACGCTCTTTTGTAGCGTCTTTTCTTTCGACTACGACCTGATTGATGGGCGCCAAGTTGGTTCGGGCGAGCTCGGCAAGGTCATGTTCGACCTCGTATGCGGTGACGCGTCCTTCCGGTCCGACGAGTTCAGCGAGGATGGCCGAGTAGTAGCCGCTGCCTGCGCCGATGTGAAGGACGGATTCACCGGCCTTGGGTGCGCATGCGGCAAGGCACCGAGCGTGCAGGCTAGGCTGACCGTTGTTGATGCCTCGGTCCTTGGCTATTCCAACGAGGATGTCTTGGTACAGCCAACGAGGGTCCGGCGTCGCGGTTTGGATGTAGCCGTCGCCAGCCCAGACATCCCACGGGCCGCGTCCGAGAAACCGCTCACGCTCAACCGCCGCAAAAGCTGCCACGAGGCGCCGGTTCGAGCTGCCGCCAAGTCCAACGACCAGACGCGCGTAGAAATCTCGATATTGCTGGAGGGACGCTATAGGGTCGGCCATGCTCGAATTCTGCCTCGTCGATGGATGGCTGCTATTGGCCGAGCCGTGTGTAAACGGCTTTGATTGCGAGTATGACGAACACATGGCCGTGTGGTCGTCATACTCGCCACGGATTCATCCAGTGGTCTCATAGCGCAACGAAATGCGCCGTGTCATGGTCGTCGAGCTTCGCGGTTTGGTCGATACCTCTGACCGCCCGCTAATCAGCAGCCTGCCCCGTGCTTTGCCGGGTCGACGGGTGGACTGCCTAGTCAATGCTCGGCCCTTCTAGGGCCTGTTAACACAAACGAAGCCCATCGGCGATCAGCGCGAAGCTGATGAAGCCGAGGAACATCACATCGAGTTTCTCGAAGCGAGAGAAGATGCGCCGGAAGCCCTTGAGGCGTCGGAACAGTCGCTCAACCTCGTTGCGCCGC
>NZ_JBFUFO010000090.1:0-3338 GCF_056403395.1 Variovorax sp. P2_H12 | reverse complement strand
AGTTCGCGCTGGGGACGCCGAGCTACGACCAGTTCACGGTGGTGATCGTGCTGAACATCGGAGGGCGGGTGGTGGGGATGGTGGTGGACAGCGTGTCGGACGTGATCACGCTGTCGCCGGAGCAGATCAAGCCGGCGCCGGCGATGGGGTCGGTGCTGGACACGGACTACCTGATCGGGCTGGGGACGCTGGACGAGCGGATGCTGATCCTGGTGGACATCGACCGGCTCATGTCGAGCGACGACATGGGCCTGATCGAGAAGCTGGCCGCCTGAAGCCGGCAGCGGCCAGAAGCATGAGAGACAACCAACGAATCGATCGGAGCATGGAATGAAAGAATGGAAGATCGGCACCCGCCTGGGTGCCGGGTTCGCCTTGATCCTGGCCCTGGTGGCCGCGATCGCGTGCATCGGCGTGCTGCGCCTGCAGGCGGTGGGCGATGCCACCCACGACATGGCGAAGCGCTCGCTGGCGAAGGAGCGGCTGGCCGCGAGCTGGCTGCTCGGCACCAGCACCAACAGCGTGCGCACCTATTCGCTGCTGAAGTCCGGCGACCCCGAGGTCCAGGAGTACCTGCAGAAGGGCATGGCCAAGACCAGCAGCACGATCTCCGAGACCCAGAAGAAGCTCGAAGAGCTGCTGAGCTCGCCGGAAGAAATGGCGCTGTCGGCAGACATCAAGAAGAAGCGCGCCGAGTACATCGAGCTGCGGAGCATGCTCCTGAAGCTCAAGGCCGACGGCAAGCAGGAGGAGGCGATGGGCATCGCCAGGGACAAGCTGGTGCCCACGCTCGACAGCTACGACGCCAGCATCCGCAGCATCCTGGCGCATGAAGAAGAGCAGATCGACAAGTCGGCGGCCGAGATCGATGCGCTCTATCGCGCAGGCCGCCTCCACCTGATCGCGCTTGCCGCGGTCGCGCTGGCGCTGGGCTCGCTGCTGGCGTGGCTGCTGACGCGCAGCATCGTGCAGCCGATCGACGAGGCGCTGCTGATCGCCGACACCGTGGCCGCCGGCGACCTGAGCAAGGAATTCGAGACCGATCGCGGCGGCGATTTCGGCCGGCTGCTGCGCGGCATGGGCGAGATGGAAGACACCTTGACCGACCTCGTGACGCGCATCAAGACCTCGACCGACTCGATCGTGGTCGCCTCCCAGGAGATCGCGGCGGGCAACCAGGACCTGTCGTCGCGCACCGAGGAGCAGGCCAGTTCGCTGGAACAGACCGCGGCGTCGATGGAAGAGTTGACCTCGACCGTGAAGCAGAACGCCGACAACGCGCGCCAGGCCAACCAGCTGGCGGCCTCGGCCTCCGAAGTGGCGGTCAAGGGCGGCGAAGTGGTGAGCCAGGTGGTGGACACCATGGCGTCCATCAATGCCTCTTCCAGGAAGATCGTCGACATCATTGGGGTCATCGACGGCATCGCCTTCCAGACCAACATCCTGGCGTTGAACGCGGCGGTGGAAGCCGCGCGGGCCGGCGAGCAGGGCCGGGGCTTCGCGGTCGTGGCGGCCGAGGTGCGCAGCCTCGCGCAGCGCTCGGCGGCCGCGGCCAAGGAGATCAAGGGCCTGATCGACGACTCGGTGGGCAAGGTCGGCGCGGGCAGCGCGCTGGTGGCCGAAGCGGGCAAGACCATGGAAGAGATCGTCGGCAGCGTGAAGCGCGTGACGGACATCATGGGCGAGATCACGGCGGCGAGCCAGGAGCAGACCTCGGGGATCGAGCAGATCAACCAGGCGGTCACGCAGATGGACCAGGTGACGCAGCAGAACGCGGCGCTGGTCGAGGAAGCCTCGGCGGCGGCGCAGTCCCTGCAGGAACAGGCGGGCAGCCTGTCCCAGATCGTGAACACCTTCAAGCTCGAGGACGAGTCCCGTCCGGTGTCCGCCGCCGCTTCCTACTGACATCCGCTCCAGGCCATTTCATTTTCTCGTACGCCATGAACACGCTTTCAAACCTCAAAATCGGGACCCGCCTGTCGGCCGGATTCGCCGCCGTGCTGCTTCTGCTGGCTCTGCTGCTGGGCCTGGGCTTGAACTCGCTCGCTGCCATCCAGCAACGACTCGACGGCATCGTCACGATCAACAACGTCAAGGTCGCGACGGTCAACACCATGCTGGATTCGATCCGCGACATCGCGGGCTACGGAACCCAGCTGGTGCTGCTGACCGACGAAGCCTCGATGCGCGAACAGATGAAGAAGGTGGCGGCGGCGCGCGAGAACTACACCGTGGCCAGGACCGCGCTGGGCAAGCTGGTCGTCTCGGAGGAGGGCAAGAGCCGTCTGTCCAAGGTCGAGCAGGCGTTGGCGGTCGCGGCGCCGCTGAACGAAAAGCTGCTCGAACTCGCGCTCCAGAACAAGAACGACGAGGCGACTGAACTGGTGATGAAGAAGTTCGACCCCGCCGTGCGCGCCACGCTGGCGGCTTTGGACGAGATGGCGGCCCACGAGAACCGGCTTTCCGAAGAGGCAAAGGACGAAGCGGCGGCCGACTACGGTCAGGCGCGCAAGCTCATGCTCGGGCTGGGCGTCTTCGCCATCCTGATGGGAGCGGCCATCGCGTGGTTCATCACGCGTTCGATCACCCGGCCGATCGGCGAGGCGGTCAAGATCGCCGAGACCGTGGCCGCCGGTGACATCAGCTCGCGCATCGAAGTCCATTCGAAGGACGAGACCGGGCGACTGATGCAAGCCCTGAAGGAGATGAACCACAGCCTGGTGAAGATCGTGGGCGAAGTGCGCAGCGGCACCGACACGATCGCGACGGCGTCGAGCCAGATCGCCACGGGCAACCAGGACCTGTCGTCGCGCACCGAGGAGCAGGCCAGCTCGCTGGAAGAGACCGCGGCCTCGATGGAAGAGCTCACGAGCACGGTGAAGCAGAACGCCGACAACGCGCGGCAGGCGAACCAGCTGGCGGTCTCGGCCTCCGAGGTGGCGGTGCGCGGCGGCAGCGTGGTGRGCCAGGTGGTGGACACCATGGGCTCGATCAACGCCTCCTCGCGCAAGATCGTSGACATCATCGGCGTCATCGACGGCATCGCCTTCCAGACCAACATCCTGGCGCTGAACGCGGCGGTGGAAGCSGCGCGCGCCGGCGAGCAGGGCCGGGGCTTCGCGGTGGTGGCGTCGGAAGTGCGCAGCCTGGCGCAGCGCTCKGCGGCGGCGGCCAAGGAGATCAAGACGCTGATCGGGGACTCGGTGGACAAGGTCGAGGAAGGCAGCAAGCAGGTGGCGCAAGCGGGCCGGACGATGGAAGAGATCGTGGACAGCGTCAAGCGCGTGACGGACATCATGGGCGAGATCACGGCGGCGAGCCAGGAGCAGACCTCGGGG
>NZ_JBFUFO010000089.1:0-3477 GCF_056403395.1 Variovorax sp. P2_H12 | reverse complement strand
GATCAATGCCGACGTACAAAATAGTCATGGGGTTCCCCTTTTCGAATGAGTAGATGGGAGTTCGCACCCCCATCGTGGCACTCAGTTGCCGGCGACCGCAACACGCAGCGGTCTAATCGGGAGGGGGAGCCCCTTTCATTCGGTTGCCCCGAGAAACCTCAATCGCGACAACCCCTTATGAAAGCACCCAATGCCCGCTCTTTGTGCTTTCCGTGCGGATTGATACGCCACCGTCTGAATGCCGGGGAAAACGCCGCGGCGGCTCGGCAAACGGCTCACGGTCGTTGGTCACTGCAGCGTTTTGATACGCGCCCGGCCAGGGCGCGGATGTACCAGCACATCGGCGTAGGGGCCGAGGGCGAAGCTGAACGTGCCTCGGAAATTGATGTGCCCGAAGTGGGCTGGCCCAATGCGGCGCAGCCAGTCGTCCTCCATGGCCACGCCATCCTTTCGCAGCTTGTCGACGACGTCGTTCATGCGACTCGTGTTCCAGGCCAGCACGATGTTCGTCAGCAGCGCGTGCGAGCCGGAGATCGCCATCATCTCGTCGCGCCTACGGCCACGCTCGGGCGCAACCTTGCCGGTGTAGATCGCCCGCTGCAACTGGTGGACCGACTCGCCCCGGCGTGTGGATCTCCCGACGAAACTCGTCGATGGCCAAGTAGTCGCACAGGAAGAGGGTGCGCAGCAGTCGTCCCAGATGCTCGGCCGCGCGGTGCAAGGGATCACCGATCGCTGCCGAACCGAGGCGCTGGATCGCCTGTGCCGCCGACACCTTGCCGGCACGAATCGAGGCGACCAGTCGCAGCAGATCGTCCCAGCCGCGCTCGATCGCGGTCAGCGATACCTGGCGAACGGTTACTGCCTCGAGCTCCTGTGGAACCGCCCAGCCGCGAGGCATGAACAGCTTGCGCTCGCTCAGATTGCGCAGTCGCGCGCACAAGTCGAACCCCAGGAGTTTTGCAATGGCCATCGCGACGCTCGTGAAACCGTGTGTGTCGACAGCGATCAGGGAGATCCGGATGCGGTCGTCGGTTCGGTTCTGCGCTTCGACACCCTCGACAGCGACGCCGGCCTGTCGCTCGTTGAGCACGATGGGCTGGTCATAGAAGATGCCCCAGCGGTCGCGCACGTGGGTGTAGATGCCGGCGGCGTAGGTGCGACGGCGCGGATCGACCCGTGATGTCCACAGGTGCCGGCTTGCATCCAGCGCCATCATGTCGGCAGAACCTTTGTCGCCGTCGCCCCAGTGCGCGGCGATGGGCACGCGGCTCTGGAACTGCGTAACGCAATCGTTGGCTCGGCGCAGGCGGCCGGGCTGCTCCAGGGCGCGCATCGCGACCGCGATCTGCGCCACGTCGATCCCGGGAATCATGGTGCTGACGCCCTTGGCGTCGTTGTCGGTGCCGTGGGCCAGGAGTGCGCCGTACAAGGCCAACAGTTCGTCGGCGGAGTCGGCACTGCGGGCGAGCAACGCCTCGCTGAAATGGGTGGCCGCATCGACCTCCATCATGATGTCGGGCAGCTGCACGTCGCCGATGCGCTGGAACACGGCCTCCCGGGTCTTGCGCGGCTCGATGTCATCGGGCAGAGCGCTCAGCGGCGGAATGTGCAGCAGGCGGTCGGTGCCGATTTCGACGCGTCCGCGCTGGACCGCTTCGGCCAATGCGGAAAGGCCGGCGGAGACGGCTGCCAACACCGGCCCGATGAACTCCCTGGGATCCGAGGGGTGCCCCAGGATCTGCAGGTGCTGATCGCGTTTGGCCGTCCATTCGTCGTCGCTGATCAGCAGGGCCTTGCGGTCCCGGAAGACCATCGAATGATCGACCCAGACGCTGCCGCGCCGCAGGCTGCGGCGCAACGACATCAGGGCGCAGGCCTCAAAGGCGCGATACCCGGACTTCGGATCCAGATCGTGTACGAGAGGGCTCCAAGCGGCGCCAACTGGTGGGGTCGGCACCGCGTCTCCGAACGCGTCGGAAGCGCCTTCGCTTGCCTCCTGAAGCCTGGACCAGGCTTGCCATTGCGCGAAGCCCCGGTCTTCCGGCTTGCCCGCGAAATCAAGGGCGCGCAAGCCGGCGAGGCAGGCATGGACGCGCCGGCTGTCCTCGGCGAGTGCCCGACGCACCTGCGCCGCAAAGCTGCCCACCGTCGCGTCGCCGATGTCTGCGAGCGCCGCGCGGGCCTCGAGCACGCGCTCGCGCCAGTCCCTGGCGTCGTCCGCCAGAATGGCTTTGGCCTTCACGGCGCTCCGCACCAACGACGCGTTGTGGCTGGACCGCCTGGCCTGCACGCGCTCCGCTGCTTCCCGAAACAGTTGCTGGCTTCGGCGGTTGGCCTGCAGCAGGGTGGTGTCGGTGAGTTCGAGCAGCGTCACCCGCAGGAAGCAGACGATCTCTAAGTCCTGCCGATTCCGCTCGATGCGCAGGGTCATCGACGGGCGCCGCAGTTGGACATGGGCGGCATAGGCCTGCTGCTTCGCCAAGGCGATGGCATCGAGCGCCCACTGGTGAACTTCGAGTTCCTTCAGACTGCGGATCTTGGCCAAGGTTTCGGCCAGGGTGCTGGGTGCATGCCGACCAGGAGGGGTCTTGAGCCACTCCAAGTTCGTCATTTCCTCGCCCTCACGGGCCGTGTACGCCCACTCCCGGCACCGCCGAATGGCAGCCGCTCCGACTGCGGTCCAGATTGCGGCCAACATCCTGGATTCGGCGACGGCAAAAGCGTCGCGGGCCCAGTCGGCGAGCCTGCGGAAACCAGGAATTAGGATGCGGCGTTCGTACAGCCAGGTACGCGCCGTACCGATGAGGTCGTCCAGGTGGGCCGCCTGGTCGGACGCGACTGCGAGTAGCTCTTGCAGTTCGACGGTCTTCGTGTCGTCGAGATCCTGCAGGCCCAGGTAGTCCTTGGCCCAACGCTGATGCTCGTAGAGGGTAGGGCGACGCTGATAGAGCGACCGCAGGCTGGCGATGGTCAGCTTCGGCGCGCCCAGGGCGTCGCTGACGGTACGCAGGAGGTTCCTCGGAACGACGGCGACGCGGTCCAGGGGTCGGCCGCTGGTACGCAGGTGCAGAAGCAATATCGCCGCCGGCACGCGCCGGTCGGCGCGAAACCGTTCGCACAGCGCCGAGACGTCCGCCTTGGTGAGCGTGAAGTACTGTTCGACGTCGAACTCGGACAGCCTGGCAGGCAGGCTGTCCGCTCCGACGTAGCGATGTGCGAAGGTCATGGCGCAGTCCGAGCCTGTCCGGGAAGGAGCGTCAATTTACGCCAACTACAGGTGCTACGAATCGCCACACGTCAAGCGCTCGGAGATGGGCCGGCGCGCAACCGAATGAAAGGGGCTCCCCCTCCCGATTAGACCGCTGCGTGTTGCGGTCGCCGGCAACTGAGTGCCACGATGGGGGTGCGAACTCCCATCTACTCATTCGAAAAGGGGAACCCCATGACTATTTTGTACGTCGGCATTGATCTCTC
>NZ_JBFUFO010000088.1:0-4985 GCF_056403395.1 Variovorax sp. P2_H12 | reverse complement strand
GCTGGCCGGCGGCATGTTCCGGGTGGTGACCGACCTGGGCATCTTCGGCTTCGACGACAAGACCAGGCACATGAAGATCGTCGCGCTGCACCCGGGCGTCACGCTGGAGCAGGTGCAGGACAACACCGGCTTCACGCTGCTGCACGACACGCACATCGCGACCACCGAGGTCCCGAGCGCGGCCGAACTCGCGGCCCTGCGCAAGCTGGACCCGGACCGGCTCTACATCGCATGACGCGGGTCGAGCATCCGCATTTCGAATATCGAATCACTGGAGAACATTGATGGCAACCTTGCATGGACAGTTTGGCATTGCAGCGCGCAATTTCACGGCCTTTCCGGAAATCCCGAACGCGGAGGCGCTGGTGCAGTACGGCGTGCGCATGGAGGAACTCGGCTTCGACTCGATCTGGGTCTGGGACCACATCCTGCTCGGCGTCGATCCGCACTTCCCGATCATCGATTCGCTGACGCTGCTGACGGCCATCGCCGCGCGCACCAAGAAGATCAAGCTGTCGACCGGAATCCTGGTGCTGCCACTGCGCAATCCGGTGGTGCTGGCCAAGCAGCTGTCGAGCATCGACCAGCTGTCCAACGGCCGCCTGCTGATGGCCATGGCCGCCGGCTGGTACAAGCGCGAGTTCGACGCTGTCGGCGTGGCCTACGAGGAGCGCGGCAAGATCATGGACGACAACCTCCAGATCCTCAAGCGCTTCTGGACCGAGGATGTGGTCTCCGGAGACTGGACGCACCACAAGATCCCGGCCGGCGTGATGTTCCCGAAGCCGGTTCAGAATCCCTGCCCGATCCTGATCGGCGGCTATGCCGACCGCGTGCTCAAGCGCGCCGCGGTCGATGGCGACGGCTGGCTCACCTACTTCTACAAGCCGGCGGCCTTCGTCGAGTCCTGGGCCAAGGTCTGCAAATACGCCACTGAAGCGGACAAGGACCCGGCCACGCTGATGAACGGCAACCAGCTGCCCATCATGGTGGGCGCCTCGCGCGAAGCCGTGCAGGGCAAGATGATGGAGTGGCTGAATGTCGACTTCGACATCGCCCAGGGCAGCCAGTCGACGATGGACAGCGCCATCATGGGCAATGTCGACGAGTGCGTGGCCCAGCTCAAGGAGCACATCGACGTCGGCGTCCAGAAGCTGGTCTTCGTTCCGTACAAGTACGAGATGGACCAGATCGAGATCATCGCCAAGGAGATCGTTCCGCGACTGCGTGCCTACGTGGCCGAAAAGAAGCGCTGAAGCCGGCGATGGCAGCGATTCTCGACCGGGCGGCCGCGTGCCGCGTGCCGGGGCCGGCCCCTGGGCGGGCGGCCTGGGCCGAAGCGCAGCACGCCCGCGGCAGGCTGACGGCACGCGAACGCGTCGATTTGCTGCTCGACGAAGGTTCGTCGACCGAACTGGGGCCCCGCCTGGGCCACGACGACGCCTGCAGCGGCGACGGCGTGATCACCGTGCGCGGCACCATCGGCGGCCGCGCCGTGTGCGTGTTCGCCAAGGACATGTCGGTGAGCCGCGGTACACTGGCCGAGGTGCATGCCCGCAAGATAGGCAGGCTGCAGGAACTCGCGCTGGAAGGCCGGGTGCCGATCATCGGAATATTCGACACGGCCGGCTTGCGGCTCGAAAGCGGCATGGATGCGCTGGCCGGCCATGGCGCCATCGTGCGCAACGCCGCAGCCGCTTCCGGCGTCGTTCCGCAGATCTCGCTGATCGTCGGCGGATGTCCCGGCGCCGATGCCTTGCTGCCGCCGCTGTCCGACTTCGTCTTCATGGCCAACGACGACAGCAGCCTGTTCCTCAGCGGCCCCGACGTGGTCCAACGGGTGACGGGCGAAGAGGTGAGCGCCGAGCAACTCGGGGGCGCAGGCGTGCACAGCAAGACCTCGTCCCTGGCGGATGGAGCGTTCGACAACGAGGTGCTGGCGATTCGCCAGTTGCGCCGCTTGTTCGGCTTCCTGCCGCTGCACAACCGCGCGGGGCCGACGCAGCGGCGCTGCCTGGATGACGCGGCCCGCGAGGCGCCTGCACTGGACACGCTGGTGCCGCAAGCCGATGCCGACGCCTACGACGTCAGGGAACTCATCGTGCAGGTGAGCGACGAAGCGGACTTCTTCGAATTGCAGTCCGACTTCGCCTCGAATGCGGTCATCGGCTTCGCGCGGGTCGATGGCCGCACCGTCGGCGTGGTGGCCAACCAGTCGTCGGTGCTGGCTGGCGTGCTCGACTGCGATGCGGCCCGCAAGATGGCGCGCTTCGTGCGCTTCTGCGACGCCTTCGGCATCGCGGTGCTCAGCTTCGTCGACACGCCCGGCTTCCTGCCCGGCGTCGCGCAGGAGCACGGCGGCGTTGCCCGGCACGTGGGCAAGTTGCTGTGCGCCTACGCGCAGGCCACAGTCCCGCTCGTGACGGTGGTGCTGCGCAAGGCCTTGGGCGGTGCGGGCGGTGCGATGGGATCGCGCGCGCTCGGCGCCGACCTGGTCTATGCCTGGCCCGACGCGCAGATCGGGCTCCTGAATGCCCAGGGCGCCGTGGCGCTGGGCGACGATCCGCAGGCGGCGCAGCAGCGCCTTGCGGCCGACGCCGCGGCGCGCCGCGGCGACATCGACGATGTCATCGCTCCGCGCCAGACCCGCCGGCACCTCGCGCGGGCACTGGAACTGCTGGCGCAGAAGTCGTGTGCGCAGCCCTGGCGCAAGCACGCCAACCTACCTCTCTAGCCCCATGTTCTCCAAGATTCTGATCGCCAATCGCGGCGAGATTGCCTGCCGGATCATCAGGACGGCGCGCCGGATGGGCATCCGGACCGTGGCGGTGTATTCCGATGCGGACGCTCGGGCGCTGCACGTGCAGATGGCCGACGAGGCCGTCCACATCGGACCGGCGCCGGCGATCGAGTCCTACCTGGTGATGGACAAGATCATCGAGGCCTGCCGTCGCACCGGGGCCGACGCGGTGCATCCGGGCTACGGCTTCCTCTCGGAGCGCGCGGCCTTCGCCACGGCGCTGAAGGCGGCCGGCATCGTGTTCGTCGGACCGAACCCGGGCGCGATGGAGGCGATGGGCGACAAGATCGAATCCAAGAAGCGCGCCAGCGCGGCACGGGTCTCGACGGTGCCGGGCTACCTGGGCGTGATCTCGGACCCGGCCCATGCGGTGGAGATCGCCAACGAGATCGGCTATCCGGTGATGATCAAGGCCTCGGCCGGCGGCGGCGGCAAGGGCATGCGCATCGCGGCCTCGGCCGCCGAGGTGGCCGAGGGCTATGCGCGCGCCAAGTCCGAGGCGGCATCGTCCTTCGGGGACGACCGCGTGTTCGTCGAGAAGTTCATCGTCGATCCGCGCCACATCGAGATCCAGGTCCTGGGCGACAAGCACGGCAACGTGGTCTATCTCGGAGAGCGCGAATGCTCCATTCAACGCCGCAACCAGAAGGTGATCGAGGAAGCGCCGTCGCCGCTGCTCGACGAGGCCACGCGCAGACGCATGGGCGAGCAGGCCGTGGCGCTGGCGCGCGCCGTGAACTACGACTCGGCGGGCACGGTCGAGTTCGTCTGCGGGCAGGACAAGTCCTTCTACTTCCTGGAGATGAACACGCGGCTGCAGGTCGAGCATCCGGTGACGGAGCTGATCACGGGCATCGACCTGGTCGAGCAGATGATCCATGTGGCCGCCGGCGGCAAGCTGGCGTTCGCTCAGGAAGACATCCGGCTGAAGGGCTGGGCGGTCGAAAGCCGCGTCTATGCCGAAGACCCCACGCGCAACTTCATGCCTGCGACCGGGCGGCTCACCACCTACCGCCCACCCGTCGAAGGCGAGCACGGTGGCGTCACGGTGCGCAATGACACCGGCGTGTACGAGGGCGGCGAGATATCGATCCACTACGACCCGATGATCGCCAAGCTGGTGACGCACGCGCCCACGCGGGCCGAGGCGATCGACCAGCAGGCGCTCGCGCTCGATGCCTTTGCCATCGAAGGCATCCGGCACAACATTGCGTTCCTGTCTGCGCTGATGCGTCATCCGCGCTGGCGCGCCGGCAAGCTGTCGACGGCTTTCATTGCCGACGAGTTCAAGGGGGGCTTCGTGTTGCCGCCGCCTGAAGGACTCACGGCGCAACGCATGGCCGCGGTCGCTGCCTCGATGGACGCGCTGGCCGATGGGGGCGCCGCTGCAGTCGGGCGTCGTGTGGTGCTTCTGGGATCTACGGCGCATCGGGTCACGGTCGAGGGTCAGCGCGGCCACTGGCGCGTGGGCTTCGACGATCTGCCGGGGATCGTGCACGAGGTGATATCCGATTGGATGCCGGGGCAGCCGGTCTGGAAGGGCTCGATCGACGGCGAGGCGGTGGCGATGCAGTTTCGCCGCACCGGCGACGGCGCCACGCTGGCCCATGCCGGCACGCAGGCCGAGGTCTGCGTGCTGTCGGCACGCGAGGCTGAACTGCTGGCGTGGATGCCGAAGCGGCAGCAGGCGGCCACCGGTTCCCAACTGCGCAGCCCGATGCCGGCGATGGTCATCGCGATCTCCGCGGAAGTGGGCCAGACCGTGGCGGCCGGCGATCCCCTGTGCGTCGTCGAGGCCATGAAGATGGAAATCACGCTCGGCGCCGAGCGCGCCGGTGTGGTGTCGAAGGTTCACGCAGGCCGCGGCGATGCGCTCGCGCTCGACGCGGTGATCATCGAATTCGAATGAATCCTGAGAGGCGGACTGTATGAAGATAGGCGTGCCGGCCGAGACTGTGCCAGGCGAAACCCGAGTTGCCGTGACCCCGGAGACCGCGAAGAAGCTCGTGGCGCAGGGCCACGTGGTGCGTGTGCAGGCGGGCGCGGGCGTGGCTGCGAGCGTGACCGATGCGGCGTACCAGGCCGCGGGGGCCGAGATCACGGATGCGGCGGGGGCGTTCGGCGCCGAGATCGTGCTGAAGGTGCGCACGCCGGACGAGCGCGAGAGCGCGCTGATGAAGCCGGG
>NZ_JBFUFO010000087.1:0-5461 GCF_056403395.1 Variovorax sp. P2_H12 | reverse complement strand
GCTCCACGCGCCAGCTCGAACAGGCCATCAGGCACTACATCAAGATCAACAACAGCGACCCCAAGCCGTTCGTCTGGTCCAAGACTGCCGATGACATCCTTGCGAGCGTCGAGAGATTTTGTTTGCGAACTTCTAACTCACGACACTAGCGGCTCTTGGTGCATGAAAGGCGGCGCGGGCAGTTCCATGCACCATTGAACGTCGGCGAAGTTTCGATGAAGCACGTGCGGCTGGCGTTCGCCCGTTCCGTCATCGCTATGGCCGTTGGCGCCGGCCGAAATTTTGACCCACCGGCCCTGCCGCACGCTGCCCTGGCCTCCGGTGCAACGCATGATCAGGAACAGGTCGGGAAAGTGGCCGGCGTCCACGCTCACCGGAGCGCCGTAGCGCAGGCGGACCACCGGCTGGCGTGAGGAACCCGTGATGTCGAGCGTGGTGTCGATGCTCCGCGCCCGGGCGCCGAGCTTGAGATGGTGCCGGCAACAGACCTGTCCGACCGTCTCGATCGCCTCGTCGCGGACGCTGACTCGAAAGCCGGGCCGCATGCAGTCTTCGTGCCATCGCATCGGCCGGCGGCAGGGCGAATCCTGTGGCCGCACCTGCGTCGCCGCGATCAGGGAGAACCCGATTCAGCCCGCTGCGCATTGCGGACAGCGGTGCGCACACCGGATAGCGGCATCCGATCCCAGCTTCAAGAATGCCCCCACCCCGACCCCTCCGGCGCCGGGCTCTTCCACCACCGATCACCTAGGACATCGCCATGGGCAACGAAACCATCACGGACCCTCGACTCGACAGCCACTACGGCCCCTTCATCGGCGGCGCCTTCAGGCCGTCGAACGGCCCGACCTTTGTCGCGACCAATGCGGCCACCGGGGCCCACCTGGCATCCATCGCGCGCTGCGGCGCGGCGCAGATCGATGAGGCGGTCAAGGCTGCGCGGCGGGCGCTGCCGGGCTGGCGCGCTACCTCTTACGAAGAGCGCTCCACGATGCTGCTGAAGCTGGCCGATGCGCTGGCCGCGGACATGCCACGGATGGCCCTGATCGATGCGCTGGACATCGGTCGCCGGCTGTCGGAGACGACCCTCGACCACATGATCGCCAACGCGCAGTACCGCTACTTCGCCGGCGCCGTGCTGACGCACGAAGGCTTCGGCCGGCCGATTCCCAACGGCTACATGATCGCCAAGCGCGAGCCGGTCGGCGTCTGCGGCCAGATCATTCCGTGGAACGTTCCGGCCATCATGGTGGCCTTCAAGCTGGCGCCGGCGCTGGCCGCGGGCAACACCGTGGTGCTGAAGCCCGACGAGAACGCCTCGCTCTCGACGCTCGAGCTGGCCAAGCACATCGCGGCCATCTTTCCGCCCGGCGTGGTCAACATCGTGCCCGGGATGGGCGACGAGGCCGGCGCCGCCCTGACCGCCCATCCGGGCGTCAACAAGCTCGCCTTCACCGGCAGCAGCGAGGTCGGCCGGTTGGTGTCGGTGGCCGGTGCCCAGCGGCTGGTGCCGGTGTCGCTGGAGCTGGGCGGAAAGAGTCCGAACATCGTCTTTCCCGACATCGAGAGCATCGAGGCGGTGGTCGACAACGCGGTGTTCGCCGCCATGTACTGCAACGGCCAGTCCTGCCTGGCGGGCACGCGACTGTTCGTGCACGACGCGATCTACGACCGCTTCCTGGAGCAACTGGCCGAAGCAACGCGGAGGCTCAAGGTCGGCGGCCCGCTCGACGACTCGGCCAAGCTCAGCGGACTGGTTTCGGAAACGCAGGGCCGGCGGGTGCTCAACTACATCGACATCGCCAAGGACGAAGGCGCCCGGCTGGTTGCCGGCGGCAAGCGGGTGCCGATCGAGGGCAGCGAGCACGGCTACTTCATCGCGCCGACCGTGTTCGAGGCAAAGAACAGCATGCGCATCGCGCAGGAGGAGGTGTTCGGACCGGTGCTGTCGGTGATCCGCTGGAGCGACCACGAGACCATGCTGCGCGAAGCCAACGACGTGCGCTACGGCCTCGCCGCCGGCCTGTACACCACCAACCTGCGCAACGCCATGGAAACCGCGGACCGTCTCGAGGCGGGGTCGGTGTGGATCAACCACTACTTCAACCTCGCGAGCGGCTCGCCGTTCGGCGGATTCAAGGAGAGCGGCATCGGCAGCGAGTACTGCCGCGAGACGCTCAACATGTACTCGCACCTGAAGGCGATCACCGTGCAGACCCAGGTGAACCCGCCGTGGTTCGTGGGTTGAATCGAGGAGCACGCGCATGAAGAATACGACGCAGGCGCAAGCGCAGGCCGCCGCTCGACTCGACGCGCTCGAAGCGCAACTGATGGTGGGCCGGCTCGACCGCCGCGGCTTCATCCGCATGGCCGGAGCCCTCGGAACCACCGCGCTGACCGCCATGACCCTGGCCGACAAGGCACTGGCCATCGGCGCCAACCAAGCCGAACTGAGGCGCGAGCTCAGGCCGCGCTACGACTACATAGTCTGCGGCTCGGGCTCGTCGGGTTCGGTGGTGGCACGCCGGCTGGCCGAAGACCCGAATGTCCAAGTCTTGCTTCTGGAGGCGGGCGGCGCGGCGGACGCGCCCAGCATCCTGAACCCGGCGGTCTGGTACACGAACATCGGCGGGCCCCTCGACTGGGGCTTCAAGACGGTGCCACGCCCGGCCTTGAACAACCGCTCCATCGCCATGCCGATGGGCAAGGCCATCGGCGGTGGCAGCAGCATCAATGCCACGGTGTGGGCGCGCGGTCACAAGAACGACTACGACCATTGGGCCCGCGAAGCCGGCGACCCGGCCTGGGGCTACCGCCACGTGCTGGAGATCTACAAGCGCATCGAGGACTGGCAGGGCGAACCCGATCCGGAGCGACGCGGCAAGGGTGGCCTGGTCTTCATGCAGCCGGCGCCGGACCCGAGCCCGCTGGCCCCTGCCATGGTCCAGGCCTGCGCCTCGGTGGGTATCCCCGGGTTTGCGGACCACAACGGCGTCATGATGGAAGGACCCGGCGGCGCCGCGGTGGCCAATCTCTGCGTCAAGGATGGCCGGCGCCGGAACGTGCCGTCGCACTACCTGTATCCGATCATGGACCAGGCCAACCTGACCATCCTGACCCAGGCGCTGGTGCATAAGCTCACGCTCGACGGCAAGAAGGTCACTGGCGTCGAGGTCGAGTGGGACGGCCAGGTCCGCAAGATCGGCGCGGCGCGCGAGGTGGTGCTGTCGACCGGCGCCATCAACACGCCGCGGATCCTGATGCTCTCGGGCATCGGCGATGCGGCCGAACTCAAGCGGCTGGGGATTCCGGTGGTGGCGAACCTGCCGGGTGTGGGCCGCAACTTCCAGGACCACACCATGGTCGCGGCCTGCATGTGGGAGCCACCCGAAGGACTGCCGCCGCGCAACAACTCGGCCGAGGCCACCTTCTTCTGGAAGAGCGACCCGAAGCTCGACACGCCCGACCTGCAGCCGTTCCAGATCGAGATCCCGTTCTCCTCCGAGATCACTTCCAAGCGAGCCGTGCCGACCGCGTGGACCATCGGGCCCGGCATCGTGAGGCCCAAGAGCCGGGGACATCTGCGCCTGAAGTCGAGCGACCCACGCGGCGACGTCGAGGTGCACGCCAACGTGCTCGAGCATCCGGACGACATGGCCGCGATGCGCAAGGCCGTGGCGCTGTGCCGCGAGATCGGCAACTCGGCCCCGATGAAGCCTTTCGTGAAGCGCGAAGTCATGCCGGGCCCGATCAAGGGCAAGGAACTCGACAACTTCATCCGCGACGCCGCGGTTTCCTACTTCCACGCGACCTGCACCGCGAAGATGGGCACCGACAAGATGTCGGTCGTGGATGCCAAGCTGCGGGTCTACGGCATCGAGAACCTTCGCATCGCCGACGGCTCGATCATGCCGCGCATCACGACAGGCAACACGATGGCGCCATGCGTGATCATCGGCGAGCGCCTGAGCGAGATTCTGCTGGCCAGATCCTGAGAGAGAAGGCGCGGCCTTCGCTTGCATAGCCCGCGACGTTGATCGTGCCCTGGAGCGCAACAGGGGGCAGAAACCTGGCACCGTGCGAGGTGATTGCCGTCACCTCCTGCTCCTTTACAGGGTCGTCAATACCTGTGGTCAAGCGCCGTCCCGATCCGGCGACGGGCGTTGACCCTCGACAGGCACGCCGGGATGGCTTCTGCCGTACATTTGAATTCCGCTGCGGGGCCCTGCCGCGGCGTCATAGGCCTTGTGAGGGTGTTGTCACGTTGAGGGCTCGCGGTCGCAACATTTGCAGGTGGAGTTGCGATTCAGAAGGCGGCAGACGGATTTGAGTGAGGCCAGTGAAAAGTCGCCAGGCGTCGAAGCGCGCGGCCAATTGCTTGCGATAGAGCGATGGACGCAGCAGATGACGCTTGAGCGCGAAGTGCTGGCGGATCGGACCAAAGCTCGAGAGAAAGGCCTGGGCGCGCTCGGGCCTGCGGAAGCCTCTCATGCGCCGCTCGCGCTCACGGGTGGGCTGATGGCTGTTTTCGGCACGGTTGTTCACGCGGGCGCAGGCCTTGACGAACACATGCCGGACATTCGCCAGCTCCGCGATCTCGGCCTTCGCGGCCGAGTAGCTGCGCAGCTGGTCGGTGACGATCTTGCAAGGAGCCTCTGGGCAAGCGGCGAGCACGCGCTTGAAGAAGCGCTTCGCGGCCGCCTTGTCGCGGCGCTTCTGCATTAAGATGTCGAGCTCCGCGCCATGCTGATCGACGGCGCGCCACAGCGCGTAGGGCTCACCGCGTAGCGTCACGAACATCTCGTCCAGATGCCAGGTCGAGCCCGGCTTGCGACGCGCGGCCTTGGCGCGATGCGCGAAGCTCGCGCCGAACTTGTCGCACCAGCGCCGGATCGTCTCGTAGCTGACGACCACACCACGCTCGAACAGCAGTTCCTCGATGTCGCGCAAACTCAATTGGAATCGAGTACCAGCGCACCGCTTGGCTGATCACCACCGCAGGGAATCGATGACCGTGATACAGCGACCTTTTCTTTTGCATCCAGCAAGCTTACGCTGCCGGCAACGTGACAATGCCATCGGGCGCCTGAAGCGTCCGATGCACGGCTGCAATGGGCCCTGAACGCCATTCAGTGACATTGCGAAGCAGCCGTGCAAATTCGCGGGGTCCTCGTTGTTCGTAACTTCCAACGCTCCGATCGCGGTCGCACACCCTCGTTTCTTTCGATGGTGTTGGTGAAGGTCAAGTTCTGAAGTGGATCGGTCGGTCACGACGAAATGCGGCGATGTCAGCTATGGGCGGCCTCTGTCGTTAGCCCGAAGTTCCTGAAGTCGCCGAGCGAGTTTTCCTTTGCACGACAAGCATTTGGCGTGAGATCGGGGTTCTGGCTGCTGTCTACATCTGGATCTTCTGGATGAGGTTGAGCGCTCTCTGCTGCTTGGCGTTGGGCGTGGTGAGGAC
>NZ_JBFUFO010000086.1:0-6727 GCF_056403395.1 Variovorax sp. P2_H12 | reverse complement strand
GTCGGCGGCCTTCGCCTCGGCCCGTGCCTGACGCAGCGCCGGATGCTCCGGCGCTGCCGACAGGGCCTCCTGGACGTCCACGACACCACCGCCCCACTGCAGATCCGGCGGCAGCGCCACCTCCTCGCCGACAAGCTTGACCAGACTGAGCATTACATCGCGGCGCAGGGCCAGACCCTGGGGCGCGCGGGGCGCGTCCATGTCACGCGCGATGCGGACGTCCTGGTGTGGGTGGGCGGCGATTCGGTCACCTGCATCGACGGCAGCGTGGCGCTCTAGGCGGACGTCCGCATTCGCCCTGCTTTTTCGCGGCGTCCGCAGTGGACACATTTTCCCTATGAGATTCGGGTGGCACCAACCCAAGGCAGGCCTCGTCTCATCACCGCGCAAAACGAGGGTCGCCCGAGCCCACTCACTCGTAGCTCATGGTGAAGGTCATGGCGGTGTTCGCGCTGCCGGGGCTCACGGCCGCGCCGGTCTGGTAGTAGCGCGCATTGAACGGGATGGCGTAGTCGCCTCCCGTGCTGGCGCTGTAGCCGCCGAGCGTCCTGGACCTGCCGAGCGGGAACACGTTGCCCGAGCCGTCGAGCAATTGCACGCCGACGCCCGTGGCGGTCGAGCCGGAATTCAGCGCGACCACCGAGTTGGCCGCATTCACGATCGGCGTGACGGCGTCGATCTGGTAGGTGACGCGGTTGATCCCGGCCGGGCAGCTCTTCAATCCGACATTGAATGCGGTCATCGCGGTGAAGCTCCCCGGACCCTTGAATTCCGACGACTTGTGGCTGCGGAGATCCACCAGCACATCGGGTGTCAGGCAGGACAGCACGGTGACCTGGGTGGCGGTGGTGGAAATGATGACCGCCCTGGGGTCATAAGCGGCGTTGGCAAAGACCCTCCCCTGCGCGACCGGCCCGGCACCGACCCGCCCCGAGGTGATGGCGCCGATTTTCACCAACCTCGCGCGAAATTGCGCGCCATTCGGTCGGAGTTCGAGCGAATTGCAGCCACTCCCCCCACCGGTGGACGAGACCACCCCCCAAGTGGTCTCCCAGCCACACCCGTTTCTGTAGATCTTGCGACCCATGGCGATGCCGACGCCGGGCAGGTCGGTCTTGTACACGGGGTAGGTCACTCCTGTGTCCACGATCGTCGTCCCCGAAAGCTCCAATCCCAGGGGGAAGACGCTCACACCGATGAATTCCTGCACGGTGGAGGAACACATGTACCAGTTCTGCGTGGCGGGGGTCTGGGCCCAGGCCGTCAGCGGGGTGCCGACCGGCGCGTCGCGCGGCACCGCCACGGCGATCGGCATCGTCAAGGTCACGGCCTGCACGGAGATTGTGCAGGTGGTCACCGCCCATGCGCCGGACGACAGGCCCATGAGCGCGAAGCCCACCAGCAGGTGGGCCATGCCGAGTCTGGTGCGCGCGCTGAATCGTCGAGATAGTTTCATCGCAGTTCTTTCGGAGGATGTGAGTTATCGGCAATCGGCATCGGCCGTTGCATAGGAAGTCGACCGGGCGTCGCCGGCGGGCAGGGTGTAGCTGAGCGAGCAGGTCGAGCTCGCGCCCTCGCCCCAGCGCGCGGTCAGGGTGCCGCTGTCGCTCTTGAGGCCGCGCGCGATGATCCGGCCCGCCTGCGCCACGGTGCCCACGTTGTTTCCTTCGGCGTCGAACACTTCCGCGCCGAAGAGCAGCGGGGTGCCGTCTGCGGCCTTCGCGCGGATGATCGCGGCCCGGCCGGTGTTGTCGGTGTCGAACTTGACGAGCGACACCGCGCCCGAGGTCGGTGCGACGCGCTGTTCGGTGGACTTGAGTTCCACGTTCACGGGCAGGCCCTTGGGATCGATCTCGATCTGGTTGTTCGCGAACGGCGTCAGGTTCGACACGATCGCGCGGCCCCACGGATCCACCCGCAGGCCGCTGGCGTTGGCGACGCGCGCGCCCGCCGCATCCTTGGCCTCGACGATCGCGATGGTCTCGCCGGTGCTCGGCGTGAACGCCACGCCGCCGGCGTAGGCGACGACCGTTCCGGATACGCCGGCGCCCACCTGCGAATAGTTGCTGCTCTTGCTCGCGTTGGCGGTGAGCGCGGCCATCGGGGAAGCGTAGGCGACATTGGCACCGATGCTGTTGGCGCTGCCCGTCGCGCCGATGCCGTCGCCGCCACTGCTGTGGCCGGCGTTCAGGCCGTAGGTGAAGGCGTTGTCCTCACCCAGCGCTCCGGTCACCGATTGCTGGACGCTGGTGCCCCCATCCTGGTCGCGCTGCAGACTGGTCGTCGAATACGGCGCACGCGCGCCGCTGCCGAGCGGAATGCTCAAGTTCAGCATCACGCGGTTGTCCCAGTTGCGAGCGGCCGGGTTGTACTCCCGCACTGCGGAAATGCCGTAGTTGAGCCGCTTGTAGCTGTTGTTGTAGCCGACCTGGAACTGCGTGTCGGTGCCGCTGCGATTCCAGTAGTTCTGGGTGGAGCCGGACACGTAGAACGAGCCATAGCCCTGGGGCAAGGTCTGGTTCAAGACCAGCTGCAGCCTGCCGCGCTGGGTGTCGTTGCCGACGCCCCTCAGGCCGCGGCTTTCCAGGTCGCGCAGCGCCACGGCGTCGGACAGACTCAGGTACCCGCGGCTGGAATAGCGGTAGGCCGCCACCGTCAGGTTGGTGTTCGTCGGTTCGATCAGCTTGCTGTAGCTCAGCCGCATGCTTTGACCGTTCCGGCCGGGCTGGTCTTGCAGGCGGGTGCTGGCGTGGGTGACGTCGGCGCCGAAGGCGCCATAGTCGGTGTTCAGGGCCGCACCGGCCACGGCGGCCGCATAGCCCTGCGTCAAGGTCAGGCCGCCGTAGCCCGTCACCATGTTGGTGAAGCCGCGCTGGATGGTGGCCTGGGACATCATCGGCGTGCTCTGCACGCTGGTGTTTCGATACTGGCCCACGGTGACGTTGTAGCGCGTCACGCCCGGTCGCAGCGCGTTCACCGCGGCCGCGTAGGGCACCCTGGAAATGCGCACGCGGCCGTCGGCCTCGGTCACGACCACTTCCAGGTCGCCGCCATAGCCCGTCGGATAGAGATCGTTGATCTCGAACGCGCCGGCCGCCACCGTGGTCTCGTAGATGATGTTGCCGTTCTGGCGGATCTGCACGCGCGCATTGCTGCTCGCGATGCCGCGCACGGTCGGTGCGTAGCCGCGCTGCGACTCCGGGTACATGCGGTCGTCGCTGGCCAGCTGCACGCCGCGAAAGCCCACGCTGTCGAACACGGTGCCGTCGGTGAAGGAATCGCCCAGCACCAGCTGGCTCTTGATCGAGGTGATGCCGCGCTGCACGTTGGTCTGCATGCTCTGGTAGCGGGTCCCCGACGGATCGCCGCTGGTCAGGCTGCCGCTGTGACGAAAGCGCCATGCGCCCACATTGACGCCGCCGTTGAGGCCGACGTAGCTTTGCGTGTGGGATTGGCCGGCGCTTTCCGCGCGATAGGTGCTGGCGTTGTATTGCAGCCGGGCGGCCGTCACGCCGTCGTCCCAGTATTTCGGGTCGACATAGCCACGCACCGAGCGCGACATCGCGATCTGCGGCACGGTGATGTCGAGCCGCTGCTCGCCGTTGTCGAATGCGGCAGTGGCGTCCGCCACCAGTTCCGACAGCGGCATGCAGGCGGCGCCGCCGGCATCCAGGCGCGCACCAGCCTCGGGGACGAGTTTGTTGAGGTCGACGCCGATGCGCTCCAGAAGCGCCCGATCGAAACAGGGCTGCACGTTGGCGCTGTCGCCACCGACCTGGCGCAGCGTCACCTCCGAGCGACCGAGCCAGTTATCGTTCACGTAGAGCTCGGCGCGGTAGCTGCCCGCGAGCGGGACGTTGCCCTTGCTGAAGCGGCTGAAGTCGATCTGTGCGCCGCCGGGCTGCTGCAGGAAGAGGTCGTTGAATTCGACCTGGGCCACCACGGTGGAAGCCGGCGCAGCGCCGGAATCAGCCCAGGCGCCGGCGCTTGCGCTTGCGCACAACGAGAGCACCAGCGCGCTCGTCGGGCGCAGCCGGAACCGCCGGGAAGTCTGATTCTTGAATGTCTGCATCGGGATGTCGTAGCGAAAAATGGGACGAAGCACCCCCCTGCCGGCGCATGCGGCATGTTCGAGATCGGGGAGGCTGGAAGGAGAGGAGATCCGGGCGTGGCCCGGTGCCGCCTACTTGGCGGGCGAGGAGGCCCGCGCGTCGAGTGGCGCCTCGTTCGTGACGGCGCCACCGTAGTCGTTGAGGGCCTGGTAGCGCACCTTGGCGTCAGGGCCTTGCGGAACATCGCCCGAAAGCGGGAAGACTTTCGTCTCGCCCGGGGCGATCATCCCGCCATCGTCGAACCGCGCGGTCTTGCCGCCTGCTGCAAGTTCGATGGAAGAAAAGGACACGTGAAAGGGCGAGGGATTGCGCCCTTCGAGCGCCGGCCGATTGGCGGACTGCACCAGGCGCCAGAGGATCTGCGCGGGGGCTTCGTTCGCGCTGCCCTTCAGGGCCGCGGGCCGAAAGAACAGCTTCACGCGGGAGCGGAAGGCCATCTGGAGCTTGTTGACGTCGGCTTCCTCGGCTGTCGGCTTGGGCGGGACTTCCAGCACGTTGAGCCAGAACACAGACTCCTTGTCCTGGGGCATCGCCTCGCCGGTATGGATGATTCGCAGCGTCTGGGCCTTGCCGGGGTCGATGCGCGCCACCGGAGGCGTCACGCTGAACGGCACGTCGATGCTGGCGGGCGTCGCCTTGGGGTCGCCCTTGTCGATCCAGGTCTGCGTGAGCGCAGGCGACTTGCCTTCGTTGCTGAGCTTGATCGTCGTCTCGCGATCGTTGGCGTTGTAGATGACCCGCGTACCGCCGATGACGACCGACGCCTGCGCCTGCAGTGCAGCGGCCAGTCCCAGTGCGAGGACGGCGGCGGTCAAAGAGGTCTTGAAGGTTCGAATCATCATGGGGTTGGCTCTCGCTGGATCTGGGGAATTTGAGAAGAAAAAAGGGAGATGGGACACAGGCGCACCGGTGGTGCGCCTGCGTGTGGCCAACGATTACTGATAGACGAGCGTGTACAGCACGCTCGAGTTGGCAGCGCCGGCGCCGGCAGCCGCACCGTTGGCGACGTATTGCGCGTAGTACGACAGCGTGGCGGACCCACCGGCAATCGCGACCGGCGTGGAATTCTGCGAAGCATCGGCGAAGCCCGCCCTGATCGGGGTGAAGTCCGCGTTCAGCAGACCGATCTGGACGTTGTTGGCGCCGCCCGCGTTCAGCCTCAGGTTGCCGGTGGCGCCGTCGGTGGTGAGGCCGGGCTCGAAGTAGGTGTGGACGTTGCCCGAGTTCGGCGTGCAGGCGCTCAGGGCGATGCTGAAGGCGGTGCGGCCGGCGGTCTGGCCTGCAGCGGCCAGCGCCGAAGTCGACACGGTGGGCAGCGTGACCGTGAAGTCCCTGGCACCGGTGCCGTTGCCGTTGATGGTGCAGGTCTGCGCGGTGACCTGGCCGTTGAAAGTGATGGTGCCGTCGTTCGCGGAAGCCACCTGCGCGACCATCGCGGTGCTGGCCAGAATCAGAGTGGAGAGAAGCTTGTGGTTCATGTTGAGAATATTTACTAAGTTGAAGGGCAGGTATCCGGCAGAAAGGCGGCCCGAGAGACGGCACCTATTGCCTGTATGCAATTACATCGAAGAGCGCACCACAAGACCATGGGAAAAATCTCGACTTCAACGCAGACTCTTCGCAGTTCATCGCCCTGCTGGAAGATGACCCCGGCCTGGCCGTGGTGGGCGAGGCCGAATCAGCCGACAAGTTGCTGGCCCTCTTGCGCGAAACGCCGGCCGATCTGCTGATCACCGATTTCTCGACGCCGGGCGGGCAGGCGGCCGACGGCCTCGGCCTGATCCGGCGTCTGCGCCGCGACCATCCCGAGTTGCCGATCATCGTGCTGACCATGATCGCCAATGTGGGCGTGCACGGCACGATCATCGAGGCCGGCGTGCGCGGCCTGATCGACAAGGGCGCCCGGGAGCACGGCCTGACTTCCTGAAAAGGTCGCGCCCTGTTCGACTCGCCGCGGGGTACCGTCACGCTCGAATCCCGAGGGATCCGAGCGGGCGCTCGAGTCCCGTCGCACTCACTCACCGCGACTGGGGCACCCCGCCATCGACCGCCCCGAAAAGCCAGGGCAGCAAAACCGCCGCATCCGCGCGGATGCGCAGGTCGGCTGCCTCGCCGTCGAAGCGGCTGTTCACCTGGGCGATCTGGTTGTTGTAGTGGTCGCTCTCGGCGATGAGCACATCCAGCAAGGTCCGCTTGCCCAGGTGATACCACTGCTCGAAGAAGATCTCCCGCACGCGGTTCGAGTCCTTGATCAGCTCCGTGTATTCGATCGCCCGGCTCAACGCCGCATCGCGCTGCTGGGCAGACGTGCGCAAGCGGTACTCCAGGTCGCGCGTGGCCGCCAGGGCTTTTTCCTCGCCAGCGGCGGCGCGCTCGAACGCCGCCCGCTCCGCAGCGCTCGACGATCCGCCCTGGAAGGCGTTCCATTGAATCGAGAGTCCGGTCGCCCACGGTTGGCTCTTGCCGAGGCTGTCCTCCTGCGTCGTCTTCGAGACCACCCAGTTCAGCTGCGGCAACCTCGAAGCCCGCACCGATTGAGCGTACAGGTCGGCGGCCTTCGCCTCGGCCCGTGCCTGACGCAGCGCCGGATGCTCCGGCGCTGCCGACAGGGCCTC
>NZ_JBFUFO010000085.1:0-7592 GCF_056403395.1 Variovorax sp. P2_H12 | reverse complement strand
AGCGCGGCGTGGTCGTGAGCTACGAGACGATCCGGCGCTGGGGCGACAAGTTCGGCGCCAGCTTCGCGCATCGCGCCAAGGCCGCACGCCGCAAGCCAGGATCGACCTGGCATCTGGACGAAATGTTCGTGACGCTGCGCGGTGAGCCCCACCTGCTATGGCGCACGGTCGATCAGCATGGCGCTGAACTCGACGTCCTGGTGCAAAAGCGCCGCGACAAGGTCGCAGCAAAGCGCTTCTTCAAGCGCGTGCTCGCCGCCTGCCCGGAGGCCCCCCGCAAGATCGTCACCGACCGACTGCGCAGCTATCCGGCTGCGAAGGCCGAGATCGCACAGCTTGCCAATGTCCGGCACGTCTTCGTGAAAGCATGCGCCCGCGTGAACAACCGCGCCGAGAACAGCCATCAGCCCACCCGTGAGCGCGAGCGGCGCATGCGAGGCTTTCGCTGGCCCGAGCGCACGCAGGCCTTTCTCTCGACCTTCGGGCCCATCCGCCAGCACTTCGCACTCAAGCGCCATCTGCTGCGCGCCTCGCTCTATCGTAAGCAACTGGCTGCGCGCTTCGACGCCTGGCGCCTTTTCACGGGCCTCACCCAAAATCCGTCCGCTCCTTCTGGATCGCAACGCCACCTGCCGATGTTGCGGCCATGGACCCTCAACGTGACAACGCCGTCCAGGACATACAGCGCCTATCCAACGCGCAAACCTGAATGACCCGTCTGGCTCCCTTCTATCCATTGTTGTCGTCGCTGATCGCCGGAACCGTCATTGCCGCCGAGCCGGTCCTGGCGCCCACAGGCCAACTGCGGGCTGCATACATCGTCGCGAACCTGGCACAGGCGCGGCGCGATCCTGCCACCGGCGTCGTGACGGGCGTGGTGGCCGATCTCACCCGTGAGCTGGGCCGCAGAGCGGGCGTGCCGACGACCATTGCGCCTCTCGCGACGGCAGCCGATGTCCTGGAAGCGGTGCGAAGCGGATCGGTCGACATCGGATTCGTAGCCCCGAATCCGCAGCGAAAGGGCGTGGTGCTCTACTCCCAGACCTATATGCTGGTGCAGCAGAGTGCGCTGGTTCGCGCCGACTCGAAGATGCAGTCGGTCCGGGACTTGGACGACGCCAGACAAGCAGTTGGAGTGAACACCGACGACAGTGTGGGCGTATGGCTGCAAGAGCGCTTGGGCGCCGCGCGCGTTCGTGCGACGCCTGACTACACGTTGCGCGAGGCCGTCCAATGGCTCATGGATGGAACGGTGATCGCCTTTTGCCGGCAATCGCCAGCGACTGGCAGCCAATACCCAAGACGCCACCGGACTTCGGCTGTTGCCTGACAACTTCTATGGCGTACCGCAGGCGATTGCGGTCCCCCTGGACCGCAGCGATCGACTGAAGTGGATCAACGCGGCACTCGACGACCTGCGCGCGGGCGGCTTCCTCGCGGATTCGGTGTTGCGCAGCGGCGTGGATGGCCTCGACGTCACACCGGCAGGGCCGCGCGCAACGGTTGATTCGAAATGATATGAAAGGTGATCCCATGCCCCAGCAACGCCATTCCTTGCAATCGATCCTGCGAACGCCACGGCACGCCATTGCCGCACCGTTCGCCCTCGCCTTGACCCTTGCCGTCGCCGCTGCATCCGCGCAGACGGCGCCATCTCCACCGCCGCCCCCGACCACGCCCTATGGCGCGCCCATCGGCCTCGCCCAGGCCAAGAAGGCGACGGCCGCTGCCGAGGCGGAGGCCGTGAGGAACGGCTGGAGCATGGTGATCGTCGTCATGGACAGCGCCGACCATGTCGTCCTGCAGGAGAAGCTGGACAACACCCAGTACAGCGCTCTCGGGGGAGCCGAAGACAAGGCGCGCAGTGCGCTTCAATTCAAGCGTCCCACCAAGGAGCTCGAGGAGGTGCTGGCGCGAGGCGGGATCGGATTGCGCTATCCGGCACTTCGAGGCGCCATGCCGCTGGAGGGCGGCCTGCCGATCGTCGTGGACGGGAAGATCGTGGGCTCGATCGGTGTCGGCGGCGGCACGTCGGTCCAGGACGGACAGGTTGCCAAGGTCGGCAGCGAATCGCTCAAACAAGACTCAGGCACAACCCAATAGGAAGCGAGATGGCAGAACGAAAGCTCACTGGAAAGATCTCGCCCGAGCGCATCCTCATGACGGTGCTCCCCAAACCCGACCCGGATCTGATCGCGGGCTTCAGGTTTGCACTTGGCACGAGGCGTGCACACTAGGCCACCCGTAGTCGCGGCCCGTCAGCGCGCGCGCAAGAAGGTAGTTGTTCAGTGCGCGCGCGCTCAAGCTGTCCATGTGCACCGAGCCGCTGGCATCGCAGGGAAACGACAGGGCGCGCCCCGTGCCGCTGAGAGAGGGAAAGCGTAGCTCGAAGGCGGACTGTGCAACGGATGAGTTGCGGGCGGCGTGCATGGCGGTGTCCTCGTGGTTCATTTCGATGAAGCAGCTCCGGGAAACAGGGTCGTGCGCCTCACGCAGGATCGCGTCCGCGCAGGGCGGTCTCGATGCAGGCGAGGAGGTCTTCCGCATTGAAGGGCTTTGCGAGAAAGCAGATCACGCCCGTCTTCAAGGCGCGCGCGCGCGCCTGTTCGTCGGGGTAGGCGGTGATGAGGACCGTGGGAATCGGGGTGCCGGCGGCGGACAGGCGGCCGTGCAACTCGAGCCCGGTCATCCCCGGCATGCGCATGTCGGCGATGAGGCATTGGATGGCGCACGTGTCCTTCGACTGCAGGAAGCTCTCGGCCGAGCGGAAGGTGGCGGCGGACAAGCCGGCGGAGTCGAGCAGATCCCTCGTGGTGTCTCGCACCGATTCATCGTCATCCACGATCGCTACGGTCGGCATGTCGCGCACTTGGATCTCCTTGCAGCTCTTCTTGAGCGCTGAAGCGAGACTAGGCCGATTGCGCGCGCAAGACCATTGCACGTGCGACACGCGCGCTACGACTTTGGTTTAGGCGCCTAAGGCTTTGGATTGGAGAGGCCGAGCGTGTCCGCGATGCGCACGAGCTGCGCCAGGGACTTCACCTGCATCTTGCGCATGATCTGCCCCCGGTGGACCTTGACGGTGGCCTCGCTGATGCCCAGCTCGGCTGCGATCTGCTTGTTCACGCGCCCGGCGCTCACCAGCGCCATCACTTCGCGCTCGCGCTGGGTGAGCGCGGCGAAGCGTTGCCGGAGCTCCGCGACGAGCGCCGTCTCGCGGCGCTGCGCGCGGTGCCGCTCGACCGCTGCATCGATCGCATCGAGAAGCTCCTGGTCGCGGAAGGGCTTGCTCAGGAACTCGACTGCGCCGGCCTTCATGGCGCGCACCGTCATCGGAATGTCGCCGTGCCCGGTGATGAAGATCACCGGCAGATCGACGCCCGCTCGCGGGAGTTCTTCCTGGAAGCTCAATCCGCTTGCGCCGGGCAAGCGCACGTCGAGCACCAGGCAGCCGGGCGCGTCCGGGCGCTGCGCCTGCATGAAGTCCTGCGTCGAGGCGAAAAGGCGCACGTCCATGCCGACGGAGGCGAGGAGATCCTGAAGCGCCTCGCGCATGGCCAGGTCGTCGTCGACCACGAAGACGACGGGCCGCTCGGTTGCCACTACGGCCCTCCGATCGGCAGCGAAAACCGGAACACGGCGCCGTGGGGCCGGTTCGGCGCGGTCCAGAGCTGGCCGCCATGGGCCTCGACGATCGACCGGCTGATCGAAAGCCCCATGCCGATGCCCTGCGCCTTGGAGGTATGGAAGGGCTCGAAGAGCTTGTCCGCGATCCCGGGCGCGACGCCGGGGCCCGAATCGCGCACCTCGATGCACACGCCGCCCTCCGCTTCGCTTGCGCCGACGACCAGCTGTCGCGGGCGATGGCCGGGCGCGCTCATGGCCTCGATGGCGTTGACGATCAGATTGAGGAGCACCTGCTGGAGCTGCACCCTGTCGCCCCACACGGGCGGCAGGCCGTCGGCAAGCGTCTTCTCGAGCGCAATGTCGTTGCGGCGCAGCTGGTCGCGCGTGAGCGCGATCACGTCGAGAATGACCTGGTTGACGTCGACGCGGTCCCGGCGCGGCGGCTGGCGCATGACCAGGGCGCGGATGCGTTCGATGACTTCGCCCGCGCGCTTGCCGTCCCTGGCAATGCGTTCGAGCGAGCGCTGTGCCTTTTCGAGCTCGGGCGGCTGGGCCGCGAGCCAGCGCGCGCAGGACCCGGCGCTCGCGACCATGGCCCCGAGCGGCTGGTTGACCTCGTGCGCGATCGAGGCCGCGAGCACGCCGAGCGTGGTCACGCGGTTGACTCGCGCAAGCGCCGCCTGCGCCTCGCGCAGGGCTTCCGACGCGAGGACATGCTCAGTGAGATCGCGCGTGATCACGAGCGCTGCCTTCAGGCGCTCCGAATCGAGCCGCAGCGGCGAGTAGGACACCGACAGGTAGAGGCGCCCCCGATCGGTCGCGAACCAGTCTTCGAACGTGAACTGCTCGCCGGCGAGACAGCGGTCGAGTCTCGGCTTCACGGCACGCTCGAAGAAGCCGGTCCCGAAGAATTCAGCGACATGCCTGCCGACGATCTGCCCGGCCGGTATCCTCCAATTGCGCTCATAGACCGCATTGACCCTTTGATAGCGGTAATCCCGCCCGATCACGGCCATGCCATCGGAGGCGCTCTCGAAGATCTGCCGCGTCAGGTACTCGGCCCGCCTGAGTTCCGTCATGTCCTGCACGATGCCGAAAAAGCGCCGAGGCCGGCCGGAGGGATCGCGCGCCACGTCGGCGCTGTTGTGGACCACGCGCACCTCGCCATCCGGACGCACCACCCGGTATTCCATGTCGAAGCGCGGTCCGCCTTGCACGCCGGCCTCATTGGCCTGCCCCACTCTTTTCCGGTCGTCCGGATGGACGAAGTCCAGCAACCGGCCTGCCAGTTGCCCGGACTCGGGCCACTGCAGGCCGTGAATGCGGAAGGCCTCTTCCGAAGCGGTCACGCGACCGCTGTCCAGGTCCGCTTCCCAATGACCGAGATGCGCCATGCGCTGCGCCTCCTCGAGCTTGCGCTCGCTTTCGCGCAGGCTGCGGAAGATGAGCAGACTGGTGAGCGCGTCGGCAAGCCGATGTCCGGTCTCCTCGAACAGCCGCTTTTCCTGCGCCGTCCAGGCGCGCGGGCGCGAGCACTGGTGCAGCCCGAAGAGGTAAGGTTGATCGGCCTTGGGGTACAGCGCCATGGCGAGCACGGATCGGATGCTGAAGCTTTCCGCCAGCTGCGCCGGCAGCTGAAGCTCGCAGCCAGGACCGAATGACACGGCTGCGTTCGCAGCGCGCGCGGTCCGGAACACCGTGGCGACATCCGCATCGAGGGGCAGCTCGGCGCCCAGGCTGAACGCGCCGGGAAACTCAGGCCGAGTCTGTTCCATGACCGCGCGCCAGCCCTCAGCCTCCGGATCGCACGGATAGGTGAGCCACGCCCGGTCGCAAGCAAAGATGTCGAGGACTGCATCGAGCACATCGCTCATCATCTTCTCGAGGTCGTTGGTTCCCTGCATGGCGCGGTTGACGCGATTCATGCTCTCCAGGAACCACAGATGCGCGCGCCGTTCCTCTTCCGCGCGCTTCAGGTCCTCGATGTCGGTAAGGATTCCATACCACTTCAGAATCCTTCCACCTTCGCCGCGCATCGGCACGGCGCGGCTCAGGAACCACCGGTATTCGCCGTCCGCGCGACGAACACGCGCTTCCTGCTCGAAAGGCTCGCCCGTCGCCATGTGATGCGCCCGTGCTTGCATGTAGCCGGGCAGATCTTCGGGATGAATTGCAGCCAGCCAGTTCGCATCGGCGAGCGAGAAGCCCGTGTATTCGCTCCCGCGCCGGTTGACGAGCACACCGGAGCCATCGGCGTCGGTGACGAAGGCAATCGCCGGCATCGTCTCGAGCACCTCCCGAAGCTCTTTCTCGCTGCGGCGGACGGCATCTTCAGCGCGCTTGCGCTCGGTGATGTCCCGCCCGACGCCCCGGTAGCCCGTGAAGCGCCCCGCCTCGTCGAACATCGGCAGCCCGGATACCGACACATGGCGTATGCCGCCGTCGGACGTCGCCCGGGCGAGCTCGAAGTCGCGGAACGGGACATGGGCATCGAGTGCTGCGCGGTGCTGGCGCCAAGCCTCCTCGTCCGGCTCCAGATAGGGCACTTCCCATCGCGTCTTGCCGATCTCCGAGCCCGGCGCCGGCGCGCGGTCGAACTGTGCGGAATACTCCTGCCGGGTGAAGCGATGCTGGGCGTCGCTCTCCCAGTACACGTCGAAAGAGAACTTCACCAGCGTGCGAAAGCGCTCCTCGCTCTCGCGCAACGCCTCTTCGGCGTGCTTGCGCTCGGTGATGTCCTCGCACGCCACGAGAAGCACCGGCCCGCTCCTCAGCACGACCGCGTTCGCCGACTCCCGGACCCACAGCACCGTGCCGTCCTTGCGGACCTTGCGCGCCTTCCAGCGCATCACGCGCCCCGGCTGCCGGAAAGCCTGCTCGGCCTTTCCCTGGACGAACGCCCGATCGGCTTCGTAGAACACGTTCAGCACCGGCTGGTCGATCAACTCGCTCACGCGCCAACCCAACTGCTCTGCGCCGACGGGATTCACCGACAGGATCGCGCCGGCCGCATCGATGATGAAGTACATCGTGGGATTCGCTTCGAAAGCGGCTCTCCATTGCTCCTCGAGATCCTGCCGAGCCTCCTCGGCCCGCTTGTGCTCCGTGATGTCGGTATTGGTCGCGAGGACCGCCACCGGCTCGCCCTGCTCGTCTCGCTGCAATGCCAGGCGGCTCGCCACGACCACCGGTGCTCCGTTTCGCCTGTGATGCACCAGCTCGCCTTCCCATCGCCCGGTGCTCAGCACCTGCGAATCGATCTGCTCGAGCGGCACGGCGGAGAGGGTCTTCAGCAGCTCGGACGCGGACTTGCCGAGCGCCTCTTCAGCCGTCCATCCATACATCTCCTCGGCGCCGCGGTTCCAGTACTTGATCGCTGCTTTCATGTCGCGCACGAACATGGCGTCATGCGTGAGATTCAGCAGGTCGGCGTGCTCGCGCAGCGAGGCTTCCGCCTGCCGCTCGAAAGGCTGACGCGCCGGGCGCAACAGCGTTTCGTCGCTTTTACGTTTTGTCACAAGCGACTCCGATAGGCGTCGCGGCATGTGGGCCGCAGCATGTCGCACAGCGCCGGTGGTAGGGCCAGCTCCTCCTTGGGTGGTGGCGAACGCCATTCTGAACGTCCTCGTGACCGCTGTCACGGCGCAGTCAGGCGCTAGCCCGCGCTAGCCCGAGTTGGCATTGTCACGTTGCCGATGGCGTAACGTAAGCTTTCGCCATGCAAAAGACGACGAGATCGCTCTATCACGGTCACCGGTTTCCGGCGGTGGTGATCAGCCAGGCGGTGCGCTGGTACTTTCGATTTCAGCTCAGCCTCGACATCGAGGAGCTACTGTTCGAGCGCGGCGTGGTCGTGAGCTACGAGACGATCCGGCGCTGGGGCGACAAGTTCGGCGCCAGCTTCGCGCATCGCGCCAAGGCCGCACGCCGCAAGCCAGGATCGACCTGGCATCTGGACGAAATGT
>NZ_JBFUFO010000084.1:0-10609 GCF_056403395.1 Variovorax sp. P2_H12 | reverse complement strand
CCGTGGCGGCGCCCAATCCGCCCGCCGGCCCGGTGCCGGTGGTGGTGGCGCCCGGTGCGCGCGGCGACTCGACGGCCGCGCCGCGGCCGGCGCGCACCGCGCCGGTTCCGGCCGAAGCCAACGCGCTGCCGCCCTCGAACGACCCGATCGGCGATTTCGCCAAGGCGCGCTCCGGCACCGGGGCCGCAGCGGCCACCGGCGCCAGCACCGACCCGTTCATGTATTTCGTCCAGGCCGGTGCCTTCCGCACGCAGGAGGATGCCGATGCGCAGCGCGCCAAGCTTTCGCTGATGGGCGTGGAGGCGCGCGTGACCGAGCGCGAGCAGGCCGGCCGCACCGTCTACCGCGTGCGTGCCGGTCCGTTCAACAAGAAGGACGACGCCGACCAACTCAAGGAACGGCTCGACGGCGGGGGCCTTGAATCGGCCCTGGTCCGCGTCCAGCGTTGACGCTGCATCGTCTCCAGTTCGCCCGATCCGGGAACTCCATCCGGCATCGCGGGCTCTTTCAAGCCGTACAGAAGGAATTGATACATGAAACGTCGTGATTTTTCGCTGGCCGCCGCTTCGCTGGGGCTTCTTCCGCTGGCTGCGCCCTCGCATGCGCAGCAGGCCCGTCCCATCAAGGCCGGCACCGACTACATCGTCCTGCGCAAGCCGGCGCCGGTCGATGCGCCCGCCGGCAAGGTCGAGGTGCTCGAGTTCTTTTCCTACAACTGCCCGCACTGCGCGGCCTTCGAGCCTCAGGTGGAAGCCTGGGTCAAGAAGCTGCCGCCCTATGTCGTTTTCCGTCGCATCCCGGTGCCGTTCGTCGGCAACGACACGGAGGCCAAGCAGCGCTTCTATTACGCGCTCGAGGCGATGGGCAAGGTCGACGAATTCCAGCCCAAGGTCTTCCAGGCCATCCACCAGCAGCGCCTGAACCTGACTGGCGACGCCGGGATCCTCGCCTGGGTGGAAAAGCAGCCCGGCCTCGATGCGAAGAAGTTCGCCGAGCTGTTCAAGTCCTTCTCGGTGGTCGGCAAGGCCAAGCGCGCCACCCAGCTCACCACCGACTACCAGGTGGCCGGCGTGCCGGCCCTCGGCGTGGCCGGGCGCTGGTACGTCGACGGCGACACGGCGGGCTCGCTCGAGCGCGCGCTCCAGGTGGTCGACTTCCTGATCGCCGAAGCCCGCAAGGGTTGAGCGGCCCGGTGACGCGCACGGTGGCGGCGCCTGTCGCCTGCCGTCGCCGCCACGATCTCGTCATTGAAGCCCGCTTCTGCGGGCTTTTTCGTCAAGGCCGCGCGAGGCGGCGTCCACGGGACGCATACAATCGCAGAGCAAGTTTCGTGCCTCTATGACATCGCTCTCCTCCTTCACCTCCATTTCTCCTCGTCGATTCGGTCGCGTGCTCTGCCTGGCGCTGGCGCTGGCCGGATGCGCGTCCTTGTCGCAGGCCGAGCAGGCCGACCGGAGCAAGCCGATGAACATCGAGGCCGACGCGATGCGCTATGACGACCTCAAGCAGACCAGCGTGTTCACCGGCAACGTGGTCGTGAACAAGGGCACGATCCAGATCCGGGGCACCCGCATCGACGTTCGCCAGGACCCCGAGGGCTACCAGTACGGCGTGGTCACGGCCGAACCCGGCAAATTGGCCTACTTCAAGCAGAAACGCAACGCCGGCACCGACGAGTGGATCGAGGGCGAGGGCGAAGTGATCGAGTACGACAGCCGCGCCGACAACGTGAAGTTCATCCGCCGCGCGGTCATGCGGCGCCTGATCGGCGCCACGGTGAGCGACGAGAGCAGCGGCCCGCTGATCGTCTACGACCAGAGCAACGACACCTTCACGGTCAACGGCTCCTCGCTGCCGCCGAACGCCGGCGTGGCGACACAGGCGAGCGGCCGCGTCAAGGCCATCCTGACGCCCAAGGCGGCCGCCCCGGCGCCCGGCAGCGGCGGTGCCAAGCCCGCGGCGACCCCGGCTCCGGGCAACAGCCTGCGTTCCACCACCACGCTCGGCGGAGAGTCCAAGAAGTGATCGAAACCGCCGGGTTGAATGGAAGCGATGGGCCGGTCAGCCGGCTGGAGGCGCGCAGCCTGCAGAAGAGCTATGGCAGCCGCACGGTCGTGAAGGATGTGTCGCTCGCCGTGCAGAAGGGCGAAGTGGTCGGGCTGCTGGGCCCCAACGGCGCGGGCAAGACCACCTCGTTCTACATGATCGTCGGGCTGGTGCGGGCCGATGCCGGAGAGATCTCGATCGACGGCGAGCCGATCGCCCACATGCCGATCCATCGTCGCGCGCGCATGGGCCTGAGCTACCTGCCGCAGGAGGCCTCGATCTTCCGCAAGTTGACGGTCGAGGAAAACGTGCGCGCAGTGCTCGAGCTGCAGAGCGAGCCCGACGACCACGGCCGGATGGTGCCGCTCAGCAAGGCGCACATCGACGAGCGGCTGGGCGAACTGCTGGCCGACCTGCGCGTCGACCACCTGCGCGATTCACCGGCGCTGTCGCTGTCCGGCGGCGAACGCCGCCGGGTCGAGATCGCGCGCGCCCTGGCGACGCAGCCGCGCTTCATCCTGCTGGACGAGCCCTTCGCCGGCATCGACCCGATCGCGGTGATCGAGATCCAGCGGATCATCAGTTTCCTGAAGGAGCGCGGCCTCGGCGTGCTCATCACCGACCACAACGTACGCGAGACGCTGGGCATCTGCGATCACGCGTTCATCATCAGCGACGGGCATGTGCTGGCACAAGGCACGCCTTCGGAGATCGTCGACAACGCCGAGGTGCGACGCGTGTACCTGGGCGAACATTTCCGGATGTAGGGGCCTTACTCGATGAAGCAGGGGCTTTCGCTTCGCGTCTCCCAGCATCTGGCGCTGACGCCGCAACTGCAGCAATCGATCCGGCTGCTGCAGCTGTCCACCCTCGAGCTGAGCCAGGAAGTCGAGCAGATGCTCGACGACAACCCTTTCCTCGAGCGGACGGCCGAAGAGGCGGCGCGCGAGGAGTTCGGGCTGGACGCCGCCGATGCGCCGGTGCGCGACGACGATCGGCAGGCCGAAGGCGATGGCGACTACGCTCCCGGCCCCGCGGCCGCTGCCACCGAGGTTGCGGTCGCGACACCCGAGGCCGAGACGGCGCCGCTCGACGCCGCCGACGGCGAGCCCGACTGGGAAGGCGACGGCACGGTCGACCTGGCACCCGACGACAGCGAATGGGGCGGCGATGCGCCCGCGCGCGCCAACAACCTCGGCGACGAACGCACCGACGCCACCGAACTGGCGCGCAGCCACGAAACGCTGCAGTCCTTCCTGCATCGGCAGGCACTGGGCCTGCGGCTCAGCGAGACCGACCGCGCCGCGCTGCGCTTCCTGATCGAGTCGCTCAACGACGACGGCTACCTCGAGGATTCGCTGCCGGCCCTGGCCTCGGGCCTGGCCGGCGACGACAACGACCAGTTCGACGACCTGGTGCATCACTTCCAGGTCGCGCTCGGCCTGCTGCAGAGCCTGGAGCCGGTGGGCGTCGGCGCCCGCAACCTCGGCGAGTGCCTGACGATCCAGCTGCGCGCCCTGGCGCACCCCGGCGAGGGTGCCGACGAGGCGCGGGTGCGCCAGACCGCGATCGCGGTCTGCAAGCAGCCGATGGAACTGCTCGCGCGGCGCGATTTCAAGCGGCTGGCGACGCTCGCGCGCAGCAACGAGGAAGAGGTGCGCGCCGCCCTGCAGCTGATCGCCCGGCTCGAGCCCAAGCCGGGCCGCCGCTTCGTCGACGTCGAGCGCAACGTGGTGGTGCCGGACGTGATCGTCACGCGCATCGGCAACGGCACCAGCACCAACATCAAGTTCCGCGTCATGCTGAACCCCGAGGTCATGCCGCGGCTGCGCGTGCACGACATCTATGCCGGCGCGCTCAAGCAGCACAAGGGCGAGGGCAGCCAGGCGCTCTCGCAGCGGTTGCAGGAGGCGCGCTGGTTCATCAAGAACATCCAGCAGCGCTTCGACACCATCCTGCGGGTGTCGAACGCGATCGTCGAGCGGCAGAAGAGCTTCTTCGTGCACGGCGAGCTGGCGATGCGCCCGCTGGTGCTGCGCGAGATCGCCGACGAACTCGGCCTGCACGAATCGACCATCAGCCGCGTGACCACCGCCAAGTACATGGCGACGCCTTACGGCACGTTCGAGCTCAAGTACTTCTTCGGCTCGGCGCTCGGCACCGAGACCGGCGGCAATGCCTCGAGCACCGCGGTGCGGGCGCTGATCAAGCAGTTCGTGAGCGCCGAGGACCTCAAGAAACCGCTGTCCGACAGCCAGATCTCCGAGATGCTCAAGGAGCAGGGCATCGAGTGCGCGCGCCGCACCGTCGCGAAGTACCGCGAGGCGCTGCGTATCGCTCCGGCCAATCTGCGCAAGGCGCTCTAGGGCGTGCTGGTGCGCGGGTGGCGGCTCGGTGCGGCACTGGCGGCGGCGGTGCTTCTGGCCAGCGGCTGCGCGATGCTGCCGGCCGATGTCGAGCGCCCGCCCTCGAGTGCAATCATGGCTTCGGGCGAGACCGCGCTGGGCCGGATCGCCAAGGCCTCGTCGCCCGATCCGGATCTGAGCGGTTTCCGGCTCATGCCCGGCGGCGACTTCGCGCTCGACACGCGGCTGCAGCTCGCGCGCCGCGCCGAGCGCACGCTCGACGTCCAGTACTACCAGATCGAGAACGACGACACCGGCCGCTACTTCCTGCGCACCCTGCGCGATGCGGCCCTGCGCGGCGTGCGCGTGCGGCTCCTGATGGACGACCTCTACACCTCGGGCGAGGACGACCTGTTGCTGGCGCTGGCCGCCACGCCGAACCTCGAGCTGCGGCTGTTCAACCCTTTCCCGGCCGGCCGCGGCAGCCTGCTGCAGCGCTTCTCGAGCTCGCTGTTCGACTTCGACCGCGTCAATCGCCGGATGCACAACAAGCTCTTCATCGCCGACGGCGCGATGGCGGTGGCAGGCGGGCGCAACATCGGCAGTCAGTACTTCACGCAGACCGCCGGCGCGAACTTCCTGGACATCGACACCTTCGTCGCCGGCGCCCTGGTGAAGCGCCTCGGCAGCCTGTTCGACCTGTACTGGAACAGCCCCTACGTGCGGCCGATCGGCAGCGTGGTCGCATCCTCGCTGCCGCGCGAGGAGCTGCAGCAGCGCTTCGATCAGGCCACCGGCCCCGCAACCACTGCGCCGCCGCGCCCGCCGGCACCGAACGACGTGCTGGGCTACGCGCCGCTGGGGCCGGAGCTGAAGGACGGCGCCCGGCTCGGCCTGATCTGGACCCTGGCCGAAGCCTATGCCGACTCGCCCGACCGCGTGGTCGGCAAGACCGCCTCCTATGGCGGGGTGCCGCTGCTCGACGTCGACAGCGTGCGCTACAACGTGATCGAGCAGATGCGGCGCTCGCGCGCCGAAGTCACGCTGGTGTCGCCCTACCTGATCCCGGGCCAGGCGGGGCTGGAGGTGATGCGCGAGGTCCGCGGGCGCGGGGTCCGGATCAGCGTCGTCACCAATTCGCTGGCGGCCACCGACGAGCCGCTGGTCCACACCGGCTACCGGCGCTACCGTCCCGACATGCTGCGGCTCGGCGTCGAGATCCACGAGCTGAGCTCGGCGCGCACCAAGCGCAGCGTGCGGCTGGGCCTGTTCGGCTCGCAGGTCGGCCGGCTGCATGCAAAGGCGGCGATCTTCGATCGCAGGGCGCTGTTCCTGGGCTCGATGAACTTCGATCCGCGCTCGGACACCCACAACACGGAGATCGGCCTGTTCATCGCCAGCCCCGAGATGGCGCAGCAGGTCCTGAAGCTGCTCGACGTGCTGAAGCAGCAGGGCGCCTACCGGGTGCGCTTCGCCGACGGCGGCGAAGCGCTCGAATGGGTCAGCCGCGAGGGCGAGGCCGAGGACGTGCTCACCGTGGAGCCCGACTCGGGCCTGTGGGACCGCGTGATGCTGGAACTGCTCGCGCCGCTGGCGCCGGAGAGCCTGCTGTAGCGCTACTGGATGTTGATGGCCTCGACCTGCACCAGCAGCCTCACCTTGTCCTCGAAGCCGAAGGCGAGCCCCCAGTTGATGCCCCACTGGCTGCGCTCCACCAAGGTCTCGAAGTCGCCGCCGCAGATCTGGCGATTGATGAGCGGACTCAGGTAGCAGTTGAAGCGGTTGGCCTTGAGCACCACGGGGCGGCTCTTGCCCATCAAGGTGAGCGTGCCGTTGACCTGCGTGACCTTGTCGCCGCTGAAGTCGATCTGGTCGGCGACGAAGCGGGCGGTCGGAAACTCCGCCACGTTGAAGAAGTCCTTGCTCAGCAGGTGCCGGTTGAGCAGGTCGACGCCGGTGTTGATTGAGCTGATGTCCATCGTGATGTCGATCTTGCCGGCGGTGCCCGAGGGGTCGATCTTGACCTGGCCGTCCTTGGTGCTGAAGCGGCCGCGGTTGGTGGTGGTGCCGTAGTGGCCCATCTCGTAGTTGACGAAGGTATGGGTCGGGTCGACCACGTAGCTCGCGCCCTTGGCAGGGCCGCCGGCCGGCTTGGCGGCCGCCTCGGGTGCCTGCTGGGCGCCGGCCAGTGCCGCCGCCGTCGCCAGCGCGGCGAGTGTGAGCAATTTCTTCATGGCGCGCTTTCGGATGAAGGTGGAAACATCGAAGGATTTCACAGCGGGCCGAGGCCGGTCAGCACCAGCTTGAAGCGCACCTGCACGTCGTCGGCCACCATCGACGTGTCGGTCCATTCGCCTTCGCCGATCCTGAAGGCGAGGCGCTGGATCGTAAGGCTTCCAGTCGCGGTCGACTGGCCATAGGACTGCAGGATCTCCACCGGCACGACCACGTCCCGGCTGCTGCCCTTGATGGTCAGCCGGCCGGCGACCTCGAAGCGGCCGCTGCCCAGCGCCTTGATGGCGCTGGAGTGGAATTCCGCCTTCGGGAAACGGTCGCTGTCGAACCAGGTGGGCCTAGGCAGCTCGGCATCGGTCTGCGGGATGCCCAGGCTGGCGCTGGCGACGTCGATCTGCAGCGCGACGCTGCCGTCTTCGGGCTTGCGCGGGTCGAGGGCAATCCGGGCATCGAACTTCCTGAACACGCCTTCCACCGGCACGCCCATCTGCTTGAACACGAAGGCGATCCGGCTCGGGGCCGGCAGCAGTTTCGCCGGTGCCGGCGGCTCGGCGGCGGCCGTGCCGGCGACGATCAGCGCCGCCGCGCACCACCCGCGGCAGGCCATGTCAAGGAGGGTCATGGGAGGCGTTTCCGGGGTGAAAGAGGCGACATGCGGTCGAGCAGGCCGTCGCGGTCGACGAAGTGGTGCTTGAGGGCGGCCGCGGCGTGGACCAGCGCCGCCGCGGCGAGGCCGAAGGCGCCGATCTTGTGCAGCGGCTTCAGCACCGCCTCGGCGAAATCCTTGTCGACCGGCACGAAGTCCGGCAACGGCAGCACGCCCAGCCACACGACGGGAAAGCCCAACGCGGAGCTGTAGGCCCAGCCCAGCAGCGGCACGGCGAAGAACAGCAGGTAGAGCAGCAGGTGCAGGCCGCGGTGCGCCACCCATTGCCAGCCCGGCATGGCCGCCCGGATGCGCGCCGGCAGGGACGGCGGCGGGTGGGACAGGCGCCACAGCAGGCGCACGGCCGACAGTGCCAGGATCGTGATGCCGGCCCACTTGTGCCAGTTGTAGAGCTTGAGGCGCAGCGGCGAGAGCGGCAGACCGGTCATCGACAGGCCGAGGCAGACGGAGCCGAGGATCATCAGCGCCAGCAGCCAGTGCAGGGCGATCGCCACCGGGCCGTAGCATGGGGCGTCGTTGGAATCGACCAAGGGTGTCGGCAGCGCGTCGGGCATGGCCGGAGCATAGGCGGTTCAGCGTTGCGCCTGCCGCAGCAGCGCATCATGCAGCATCGCGGGCTGGACGGGCTTGCGCAGCGCCTGCCAGCCGCGCTCGCGGGCCAGTTGCTGGGTGGCGTCGTCGATGTCGGCCGAGACCAGCGCGATGGCGAGAGAAGGTCGTCGGCGCTGCAGCTCGGTCGCCAGCGCGATGCCGTCGAGTTCGCCGGGCAACCGGATGTCGCACAGCGCGATGCCGAAGACGGCGAGGTCGGGCAGCGCGAGCGCCTCGGCGGCGCTGGTGCAGACTTCGGGCCGCGCGCCCCAGAGGCGCAGCAGCGCCGCGATGCTGTCGGCCACCACGAGGTTGTCCTCGACCACCAGCACGACCAGCCCGGGAGCGAGCCGCCGCGTCTGCGGCATCGGCGCGGGCTCGACGCCCGCGGCTGGCGAAGGCGCCAGCGGCACGCCCTGCGGCGCGGCCGGCAGCACGAAGGCGAACACCGACCCGCGTCCCGGCGCCGAGCGCAGCAAGATCTCGACGCCCAGCCGCAATGCCAGCCGACGCACGATCGCCAGGCCCAGGCCGTGGCCGCGCTGCAGGTTGCGCTCGATGTTGCCGATCTGCTCGAAGTCGCCGAACACGCGCTCCTGGGCCTCTGCAGCGATGCCGATGCCGGCGTCCCGGACCTCGATCCGCCAGGCCTCGCCGCGCCGGCGGCAGGCCAGCAGCACGCGGCCCCGGGGCGTGAACTTGAGCGCGTTGTCGACCAGGTTGCCGAGGATCCGGCGCAGCGCGACCGCATCGGTCCAGACCACGGCGGTCGCCGGGCAGCGCACCCGCACGCGGCCGCTGGCGGCCTGGCGCGCGAACTCGTGCAACAGCGGCGCCAGCGCGACCGCCACCGGCGAGATCGGGTCGGCGGCGGCCTCGATGCGCCCGATCTCGAGCAGCTGGTCGGTGAGCCCCTCGAGCGCCTGCTGGGCCTTCGACAGCGCGGCGACGGTGCCCAGCACGCTGAGCGTGTCCTCGCCGGCACTCAACTGCTGGCGCAGCACCTCGGCCTGCAGGCCCATCGCCATCACCGGCTGGCGCAGGTCGTGGTTGGCGGCCGAGAAGAAGCGCAGGCGCTCGGCCTGGGCCTGCTGCGACGCGTGCAGGCCGGCCAGCGCGCGCGCGCGCAGCGAGCTTTCGTTGTGGCGCAGGCCGATGTTCTCCTCGAGCTGGCGGGCGCGCTCGGACACCAGCTTCCAGACCATCGCGAGCAGGCCGATACCGAGCACCGACAGCACCCTCATTGTCGGCGCCCCGAAGGCCAGGCCCATGACGATCACCGGCGCCAGCAGCAGCGCGATCGCAAGCTGCATGGCCGGGGTGTAGTAGGAGACCGAGAAGGCCGAGGACAGCGTCATCGCCATCACCACCAGCCCGATCATCAGCTGCGCCGTGGGATCGGCCGGGTTGAAGAGCAGGACGCCGGCCAGGCCGTGGGCGCCTTCGTGGACCGCGATGCGCAGCGTGTGCAGGCGCAGGGCGGGCGGCAGGTTCGCGGGGGTCAGCGGCGCGGGCAGCCGCTGCGGGAAGAAGCCGCGGTAGGCGGTGGTGGCGGCGATCAGCGCGATCCAGACGATCGCGTGCGGCACCGAGTACTGCCAGGCGAACAGCGCCGCCACGCCGCAGTCGAGCAGGAACTGGAAGAGCAGCACCAGCCCGCTGGGCTGGGCGCTGAGCCGCAGCACCTCGCAGCGGATGGCAAACCCGTTGGCGCTGGAGGCCTCGGGGGATGCGGGGAGGGGCGAGGAGCTCATCGGCCGGTCCACTATAGAACAGCAAGCCGCTGGCGGGGGGCTCCGTCGAGGCGACAATCGCACGGTGAACGATCTTTCGCTTTTCCTCCCTTGCGCCGCCGGCGTCGAGGATTTCCTGGCGCAGGAAGTGCATGCGCTGACCGGCCGCGTGGGGCAGGACCTGCTCACGCTGCGCGGCGGGGTGCGGGTGCGCGCCGACTGGCGCGACGCGCTCAAGCTCAATCTCCACAGCCGGCTCGCGCAGCGCGTGCTGATCGAACTCGCGCAGGCACCCTACCGCAGCGAGAACGACCTCTACGCGATCGCCAGCGGCGTCGCCTGGGAGATCTGGTTCACGCCGAAACAGACCTTCAAGATCGAGACCACGGCGCAGCACAGCCCGCTGCAGAGCCTCAACTTCGCCACTTTGCGCATCAAGGACGCGATCGCCGACCGCTTCCGCGCCAAGGCGGGCGGCGTGCGGCCGAGCATCGAGACCCAGTGGCCCGACTGCCGCGTCTTCGCGCACCTCACGACCGACCTCTGCACGCTCTACATCGACACCTCGGGCGAGCCGCTCTTCAAGCGCGGCTGGCGGCAGGACAAGGGCGATGCACCGCTCAAGGAAACCCTGGCCGCGGCGATGCTGGCGGCCAGCGGCTGGTGGAATCCGGAGACCGGTGCGGTCTCTGCCGAGCCGCTCTACGACCCCTGCTGCGGCAGCGGCACGATCGCGATCGAGGCGGCCCAGATCGCGTCCGGCATCGCGGCCGGCTCGCTGCGGCGCTTCGGCTTCGAGAAGCTGCTGCCGTTCCAGCCGCATGTGTGGGCGGCCCTGAAGGCCGGGGCGGTGCCGGCGGCGACGCAGCCCGCGCCGGCGATCTTCGGCTCGGACGTCTCGCACCGCATGGTCGACTTCGCCGAGCGCAATGCCGAACGCGCGGGCGTGTCGGCGGCGATCCAGTTCCGCGGCGGCGATGCGCTGCAGCGCA
>NZ_JBFUFO010000083.1:0-11457 GCF_056403395.1 Variovorax sp. P2_H12 | reverse complement strand
GGGTAAGCCACTGTTCCCTCGAAGAGTGCTGAGCCCAAGCCTACGCCTGGTATCCGTTCATCAGATGGGTGCTGGCATGGCGGAGCTGCGCTATGACGTGAAAAAAGGAAGTGCGGCCGGTGTCGGCGCGGTGTGACAGGATGCGGCAGCACCGGACGTTCCCAACCGCCTGCCAATTCGCCCGTCAACGCCCAAGCATGACCATCGACGCTGACCTCAACATCGCCGAGATTCCCTACGATTCGGGAGCCATCAGGTTCCGCTACACGCGCTACTTGGCACCGGACAGCGCCCGCTGGATTCGACACGGCCTATTCGTGGCGTACCACGAGAACGGCGTAATGAGTTCCGAGGGAAGGTACATCGATGGGATGGAACAAGGCATCTGGCGCGACTTCCATGCGAATGGTCAGTTGGCGTCGGAAGGCAGCTACCACGATGGCCAGGAGGTCGGGACTTGGCGCTTCTGGGGCCCTGACGGCAGCGAGCAGCCTTCGACGCAGCACCACCCCTGACGGTCACTTCCGAAGCGCGTGCGCACTGACCGCACGGCGGGCAACAATCGGCCAAGACCGGACCTAGGCGGCGTCCTCCAAATTCGCTGCACGGACCCTGCGGAAGCGCGTGCACACCAACTGCTTGTGCATCAACAATCGGTCCATCAGTTTCACTGACGTACAGACATGGTTCCACTGCCGACGCAATTCAAAGACCTGCAAGGCCACATGGTGCGCGGCGATTTCTATTGGATTGACGTGCTCCTGTTCGACGGCACCGTGCATAAGGGACTGACCACGAATGGGAGCGAGATTCGTGGAATCTGGGATGGACAAGGGAGCGGTTCCTGGGAGCACCCCATCCCCTTCCAGGCGGAGGACATCCGTCGAATCAGGCCGCACAGTTGGTGGCCGTTCCGCGAGCAGATTCTGTCCTTCTCGGCACCCCCAAGATGATTTCCACCCGCATGGCGAAGGCCGGACGCGGCCAAGACCATACCTCTGAAGTTGGGGCGGCTTTCACCTCGAACGACACCCTCTCTGCGCGCCACTTGCCAACGACGGCCGTTCGGACGTCTTGGCTCGAAGGCCTTGTATAAACGACGCTCAAGAGGAACTGATGGAGCAGACGAGCAGAGGCTTTCATGACGTAAGCTCAGACTCATGACCCAACAGATTCCTGATGAAGATTGGACCTGCAAGTGCAAGGCTTTAAACGCTCCTGCTGCCGACGAATGCTGGCGTTGCAAGTTGTCGAGAAGCGAATCGATGTCGCCTCTGGAGACGCCAAAGGCCGTATTGTCGATGTCAGATGATGGAGTATCTGAGTGGCCAATCAGGGCCTTACTGCTTCGTTATGTGCAACGGGCCATCGAGATTAACTACCTCGAGGCAACCAAAATGGAAAGTGCATGGCTGACAGGCGTGCACGGCGACTACTTCACGGTTGCCAGAGATGGGAAAGGCGCAAAATTTCACTTCCCAATCCGTCACATCCTCGCTGCTACAGAGATGACCCCCTTGTCGGAAAATGGCCCGAGGGACGCACGACTGACCATCGAAGTCTATCGACAGGTCTTCGTCAAGGGTAGCATGGGAATGGGCATTGCTTTCCCGCTCTGAGAGACTGAATCCGGCCAGGACCAGTCATTCGCCGCCCGCGCTCAATTCGTCCGATAGCCGACCTTGAGCCGCCCCTCCACAATTTTGATGAGGTTTCATTCGCAGCAATGCGTAGTCCGGCCTGACCCATGAGGTCGCGGCTGTTGCTGTGGCAGGATGCGGCCAAGCGCAGCCGGTCGGCGGCGTCGCAGAATTCGGGGATAGCCGACGGTCGCGACGCGCGCACAACGATTTGAGTTCTGGGGTTGGGAGCGCTCGCGCGAGCAATGCATCTTTCGACACAATGGAATTGAGATGGCGTTCGAGTTTCAGTGTTCTTGTTGTGGTGAGGTCCACCGGGGGATGCCCTCCTTCGGCGCCGATGCTCCGCTGAACTATTTCGTGGTGCCGCAGGAAGAGCGCTCGACTCGTTGTGCACTTTCTACCGATGCTTGCGTCATCGATAATGAGTCGTACTTTGTCCGCGGCTGCATTGAGATTCCGGTCGAGGGAGAGGATGAGCCTTTTTCCTGGGGTGTTTGGGTTTCGCTCAGCGAGGCAAGTTACAAGCAATGGTTGGAAGCCTTTTCGGAGGAAACCCGCTCACACGTCGGTCCGTTTTTCGGATGGCTCAACGCGTACCTGAAGCCTTACCCTGAAACGATGAGCCTCAAGACTCGAGTACATCTACGCGATGGAGGCATCCGGCCCTTTATTGAACTCGAACCGACTGACCACCCTCTCGCTGTCGAGCAACGGGAAGGAATTTCTGCAGCGCGTGTCGCCGAGTTGTACGAAATGATGATGCATGGCCAAGGAGATTGACCTTTTCCCGCATTCGGCCAGGACCAGATATAGGGCTCTCGAAATGACGTGTAGACCAAGAGGGGCATGAAATGCGCTCGACTTCTTCGCAGATGTTTTCGCGGTGGCGCCCCGACAAGCAGTCGACGCGCCTGTGGCTGCTCTCTGTAGTACTCACCGCCCCTGTGTGGTTCTATTTCTTGCAATCTACTGAGCCGAGCGGAAGCAAACCAAGCCCGCTTGGTCTTTCGATGTTAGCTGTGAGCGCCGTCCTGATGGGCATTGCATCTGGCTCGTTGCTCGCGGCATTCGTGGTTACATTGCAAGTCCTCCTCGGGCGATTCGGAGGCACGGTTCCACTTGTTCTCGGACCGACAGCGCTGCGGGTTGCTCTAGTCATGTATGCCGTGCACGTTCTGAGTGCGGTCCTGCTGAGCGTAGGCCTGCGTTCACTGGGTGGACATTGGTTCTTGCCAGGGCCGTGGTATCTCGGACTTCTTCCATATGCGTGGCACTAGAGCCCAATGGCTCGGAACGGCCAGGTCCGGACGTTCGCTCCAACCGCCTGCTTGAAGAGCCCGAATTCAACATCACACCCCTCGAACCTCCGCTCGCACGCCGCGTAATCAGCGGCTTACTTGTTGTGCGTCCCAGGAAGCGGCATGGTCGGTCCAGACGGCGTATGGTGGAAGTACCCAAACGGAGAATCACATGCTCGAGTACTCGATAAAGCAGCCCGAGGGCATCTTGGTGCTCAAACCTGGCGCTCCACTGAGCAAGGAGGACTTCCGCGGTCTCAGCGTTGCTGTCAATGGCTATCTCTCCGACCACGCCAAGCTCAGTGGCGTTTTGATTCACTCGAAGGGCTTCCCTGGCTGGGAGGACTTCGGCGGCTTCACCGCGCACATGCACTTCGTCCGCGACCACCACAAGGAGGTCGAACGCATAGCAATCGTGACAGACAGCCACTTTGCCGGTATGGCGAAAATGCTCGGCACGCACTTTACGTCGGCCGAAGTGCGGCATTTCCCCTTTGCCGACGACGCGAAGGCGCTGGATTGGCTAGAAACCGCCGCGAGGTAGCCGCCGCCGGGGAGTTCTGGCTGGACCGACCCTACAGGTAGCGCCTGACGGCCCGCCGCAGACGTTCGACGTCGTCCGCCATGAGTGGGCCGATGAGACCGTGAGAATGTGTAAGGGTGGACTATGCTGTAGGCCCGACCGGACTTACGAGCGTTTGACGGCCGGGTTCTTCTCCGAAACCTCTTGACCAGGCACCGATGTCGACCTCACGCAAACTTTCCGCCTCAGCCGCTTTTGGCATCATGGCTTTGTTGTCCCTGGACGCTTCCGCAGCTGGCTGCGTAGCTGGCGTCTACCGCGCGGGATGCGCTGGCCCCAATGGCGCCGTTGTTGTCGCGAAGCCGCCGGTGGTCGTCCGGCCTGCTGCCGTGGTTGTACGTCCAGCGCCAGTCACCTGCGCGCGGGGCGTCTACCGCGCTGGCTGCGTAGGGCCGAACGGCGCTGCCGTCGTTCGGCGCTGAGGCGCGCCGCTGAGCCCTCGTCATCCGCCCAGACAAGCAGGACGGCGCACGGGACGCGCTCGGAAGACGGCTGGCGGCCAGGAGCCGACGTTGGTAGGCGTCCGCTTTGGGCACATCCAACTGCATCCAAATTTGATTTCCACGTACGTGGTGTAGGTGGCCGCCGGGATGGCAGCCGGGGCCCGCTTGTCTGAAAATGGCCCTCTGCGCAGGACAAGGAACGCCGAGGGCTAAGGTCGGAAGGGCCGAACTACTAAGTCTCAACGCTCCGCGTAGGCAGACTGCGTTCGTCGATATTCGAAGGGGTTGGGAATGAAGCTTCGAGTGGTGCTTTTTCCTATGCTCGCAGCCAGCGCCATGCTGCTTCTATCTCCTGGCGCTGTAGCGCAACCAATCCTTACAGTCCCAGCGGCGATTTCAACCCCGGACAAGGTCGAGACGCGCGTGGGCGCGCTCGACTTCAAGGATGGCGCACCGAGCAAGGAAACCCTGTCCAAGGTCTACGACACGCTCGATTTCTCGCACGCATACGAGGCATTCTTGAACACCATGCAGGGTGTGAATGCGGCCGCCGCTCGGAAAGGCTTGTTGGACGTCGGCGTGAAGGACAACGAAGTACTTGTGTTTTCCACGCTGATGGATTCGAAGTCCCTGTTCCTGACAGCCAACGCGGACACCGTCTACTTCATGGGCTTCATCGATCTGTCCAAGGGACCCATGGTGTTCGAGACGCCGCCGAAGGCGCTTGGCACCCTGGATGACATGTGGTGGCGTTGGATCATCGATTTCGGGCTGCCCGGCCCGGACCGGGGCGAGGGCGGGCGCTATCTGCTGGTTCCCGAGGACTACAAAGGGCCGCTACCGGAAGGCGGTTACTACGTTGCCCGCGTCCGTACCACTAAGGCGTTGATCCTGGGGCGCATGTTCCTGGAGAACAAGAGCGACCCGAAGCCCGCTGCCGAGTTGATCCGGAAGTTCACCAAAATCTACCCCTACGAGGTGGGCGGCGTCGGAACCAGCATCGCTGAGTTCCTCGCCGACAAGTCCCGCCTGGGCCGCGTCGTCTCGCCCCCTCAGACGGTGTTCCATGAAGGCAGCGGCAAGGTGATGAACACGGTTCCGCCCAATGACTTCAGCTTTTACGAAATGCTCAACGGCGTAGTGCAACAGGAGCCGGCAACGTCGCTCGACCCGGAACTGATGGGTCATGTGGCCGCCATCGGCATCGTCAAGGGCAAGCCCTTCTCGCCGGACGCCAGGATGAAACAAATCCTGACCGATGCGTTGGCGCTCGGCAATGCCACTTCACGCAGCCTGTTCATGAATCCCCGCGACCCGAGCTGGTTCTACTACCCGGGCTCGTCATGGTTCAACTTTCTGTTCCAGACCGGCTCTCAGTTCGAGACGCCCATCCCGCAGATCACCCGCGAAGGCGCCAAGCCGTTTCCGGCTACTGGCTATCGGACGTTGGATGCCCGATCGAGTTTCTTCTATGGGGTTACCGGCATCACCCCTGCCATGTCGATGCGGCTTCCCGGCATCGGCTCGCAATACCTCTTCGCCAGCCTCGATGCAGACAAGCAGTATTTCGACGGCGCGAAGACATACAAAGTGACGCTGCCGAAGGGCATACCGGAGGCCAACTTCTGGTCGCTCACGGCGTATGACAATCAATCGCGGTCGATGCTTGATACGCCACAACGTTACCCGCGTGCCGGCAGCTAGAGCTATCCGTCTCCCGCCGCTGAAGCCAACGCGGATGGCTCCACAACCGTCTACTTCGGTCCCAACCAGCCGGCTGGCGTGAAGCGGGGCAACTGGATTCAGACAATGCCCAACAAGGGTTGGTTCGTGATCCTGCGCCTCTACAGTCCGCTAGAACCGTTCTTCACCAAGGAGTGGCGCGTGGGCGAAGTCGAGTTGGTCAAATAGGCAAACCAGTCGCAAAGGCACCCCCTTTGAGCAGAGGTGCCCAACCAGAGAGAGGAAACCTCAAATGAACCTGTTAAGACGTTTCATCAAGTGTGCGATCACGATTTCTCTTGTGCTCGCATTCATCGGGCTTCGGCCGCTGGATGCGGCTGCCCAGCCAACGACGCCGGCTGCCGACTCGGCGTTTTCGTTCATTGCCTACGGCGACTCGCGCCCGATGATGAATATCCCGTCCAAGTACGGCAGACCGGAGGTCACCAAGCTGCTGGTCGAGAGTTTCGGCATTGTCCTGCCGGAGAAGGTCGCCGAAGAAGTCGTGCAGAAGAATGTGAAGTTGACCTTCGATCCGGTCACGAAGGAACTGATCCAGATCGTCATGCCGTTCGTGACGGCTTCGGAAGTCACGACCTTGAAGGTCAACAAGAGTTGGGTCACCGAGGCGACCGTGGAAGACGTGAAGCTGCTACCCGGCGTGCACAGGACGATGTTCCATTTGGCCGGCGGCGATTGGGTGACGCGCGAGATCGTGAAGGACGTCCAGTCCGGACGCGCCAAATTCGTGGTCAACGCCGGCGACGTCGTGTGGTGGGGAAATCAGGGCCGCACCGTCACCGACAGTCCGTACTGGCAGCGCGTAAATGACAACATGCTCAAGCTGCTGCCGCCGCCGGACAGCGAGATGCGCGCAGCCGGGCTTGAAGGCCGCTGGTTCGTGGGGCCAGGCAATCACGAGGTGTTGGGCGATCCCAAGATCGATGGCCTGCTGAGCACGGTGCCGTATCTGAGGAAGCTCGGCGTCACGCCGGACAACCTCATCTACAAGTTCGACTTCAACGGCGCTCGCTTCATCTTTCTGTGGAGCGGCGCGACGGACAAGGGGTCGCCCTCGCAGTGGTCTGGCGATCGGCCGAAGTATGCGGAGCAGATGAAGCAGATGCAGCAGTGGCTGGACGAGGCCAAGGCCAAGGGCATCAAGAAGGCCTTCATCACCTTCCACTACCCGGTGTTCGCCCGATCGGGCTTCGGCGCCATCCCCGCCCCGGACAATCCGCACAAGGCGATCGCGGCCTACGCCAAGGACATGGAGGTGGTCGTGTTCAATGGACACATCCACACCACTGAACTGTTCGACGTCGACGGCGTGAAATACTTGTTGCTGGGTGGCGGCGGCGCCGAACAGGATCCGATTCTGCCCGGCCGCCAGAAGTTCAAGGTGCCCGCGGATTATCCGCCGGACCTCTACTGGAAGGGCGAGCCGCTCCAGGAGGATTACAACTACGTGGTCTTGGACGTCAAACCGGGCGAGAAGACCAAAATGACCCTCAATCGCTTCCGGCCGGGGTCGGCCGAGCCCTTCGCGACGGTCGAGCTCTTCAAGTGAACAGGCCGGGCGCAGTGACAGGAGGGCTCTCATGGAGACCGCTCTCCTGATCATTCATGGCCTGGTGGCGGTCGCGCTGCTCGGCGCAATTACCCACCAGACACTGGCGACATGGGCGCCGCGCGCGCGGCCCGATTCGTTCTTCGGCCGTTTTCGCGCCGTGCCGGCCGCCTCGTACGCCAACGCCATCGTCGTTCTGTATGCGATCTCCGCACTGCTGGGCGGGATCGTGTACCTGTACTTCCGCACCGACATCAGGCCCGATCTCGAGCGCGCCGGGCATTGGCCGATCCTGGGCCTCTTCGACATCAAGGAGCATTTCGCCGCCATCGGGTTGGCGCTGCTGCCGGCCTACTGGGTGTGCTGGCGGCAGCCGCGTGCCGGCGACTCAACATTGGCGCGCGCGGCGCTGACCTCGATCCTCGCCTTCATCGTCTGGTGGAGCTTTCTGATCGGTCACGTCGTGAACAACGTCAGGGGCTTCGGCGCATGACGTCCTCACGGTTCCGCAGCTTCGCATCCGCCTACGGCGTATCGTTTGCGGTCCTCTACGTGGTCGCGCTCAAGCTGGATCTCGCGCTGTTCACTGTCTACCCCTCGCTGGGCGTGATCATCCTGGGCACACACCATTCGCAAGACATCGCCGCTCCCTCGATGGCGTTTCTTGCTCCCGCGATGTACTGGTACGGCTGGACCGCCACGGCCGCGCTCGGAGCGCTCGTGTTCGGCCTCGTTGCCGCGCTCTTGCCCGAGCGATGGACGCAGCGGGTCTGGTCGGGTTGGCAGTGGGTGGTTCCCTCGCTCGCGATGATCGCGTGCGTCTACCTCACACTGCCATGGTTTCGACTTTACATGTGAGTCGCCGCTGCGGGCTTCGAAGAGCTGCGCTCAAAGGACGGGGCTTCAAGAAGTCCGGGAACACGTTTAGGAGTCGCAACTGACCGTGGGAATCGTTGAAATTACCGGATGGCGACCCGGGTGAATGAAGGTCTCTTGCACGACGACCTTGCGAGCCGCTACGGGCCTGGGTTTGGCGGAGGCCAAAGCCGTTACCGATGGGGTGCTCCGGGCACATCGCCCGTGCGCAGCTTCGAGCCGAACGCATACGGGGGCCCTGCAGCCGGGGTGCGCACGCAAACTCTGAAATTTCAGAGCGTTCGTGCCAACTCAAAGGAGATCAAACCCGCGTGATGTTTGGTGCCTGCGCACCGCGACCATTCGCCACCGTGCCGTACGTTTCATCCATCGTTATGCTCTTTCTCCGGCTCTTAACGTCTGCTTCAGGGCATCGAGATTAGCGATGCGAACTTCCGGATTGGGCCCATAGCGGTCCTCTGTCTTAGCGATCCGCCCTCCCGAAAGCTGCCGCCGGCAACATAGATTCTGCGGAGAAGGTATCACCCCGAAACGACGATTCGGCGAGCGGGAAGTCCTTCCCGAGAAGCGATCTGCCTGATTGGGCCCTGAATGAGACTCGTGTGAGCCCTCAGTTGGGACAGCCGCAAGGTCCGGGGGCTATCCTTACCGGAGATCAGGCTCTCTGAAGGTGATGACCGTAGCCAACGCAATTGAACAGGGCCGCGAAGCCATGGCGCGTCGGGCGTGGGCGCGCGCCTACCGCGCGTTCGTGAGGGCTGATCGGACGTGTCCCCTCGACCCGCAGGATTTGGAGCATCTGGCCGTCGCGGCCTACATGCTGGGCCGCAACGACGATCACCTGGAGTGCATGAAGCGGGCACATCGCGCACACCAGCACGCTCGCAACCTGCCGCGTGCCGCGCGCTGTGCATTCTGGGCCGGCATCAATCTCGCGGTGCGTGGTCAGGCCAGTCACGCGGCTGGCTGGTTCGGTCGCGCGCAGCGCCTCGCCGAAAGCGGACCGCGCGATAGCGTGGAACACGGCTACCTAGTAGTCCCCACGCTTCTAAAGCGCGCGAAGGAACGGGACTGGAAAGGCGTGGCGGATATCGCGAAGAAAGCGGAACGCATCGCCGAACGTCACGGCGATGCGGATCTCTTCGCCCTTGCCGCGCACGAGCGTGGACATGCGCTGGTTCAGCTGGGGCGCGTCGAGGAGGGCTTGCGACTCATGGACGAAGTGATGGTATCCGTCTCGGCCGCCGAGCTCTCCCCGGTCGTGACGGGCCTGGTGTACTGCAGCGTCATCGCCTACTGCCAGGATATGTTCCAGCTGAGCCGCGCTCAAGCTTGGACCCAAGCCCTGACGGAATGGTGCGAGCAGCAGCCGGAAATGGTGGCGCACACGGGGCAATGCCTGCTCCACCGCGCCGAGGTCGCGCAACTGCTGGGCGACTGGCGCTTGGCATTGCAGGAAGCGGAGCGGGCGAAGACACAATTCGCGAAGGCGATGAACAGTTCCGCCGCGGGTCACGCACTTTACCTGCAAGGCGAGGTGCACCGGATGCGAGGTCAATTCGACCAGGCGGAAGCCGCGTATCGCGAGGCTGCCCGGTCCGGTTACGAGCCGCAGCCTGGCCTCGCGCTGTTGCGACTCGTCCAGGGCAGGACGACTGCTGCGGCCAGCGCGATTCGACGGGCGCTTTCGGAGACCACTGATCCGGTTCGTCGCGCCAAACTGCTTCCAGCCAGCGTGGAGATCCTCCTGACCGAGGGAAGTACCGACCAGGCCCGGGCAGCGTGCGTCGAAATCGAACAATCATCCAAGGGCCGCAGAAGTGAACTGCTCGACGCACTGGCCGCCCACTCCCGCGGTGCGTTGGAACTCGCCGAGGCGAAGCCGGACGCGGCGCTCGGTACCCTGCGGCGGGCCTTCGAGGCATGGCGGCAGCTCGAGGTTCCCTACGAAGCCGCGCGCGTGCGCGTGTTGATCGCAAAGGCTTGCAGCATCCTCGGGGACAAGGAAACCGCGGAGCTGGAGTTGGACGCCGCACGAAGCGCCTTTTCCGAATTGCGCGCGGCGCCTGACCTCGCTCGCGTGGATGCACTCGCTCGAGGGACCGCGTCCGGATCGGCGCATGGACTGACCAAACGCGAACTCGAAGTGCTCCGCCACGTCGCCGCGGGCCTATCGAACAAGGCAATCGCCCGGGACTTGGCGCTGAGCAGCAGGACAGTCGATCGCCACCTCAGCAACATCTTCGACAAGCTCGACGTGTCTTCGCGTTCAGCTGCAACGGCCTTCGCCTACCGCGAACGGCTGATCTGACATGAGATGGGTGGAAACACCCATGGCTTCGTTTCAGCACGCTGGGCGGTTCACGCGATGCAGGCAGCACACCGAATCGGTACCTTTGTCTTCATGCCCGACTCTTAACGGAGACACGACATGCCAAAGGTATCGCGCAACACCGCTTCACATTCAGTGCAACTCGAAGGATTGGATGTGCAACTCGGCCACCTCGAAGGAGGATATTCCGTGTGCTTCGAGAAGCACACGGCGGACGCGGAGCTCGGTGCACTATTCCGCGGCTTGCCCGGCGACCGCTGCCCACTGCCGCGCTGGGGCTACGTGCTCAGCGGCAAGGTGAGCTTCGTCTTTCCCGACCACAAGGAAACCTTCGAGGCCGGGGACGCGTACTACGTTCCTCCGGGTCATATTCCGGTGCACTACACGGGGACCGAGATCGTGGAATTCAGCCCGACCGACGTCCTGCAGGAGACGATCAAGGTCGTGATGTCGAACCTGCAACGGGGCGGAACCTCATGAACTACCGGCTGGCTTACGCCATCGGCTTCCATCCGTGGGAGGCCGCCGCCGCCGATCCGCCATTCGTCGCAAAGGCGGCGCAGATGTTCGACCGCGAAGAGCGGGGCCGCCAGCCGCCTTACGGACGCGCGCTCGATCTCGGCACCGGGAGCGGCATCTGGGGAATCGAGCTCGCGAAGCGTGGCTGGCAGGTGACTGGCGTAGACCTCGTCGAGAGAGCATTGCGTCGTGCGCGTGATCGAGTGCGCGGGGCAGGCGTGGAGATGAAGCTCGTCCGGGGTGACGTGACTGCGCTGGGCCGCGCAGGCATTGGCGACGGTTTCCGTTTAATGCTCGATACGGGTACATTCCACGGCCTTCATGACCTGCCCCCTCCCAGCCGTACCAGCGTAGTGGCAGCGAAGTCCGTCAACTTGGAGAATGACGGACATGAGAAAGAGCAGATACACCGAGGAGCAGATCATCGGTTTCATCAAGCAGGCCGAGTCCGGCTTGCCGATCAAGGATCTC
>NZ_JBFUFO010000082.1:0-11834 GCF_056403395.1 Variovorax sp. P2_H12 | reverse complement strand
GCGCCGGAGCATCCGGCGCTGCGTCAGGCACGGGCCGAGGCGAAGGCCGCCGACCTGTACGCTCAATCGGTGCGGGCTTCGAGGTTGCCGCAGCTGAACTGGGTGGTCTCGAAGACGACGCAGGAGGACAGCCTTGGCAAGAGCCAACCGTGGGCAACCGGACTCTCGATTCAATGGAACGCCTTCCAGGGCGGATCGTCGAGCGCTGCGGAGCGGGCGGCGTTCGAGCGCGCCACCGCTGGCGAGGAAAAAGCCCTGGCGGCCACGCGCGACCTGGAGTACCGCTTGCGCACGTCTGCCCAGCAACGCGATGCGGCGTTGAGCCGGGCGATCGAATACTCGGAGCTGATCAAGGACTCGGACCGCGTGCGGACCATTTTCTTCGAGCAGTGGTACCACCTCGGCAAGCGGACCTTGCTGGATGTGCTCATCGCGGAGAACGACCACTACAACAACCAGATCGCCCAGGTGACCAGCCGCTTCGACGGCGAGACGGCCGACCTGCGCATCCGCGCGGACGCGGCGATTCTGCTGCCCTGGCTCTTTGGGTCGGCCGATGGCGGGGTGCCCAAGTCGCGGTGAGGTGCGTGCGACAGAATGCGCGCGCTCGCTCAGATCCCCCGGGATTCGAGCGTGACGGTACCGCGCGGCGAGTCGAGCACGGCGCGGATGTTCGGCGCGCCGGCGATCGGCGTCAGCCCAGCAAGGCCGATGGCGCCCAACGCGGCGTTGAGATCATCCGCCCGTGGATGCGTGAGGCCGAGCGAGCGCAGCGTGATGCCCGAGTCGGGCATGCTGTCGGTCGGGTGCACGGGCCCCCACTCGATCAGCGTGGGAAGCGCGCCATAGAACAGGCGCTGGCCGTCGTCGCGCACCGTGATCCGCCAGGACAGGCGTCCGGCCGGCGTGTCGCGCGAGGCCTCGAGCACCTGGCCGCGATCGATGCGCTGCCGACCCAGCGCCTGTACGGCGGCGCTGGCGTCGGCGACTTCGGCGACGAAATGCACGAGCCGCGGACCGTCCCGCGCGAGCGCGGCCTGCAGCACGGCATCATCCAGGTCGAACCAACGCCGCGTGGCGGTTGCGCGCCTGGGCGCGGCCCGGGGATCGATCGCGATGATCTCGAAGTAGGCGCGAGGAAAGGCAGCCGTCTCGACCTTCATCAGCCGGTTGTGTGTGCCCATCAGGGGATGCACGCCGCCCGGCCCTGGCGTGACGCCGAAGCTCGCCTCGCACCAGCGCACGCCTTCGTCGAGACTGCGGGCCGCGATCACGAGGTGGTCGACGCGCGCACGCATGATGGATCGCCCTAGAGCGCTACGCTCCCGTCGATGCAGGTGACCGAATCGCCACCCACCCAGACCAGGCCGTCCGCATCGCGCGTGACATGGACGCGCCCTGCGCGCCCCAGGGTCTGGCCCTGCGCGGCGACGTAGTGTTGCGGCAGGTGGCCGTCGGCGATCAGCCATTGCGCGAGGCTGGCGTTGAAGCTGCCGGTGACCGGGTCCTCCTCGATTCCGACCGGGGCCGCGAAGGCGCGCACCTCGACGTCGGCCGGTGCCTCGTCGGAGCGCGCGAAGGCCCGCGCCTCGCGGTTCGAGCGTGCAATCAGCTGGGGCGAATCGCCCGCGGTCGGGATGCCCGCGACACCCACCTTCTGGCCGAGCTCGCGCAGCGCGCGATGGTCGGGCTTGAGCGTGAGCACGGTGTCGGCATCCTTGAGCAGCAGGCCCAGCCACACGGGGCCGTTGTCGAGCAACTGCGCCGCGACGATCTGCTGGGCCTTGAGACCGAGCGCCGCGGCGATCTTGGCCAGCAGTGTCGGGCTCGGCGCGCTGCGCCGCAGCGGCGGCGAGGAAAAGGCCAGGCGCTCGCCGTCGCGCCGGATCTGCACCAGGCCGACGCCGCACTGCTGAACGATGCGCCCGGCCGCCTTCGGCTTTCCGCCGGCCTGCAGCCAGGCATGGCAGCTTCCGAGCGTGGGGTGGCCGGCGAACGGCAGCTCGCCGCCGGGCGTGAAGATGCGCACGCGGTAGTCGGCCGTCGGCTCGGTGGGCGGCAGCAGGAAGGTGGTTTCCGACAGCTGCGTCCAGGCGGCGAAGCGCTGCATCGCGGCATCGTCGAGACCGGTGCCATCGAGCACCACCGCGAGGGCATTGCCGAAGTAGGGCGTCGACGTGAAGACATCGACTTGCTTGAAGGGGCGGGCTGTCATTGGTTTCATTCGAGAGCGAGGTCGAGCACCCCGCGCGCGCCTGCACGGCTGCGCAGGTCGGCGAACCAGCGCTCGACATGCGGCCAGGCGGGGCGCGTGTATTCCGTCTGCGGCAGGCCGAACCACCGGTGGGCCTCGCAGCCGACCGGGATGTCGGCCATGGTGAAGGCGTCGCCGAGCATGAAGGCGCGGGTGGCGAGATGGGCATCGAGCAGGGCGAACAGCGGCTCGGTGGCGTGCACCGAATAGGCGATCACCTCGGGCTGGCGCTGCTCGGGCGGCGTGCGGACCCATTGCTTGAAGGCGCCGCCGCTCACCGGGTTCAGCGTGGTCTGCTGCCAGTCCATCCAGCGTTCGGCATCGAAGCGTTCGGCCAGTTTCTCGGGATAGAACTTGCCCATCGAATGCTTGGCGCAGAGGTAGCGCACGATGACGTTCGACTCCCAGAGCGTCACGCGCTCGTCGCCGTCGCCGTCGTCGATGGCCGGGACCATCGCATTCGGATTGAGCTGCAGGTATTCGGGTGTCTGGACCACGCCGAACCGGCCGCCGGCCTCGGTGCGCTGGAAGTCCAGGCCGAGTTCCTGGGCGCACCACACCACCTTGCGAACGTTGATGGAGCTGATGCGCCCCCAGATGTTGAGCATGTCAGAGTCCCTTCGAGGGGCGATCGATCAAGATAAGTCTTACGGCCAGGCCGACCATCACCGTCGCGAGCAGGCCGCGCTGAAAACCCGCGGCACCGCGCCGGCGCTGCAGCCAGCGGCCGATCTGGCCGCTGCATGCACCGAGCACGGTGTTGAAGACCAGGCCAGCCAGCGACAGCGCGATGCCGAGCAGCATCAACTGTAGCGGCACGCTGCCGCGCGAGGGAGCGACGAACTGGGGCAGGAACACCATGAAGAACAGCAGCGCCTTCGGATTCACCAGGTTGTTGAGCCAGGCCATGCGCACCACGCGGGCGAAGTCCGCGGCGTCGGCGCGGGCCTGCAGGCGGGCGTCGCCGGAGCGCAGCGCCTGCCAGGCCAGCCACAGCAGATAGAGCGCGCCGGCGTAGCGCAGCAGGTCGAAGGAGGGCGGCCATGCGGCCACCAGCGCCGTGATGCCGGTCGCGGCGCACAGCGTGTGCACGAGATCGGCCGCGGCGATGCCGAGGCCGGCGGCGAAGCCCGCGCGCGGCCCCAATGCGACACCGTGCGACAGCACGAAGGCCATGTTCGGTCCGGGCGAAAGGAACAGGGCCAGCACGGCCAGCAGGAACAGCAGCAGGGTGTGGCCGTCGATCATGGGGGCGTCCTGTACCGGCGAACCTGGCTCAGAGAGGACTCGCGGCCAGCTGGCGCTGGACCTCGGCGGCCGCGTTGTGCGCCATCTGCTCGCGCACGACTTCGGCCAACGCCGCGATCGCGGTGTCGATCTCGTCGACGCTGGCCGTCACGAAGGACAGCCGCAGCGTGCGCGGATCGCCCTCGCCGGCATAGAACGGCGCGCCCGGCACGAAGGCCACGCCGCGCTCCACCGCCTTGGGCAGCAGCGCGACCGTGTCCACGCCTTCGGGCAGGCGGACCCACAGGAACATGCCGCCGGAAGGCTTGGCGAACTCGACCTTGAGCCCCTTCATCTCGCGCGTGAGCGCGGCCAGCATCGCTTCGCACTGGCGCTTGTAGAGCGCGCGGATGGTCGGCACGTGACGGGACAGGAAGCCGTCCCTCATGACCGCGTGCACCATGCGCTGAGTGAAGATCGGCGTGTGCAGGTCGACCGCCTGCTTGGCTTGCAGCAGCTTGGGGAAGATGGCCTTGGGGGCCACCAGGAAGCCCAGCCGCAGGCCCGGTGCGAGCACCTTCGAGAACGAGCCGAGGTAGATACAGCCCTCGGGGTTGCGCGCGGTGAGCGTCGGTGCCGGTGGCTCGTCGAACCACAGCTCGCCGTAGGGGTTGTCCTCGATGATCGGCAGGCCGGCCGCGGCTGCCGCGGCCGACACCGCGGCGCGGCGCTCCTCGGTCATGGTGCGGCCGGTCGGATTCTGGAAATTGGGCAGCAGGTAGATGAAGCGCGCATCCGCGGCCTTGGCGACCAGGTCGGCGACGATGACGCCTTCGCTGTCGCTGGCCACGCTGACCGGCTCGGGCTCCATCGGCGCGAAGGCCTGCAGCGCGCCGAGGTAGGTCGGCGTCTCGACCAGCACGCGGCTGCCCGGATCGAGCAGCACCTTGGCGACCAGGTCCAGACCCTGCTGCGAACCGGTGGTGATCAGCACCTGGGCGGGGTCGACCGGCCAGGGCAGCATCGCCGCCACCGCTTCGCGCAGCGGGCCGTAGCCTTCGCTGGCGGCGTACTGCAGCGCGGCCGGGCCGTCGTTGCGCAGCACGTCGGCGCAGGCTTCGGCGAAGGCGCTGATCGGGAAGGTCTTGGGCGAGGGCAGGCCGCCGGCCAGGCTGATGATGCCGGGACGCTCGGTGACCTTGAGGATTTCACGGAGCACCGAAGGATTCATCTTTTCGGCGCGGGCGGCGAGTTTCCATTTCATGTCTGGCTCCTTGAGGATTCGTGCGTGTGTCTATCGGGTGGCCGTCGCGACGACGGCCGGGAGGCGCGGCTGGGAGAGTTTCTTGCCCAGGACCACGGTGGCAACCACGGCCGCCGCGAAGCCGAGCGTGACGATGTCGAGGGGCTCGCCGAGCAACGGTACCGCGGCCACGATCGAAAGAAAAGGCTGCAGCAGTTGGGTCTGGCTCACGCGCAGCGCGCCGCCCATCGCGAGACCGCGGTACCAGGCGAAGAAGCCGACCCACATCGAGAACACGCCGACGTAGGCAAAGCCGACCCAGGCCGAGGCGGCGACCGGCTGCTGCGGCCAGAGCCACAGCGTGCCCGGCAGCGTGACCGGCAGCGCCAGCACGCAGACCCAGCAGATCACCCGCTCGGCGCCGMGCGCCGGCGTGACCTGCGCGCCATAGATGTAGCCCAGCGAGGCCGCGAAGACGGCGCCCACCAGCAGCACGTCGGCCCATTCGAAACCGAAGCCGCCCCGGCTGTCGGCGCGCAGCAGCGAAAACGCGATGACCAGCAGGCTGCCGGCGACGGCGCAGAGCCAGAAGCCCAGGCGCGCCCGCTGGTGCAGCACCCAGGCCGCGCAGGCCGCGGTCACCAGGGGCAGCAGCGCGGTGATCACCGCGGCGTGGCTGGCGGTGACCACGCGCAGCGCGTAGGCCAGCAGCAAGGGGTAACCGACCGCGTTGCCGAGCACGGCCATGCCCAGCGGCCTCCAGTGCCGGCGCTGCGGCCTCGGCGAGCGCGTGGCGAGCAGGAAGGCCATCGACAGCACGCCGGCCAGCGCCGCCCGCCCGAGCGTGACGAACCAGGGCGACAGCTGCGGCGCGGCCTGCGTTCCGGTGGCCAGCCGGGTCATCGGCAGCGTGACCGCGAAGAAGGCGACGCCGAGCACGCCGAGCCACATGCCGAGGGTCTCGTCCTTGATCTTCATACGCCCGCCATCCACCAGGCGGTGAGCGCCAGCACGGCCGCCATGGCGCGGTTGAACCACAGCAGGCGCCGGCCCTGGGCGAGCCAGTTGCGCAGCAGCGCGCCGGCCAGCGCATAGGCGAAGTTGCTCGCGAAGGCATAGACCAGCATCACGGGCGCGACGATCGCGAAACGCCGCAACGCATCGGGTTGGCCGGCGATCCAGCCCGCCACCAGCGTCAGCGCCAGCAGCCAGGCCTTGATGTTGAGGAACTGCAGCATCACGCCCTGCCGAAAGCCGACCCGCAGCTGCGCGCCGTCGGCCTGGCCGAGCGAGCCGCTGCCGCTGAGCTTCCAGGCCAGCCAGAGCAGGTAGGCGATGCCGAGCGCCTTGATGACCCAGCGCAGCGAGGGCGCCGCGACCACCAGCGCCCCGACGCCGGCCGCGCACAGCGCGAGCAGCAGGCTCCAGCCGACCGGCACGGCCCACACGAAGCGCATGGCGCGCGGCAGGCCGCCGTTGGCAGCGAGTGCGGTCGACAGCGTGGTATTGGGACCCGGCGAGAAACTCATCGCCGTGGCCAACACCAGCAGCGCAGTGAATTCTTGCCAGTTCATGGGACACACTTTAAACTGATGACCATTACAGTACCGGTACAGATTGTCGAACATGGGGCGTGTCTGTATCGGTCCGTGCATCGACACAGAAACCCCGGCCCGCATGCTGACACGAACTTCCACCCAATCGCTGACGGCGCAACTTGCCGACCGATTCGCCGAGCGCATCCGCGACCGCCTGCTGGCGCCGGGCGCGCGCCTGCCCTCGGTGCGCGAATGCGCGCGCCAGCAGGGCGTGAGCCCGCACACGGTGGTCGCGGCCTATGACCAATTGCTCGCCCAGGGCCTGGTCGAGGCACGTCGCCAACGAGGCTTCTATGTGCGCGACTCGGGCGCGGCCGGCGCCCCGGAGCCTGCGAGCACGCGTTCGGCACCGGCCCAGGCGCCCGTGCAACTCGTGGCGGCCGATGCCAGCACCCTGATCCGTGGCATGTTCCATCGGCCGAGCGACAAGCCCCAGCCCGGCATGGGCGTCTTCCCGCCCGACTGGCTGGAGTCGACCTTCATGCCGGCGGCGGTGCGCCGCGTCACCGGCACCAAGGCCTTGCAGGAATTCTCGCTGCAGTACGGCGAGCCGGCCGGCGACGGCGGCCTGCGCCGCAGCCTGTCCGGCAAGCTGGCCAGCATCAACGTCCCGGCCGCACCGGACCAGATCGTGACCACGATCGGCGCCACCCACGCGCTCGACATCGTGAGCCGCACGCTGCTGCGGGCCGGCGACCCCGTGATGGTCGAGGAGCCGGGCTGGGCGCTCGAGTTCGCGCGGCTCGAGGCGCTCGGAATGCGCATCCTGCCGGTGCCGCGCAAGGCCGACGGCCCCGACCTGGAGGTGATGGAGCGCTACTGCACCGCCGGCGAGGGCCTCAAGCCCAAGCTGTTCGTGAGCGTGAGCGTGCTGCACAACCCGACCGGCTACAGCCTCACGCCGGGCAGCGCGCATCGCGTGCTGCAGCTCGCCAACCGGCATGACTTCCATATCGTCGAAGACGACACCTACAGCCATCTCGCGCCCGAGCATGCAACCCGGCTCAGCGCGCTCGACGGCCTGCAGCGCACCATCTACGTCAGCGGCTTCGCCAAGATCCTGGCGCCCAACTGGCGCATCGGCTTCCTCGCGGCCTCGCCCGCGCTGGTCGGCCGCCTGCTCGAGACCAAGCTGCTCGCGACCCTGACCTCGCCCGCGCTGTTCGAGCGCGCGCTCGCCTGGTGCATCGACCAGGGGCAGCTGCGCCGGCATGCGGATCGGGTCCGCGTCAGGCTCGATGGCGCGCGCGGCCGCACCGTCAAGCTCGCATTGGCTGCCGGCTGCACGCTGGCCTCGGAGCCGGCCGGACTGTTCGGCTGGGTCGACACCGGCGTCGACACCGACGCGCTGACCCAGCGCATGCTCGACGAGGGCTACCTGCTGGCACCGGGCTCGCTGTTCCATGCCAGGCGGCCGCCGACCACGCTGATGCGAATCAATTTCGCCACCGCGCAGGACGCGACCTTCTGGAAGGTGTTCGCGCGGGTCAGGGACAAGATCTGACGCGCTGCGGCATCAGAGCAGCTTGTCGGGCGCCAGCGGGCCGAACAGCCTGAGCAGCAGCCGCAGGCCGGCGCTGGTGTCGGGCTCGGTGGTGGCGTCTTCGAGCTGGCTGCCTTCGGGCGCGCGCCAGACCAGATGGCCCTCGTTCAGCTCGACATGCCAGGCGCCTTCGCGCAGCGCCGCTTCGATCCGGTCGGCGGCGATGCCCGAGAGCGCATCGCTGCGCACCAGCACGGCGATCTCGGTGTTCTGCAACTGCGATCGCAGGTCGAGGTTCATCGATCCGACCACCAGGAACCGGCGGTCCATCACCAGCACCTTCGAATGCAGCATCGAGCGAGACTCGCCGGCAAGGTTGCTGCCCGAGCCGCCGAAGGCGCTGCCCAGGCCGGCCTGTTCGCTTCGCAGTTCGTAGAGCTCGACGCCCATCGCGAGCAATGCCTCGCGGTGCCGCGCATAGCCCACGTGGGCCACGGGCGCGTCGTTCGAGGCCAGCGAATTCGTCAGGACGCGAACCCGCACGCCGCGGGCCCGTGCCGCGGCGAAGGCCTGCTTCATGTCGGGCCCCGGCACGAAATAGGGCGAAATGATCAACAGGTCGCGTCGTGCCTGCCCGATCCATTGCAGCAGCCCCTCGACCACCGTGTCGCCGCTGGCCGCCGCGTTGGCCGCGGCGTCGAGCGTGCCGGTGCCCGAGGCGCGTCGCGGGCGATCGGCGCGCTGCGTCACGGTCAGCCCCGGGTCCTTGCCTGTGCCGGCATCGGCGCGCCCGCCGTCAAGCGGGATCTTTGCCGGCTTGTCCGCCAGCACGACCGCCGGCGCCCAGACGAACGCCGCAGTACCCAGGTCCATGGGCTTTTCGTCCCAGGCACGTGCGCGCGATTCGCCCTCGGACGCGGACGATGTCCCGTCCGTGGCCTGCCGATCCTGCTTCCCCGCGTCGGCGGCGCTCGCCTGGTCGCGGATCTTGTCGAGTTCCTTCGGCGTCACCAGCGACTGCACCGGGTAGGCGCGCTCATTGTTCCAGTAGGTGTCGAAGCTGCGCGAGAGATCCTGCACGAGCGGCCCCACCACCAGCAGGTCGAGATCGATGAAATTGCTCTTGCTGTCCTTGCCGAAGTAGGCGTCGCCCAGGTTTCGCCCGCCGGACACGGCCATCGCGTTGTCGGCGATGAACAGCTTGTTGTGCATGCGCTGCTGGAGGCGCGATGCGTCGTCGAGCGCGTTGAAGGCCCGGCCCAGGGTCGACCCGCGGGCCCCCGCGAGCGGATTGAACATCCGCATTTCGACATTGGGCACGAAGGCCATGCGCATCACCAGGGCGTCGCGTCCGGTGCTGTGGAGGTCGTCGAGCAGGATCCGCACGCGCACGCCGCGGCCTGCGGTGTCACGCACGGCGGCGAGCAGGCGGGCAGTGCTGGCGTCGGCATGGATCGCGTAGTACTGGAGGTCCAGCGTCTTCTGCGCCGCTTCGGCCAGCGCCAGCCTGCTGCCGTAGGCGGCCTGCGGGCCGTCGAGCAGCAGGAAGCCGGACTCGAAGCGCGCGCCGGCGGCCTCGCGGCGTTGCCGCACGAGCTCGGCGAGTTGCGTGCCCGCGGGAGAGTCCAGCGCCGAGGAGGCCGGCCGCTCGACATTCGCAGGCAGTTCCGCGCAGGCGCCCAGGCACAGGGCGAAGGCCAGCACCCCACCGAGGCGGTGCAGCAGGGCAGTGGGTCGCCCGCGGGCGTGAGGGGAGGCCATGCGGCGAGGGAGAGGCCTGGACAGCGGCATATATATATGGATATAGCGCGCCGTGGACCTGCCCCACGTCAGACAAGAACCCCGTTAGCGCGCGGCCCCCAGCGCTTCCCAACGCTCCAGCGCGGCCATCAGTTCGTCGTCGATGCGGGCATGGCGCTCGCCGAGCTCAGCCGCCCGCGAGGCGTCGCTCGCGTAGATGGCGCCGCCGTCGAGCTCGAGCGCTTCCGTGATCCGCTTCTGTTCTTCCTCCAGCTCGGCGATCTGCGCCGGCAGGGTTTCGAGTTCGCGCTGCTCCTTGTAGCTGAGCTTCTTGCGCGCCGCAGCGGGCTTGGCGGTGCCGGCCGCGGGGGCAGAGGGTGCTGGCGCTGCCGCCGGCGGCGCGGCCGCGGCACGCTGCTGCGCGATCTCTCGTGCGCGCTTCGACTGCGTCAGCCAATCCTGCACGCTGCCTTCGTATTCGCGCCAGCGGCCGTCGCCCTCGAAGGCGATCGTGCTGGTCACCACGTTGTCGAGGAAGGTTCGGTCATGGCTAACCAGGAACACCGTGCCGTCGTAGTTCTGCAGCAGGTCCTCGAGCAGCTCCAGCGTGTCGATGTCGAGGTCGTTGGTCGGCTCGTCGAGCACCAGCACGTTGGCCGGCCGCGCGAACAGGCGCGCCAGCAGCAGCCGGTTGCGCTCCCCGCCGCTGAGCGAGCGCACCGGTGAATGGGCGCGCGCCGGCGAGAACAGGAAGTCGGCCAGGTAGCTCTTCACGTGCTTGCGCTGGTTGCCGATCTCGATCCATTCGCTGCCCGGGCTGATGAAGTCCTCCAGCGTGGCGTCGAGGTTCAGCGCGTTGCGCATCTGGTCGAAGTAGGCCACCTGCAGGTTGGCGCCGCGGCGGATCTTGCCGCCATCGGGCTCAAGCTCCCCGAGGATCAGTTTCAGCAGCGTGGTCTTGCCGGCGCCGTTGGGACCGATCAGGCCGACCTTGTCGCCGCGCAGGATCGTTCCCGTGAAGTTGCGGATCACCGTCTTGTCCCCGAAGGACTTGGAGGCCTCCGTCAGCTCCGCGACGATCTTGCCGCTGGCCTGGCCCGAGGCCACATCCATGTTCACGCTGCCCTGGACCTCGCGCCGCGCCGAGCGGTTGGCGCGCATTTCCTGGAGCCGGCTGATGCGGCTCTGGCTTCGCGTACGGCGCGCCTCCACGCCCTTGCGGATCCAGATCTCTTCCTGGGCCAGCAACTTGTCGGCCTTGGCATTGATCACGGCCTCCTGGGCGAGCTGCTCCTCCTTCTGTATGAGGTACTGCTCGAAGTTGCCCGGGTAGGAGCCGAGCTTGCCCCGGTCCAGCTCGATGATGCGGGTCGCCACGCGGTTCAGGAAGCTGCGGTCATGGGTGATCGTCACCACACTGCCCTTGAAATCGATCAGCAACTGCTCGAGCCATTCGATCGAATCGAGGTCGAGGTGATTGGTGGGTTCGTCGAGCAGCAGCACATCGGGCGAAGCCACCAGCGCCTGCGCCAGCGCGACCCGCTTGCGCGTGCCGCCCGACAGCGAGCCGACGATGGCGCTGCCGTCCAGATGCAGGCGATGCAGCGTTTCTTCGACGCGCTGCTCCCAGTTCCAGGCGTCGAAGGCTTCTATCTGCGACTGGAGCGCATCGAGGTCCAGCCCTGGGGCGCCCGACAGATACTGGTCGCGAACCGCGATCACCGCGGCGAGCCCCGCGCTCGCGGAAGTGAACACGTCGGCTTCCATATCGAGCATCGGCTCCTGCGCGACATACGTAACCCGCACGCCTTGCTGGATCTGCAGCGTCCCGTCGTCGGGCTTCTCGAGGCCGGCCAGTATCTTGAGCAGCGAGGACTTGCCCGCGCCGTTGCGTCCGATCAGCCCGATGCGCTCCGATTCGATGAGAGAGAAGTCCGCATGGTCGAGCAGCGGGACGTGACCGAACGCGAGTTGCGCGTCGAGGAGTGTGATGAGTGCCATGTGGACCCAATTATCGGAGCGAAGTGCCTGCGAGCCGTTAAAAGTGGCATATACTCGCAGGCTCGGCTGAAAACGCGAAAGCGTCTTCTGTCAGGCGACCCGAAAGGATCTGCCAGGCAAGTCGAAAAAAAGCCGAAGACGGTTGACGAAGTTAGAAAAAACGAGTCATAATCGAAGGCTCCGCTGAACGAAGGCGATGCGGCATTCCTCTTGAGGGGTGTTGCGGAAGTCGAAGGGAAGCGGGAAGAAAAAAAGACCTCCGGTCTTGACGAATCCGGTCTTGACGAA
>NZ_JBFUFO010000081.1:0-12852 GCF_056403395.1 Variovorax sp. P2_H12 | reverse complement strand
GCTGGTGCTGGACCCCTCGTCGGAGTTCTTCCGGGCGATGCAGGGCGCCGGCTCGGGCAGCAACGCACCGCGTCGCTGAGCACGGCCGCCGTCAAGTGGACAGCGACACCTTCTGGAGCGCGCTGGCCCTGGTCCTGGTGATCGAGGGCTTGCTGCCTTTCCTGTCGCCGGGCGGCTGGCGGCGCGGCTTCGGCCAGTTGATGCAACTGCGCGACGGCCAGCTGCGCTTCTTCGGCCTGTGCAGCATTCTTCTGGGCCTGATCCTGCTCTGGCTCCTGGGGTGATCCGCCGGCCCGGTCAACGGAAGCGGATTTGATGGTTCGACCGCGTGTCTAGTGAATTGTTCGTCGAAGGGTCGAGTTTTTGGACGGTAATTCTGGAATCGAGGCGGCAATATCCAACATGTCACCACAAAGGTTGCCATGTCAGATCTTGCCGCCACCCCCTCCCAGCCGTTCGCCTTCGTCGACGGCTTGACCGAACCGTCGTCGCTCCGGCGCCAGATCACCGGCGCGTACCGCCTGCCCGAGGAGAGCGTGCTGCCCGTCCTGCTCGAAGCGGCCCGCCTTCCGGACGGGAAGGCGAGCGACGTCCGGGCACTTGCCCATCGCCTTGCCCGGCAGTTGCGCACGCGCAAGGCAGCGACGGGACGAGCGGGGCTGGTCCAGGGCCTGCTCCAGGAATATGCGCTGTCGTCCCAGGAAGGCGTGGCGTTGATGTGCCTTGCGGAGGCGCTCCTGCGCATTCCGGACGCGGCCACGCGCGACGCGCTCATCCGCGACAAGATCGCGCACGGGCAGTGGCAGTCGCACACGGGGCGCAGTCCTTCGCTGTTCGTGAACGCGGCGACCTGGGGCCTGCTTCTCACGGGCAAGCTGGTCGCGACACACAGCGAGTCCGGGCTGTCCACGCTTCTGGCCCGGCTGATCGGCAAGGGAGGGGAGCCGCTCATTCGCAAGGGCGTCGACATGGCGATGCGCATGATGGGCGAGCAGTTCGTGACGGGCGAGACCATCCAGCAGGCCGTCGACCAGGCGAGGGATCTCGAATCGCAAGGCTTTCGCTACTCCTATGACATGCTCGGCGAGGCTGCGCTGACCGCGCACGATGCCGAGCGCTATCGCCTGGCCTACGAACAGGCCATCCATGTCATCGGCCGCGCGTCGAACGGAAGCGGCGTGTACGAGGGGCCCGGCATCTCGATCAAGCTGTCTGCGCTGCATCCCCGCTACAGCCGAGCCCAGTACGAGCGCGTGATGACCGAGCTGTACCCGGTGCTGCGCGATCTCGCCCTGCTCGCGCAGCAGTACGACATCGGCCTCAACATCGACGCCGAGGAAGCCGATCGCCTGGAGCTGTCCCTCGACCTGCTCGAGCGACTGTGCTTCGAACCGGCCCTGGCCTGCTGGGACGGCATCGGCTTCGTCATCCAGGCGTACCAGAAGCGTTGCCCTCGCGTCATCGACCATCTGATCGACCTCGGCCGCCGCAGCCGCCATCGACTCATGATCCGGCTCGTGAAGGGCGCCTACTGGGACAGCGAGATCAAGCGCGCGCAGGTCGACGGGCAGGAGGGCTACCCCGTCTACACCCGCAAGGCCTACACGGATCTGTCCTACCTCGCATGCGCGCGCAGGCTGCTGGAGGCCCCGGATGCCGTCTATCCCCAGTTCGCCACGCACAACGCGCACACGCTGTCAGCCATCTACGCGATGGCGGATCCGTCGACCTACCGCCCGGGACAGTACGAATTCCAGTGCCTGCACGGCATGGGCGAGCCGCTCTACGAACAGGTCGTCGGACCGGTCGAGGCCGGCAAGCTGGGGCGGCCCTGTCGCATCTACGCACCCGTGGGCACGCATGAAACCCTGCTCGCCTATCTGGTGAGACGCTTGCTGGAGAACGGTGCCAACACGTCGTTCGTGAACCGGATCGCCGATCCGACGATCTCGCTCGACAGCCTGGTGGAAGATCCGGTGGTGACGGTCGAGCGCCTGGCCCAGGCGGAAGGATGCGTGGGGAAACCGCACCCCGCCATTCCGCTGCCGTCGCAACTCTACGGCCCACTGCGCCTGAACTCGAAGGGGCTCGATCTTTCGAACGAGCAATCGTTGCACGAACTCGGACGGGCCCTGGCGCAGAGCGCGCGCGAAACGTGGACCGCCGCGCCCATGCTCTGGGCGGCGACGCGAGCCGAAGGCGCGGCCGACACGTGGCAGCCGGTCGTGAATCCGGCCGATCATCGCGACGTGGTCGGCCAGACAAGGGAAGCGACTGTTGCGGAGGTCGACTGGGCGCTCGACCAGGCCCACGGCATCGCCGGCGATTGGTCCGCGACGCCGCCGGCACGGCGCGCCGAGCTGCTCGAGCGGACCGCCGACCTGCTGGAGTCGCGGATGCCTCGCCTGCTGGGCCTGCTGGCGCGCGAGGCCGGGAAGACCTACCCCAACGGGATTGCGGAAGTGCGGGAGGCCGTGGATTTCCTTCGCTTCTACGCGGCCCAGGCGCGCAGCGACTTCAGCAACGAGACGCACCGTGCGCTCGGCCCGATGGTGTGCATCAGCCCCTGGAACTTTCCCCTGGCCATTTTTGTGGGCCAGGTCGCCGCGGCGCTGGCGGCCGGCAATCCGGTGCTCGCCAAGCCGGCCGAGCAGACCCCCCTGGTGGCCGCGGAGGCCGTTCGCCTGCTGTGGGAGGCCGGCGTCCCGCCCGCGGCCGTCCAGCTGCTCCCCGGGCGCGGCGAGACGGTCGGTGCCGCGCTGGTCGCCGACCCGCGAGTCCAGGGCGTGATGTTCACCGGGTCGACCGAGGTCGCGCGGATCCTGCAGAAGACGCTCGCCCAGCGACTGGGCACGGGCGGCGAGCCTGTCCCGCTGATCGCCGAAACGGGCGGCCAGAACGCGATGATCGTCGACTCGTCGGCGCTCGCGGAGCAGGTGGTGACGGACGTGATGGCGTCCGCCTTCGACAGTGCAGGACAGCGCTGCTCCGCGTTGCGCGTGCTGTGCGTCCAGGATGAGGCGGCCGATCGACTCGTCGACATGCTCAAGGGTGCGATGAGGGAGGCCTGCGTCGGCAATCCCTCCAGGTTGGCCGTGGACGTCGGTCCCGTCATCGATGCCGAAGCCCGCGCCGGCATCGAGCAACACATCTCGACCCTGCGGAACAAGGGCCGCGCGGTCTACCGCCAGGGGCGGGAGATGGATGACGCCACCCGGCACGGGACCTACGTCATGCCGACGCTCATCGAACTCGACCACCTCTGCGAGCTCCAGCGTGAAGTGTTCGGCCCCGTCCTGCACCTGATCCGCTATCGCCGCCAGGATCTCGGCGCGCTGCTGGGCCAGATCAACGCCACCGGCTACGGACTGACGCTGGGCGTCCATACGCGTATCGACGAGACGATCTCGCAGGTCGTCGAAGCAGCGAATGCGGGCAATGTGTACGTCAACCGCAACATGGTGGGTGCGGTCGTCGGCGTGCAGCCGTTCGGGGGCGAGGGATTGTCGGGAACCGGCCCCAAGGCCGGCGGCCCGTTGTACATGGTCCGCATGCTGGCGAAGCGGCCGGAAGACGTGCTTGCGCGGGCATTCAACGACGCGAGTCCGGGAAATGCGCCGGACGTGGAAGTCAAGGCCGGCAAGCCCGCGCTCGACGCCTTGGCGGCATGGGCTTCGCAATCGGGCAATGCCCCGCTCGCGAATACGTGCAGCCGCTTCAGGCGGCTCACGCGCAGCGGCCAGGCGCGCACGCTGACCGGCCCGACCGGCGAGCGCAATGTCTACAGATTGCTTGCGCGCCATGCCGTCCTTTGCCTGGCCGACGACGATGCGGACCGGCTGACGCAACTCGCGGCCGTGCTGGCCGTCGGCAGCACGGCGTTGTGGCCCGCGGGCCAGCGCACGGCCGCCTTGCTTGCCGCGCTTCCCGCCGCCGTCCAGCCATCCATCGTCGTTGCGCAGGATTGGGCCGCGCCCACCGTGGCATTCGATGCGGTGCTGCATCACGGTGATGCGGCTGCGCTCGCGGCGGTCGTTCGCCGCGTCGCGGAGCGAGACGGCCCCATCGCGGGGGTCAGGGCTTTTCAACCGGGCGCCACCGACATCCCGCTCGAGGCGCTGGTCATCGAACGCGCGCTCAGCGTGAACACCGCCGCTGCGGGCGGCAACGCGAGCTTGATGACCATCGGCTAAGCGGTGAGGAGGGCCATGAGGGCGGGAGCCTTTGGCGCTCCATGCGCAGGCAATCCAAGCAGGCAACCTTGCAAGGAGATCGATCCTTGGGGTTGGCAAATCCACTCAATTGACTTATCATTAACGCTCAAATGAGCGAGAGGTCGTCAATGGTCGAGAAAGCAGCCGCCCGCACGTCCGGGGCCCGTAAGCCGCCCAGGGGTCTGACCTCCATAGGCGCCATCAGCGTTTCGGAGGTCGATGCCCCGCGTTTCGTCTTGTCTGACCCCCCGTTCCTCGAGATCTACCTCGCTGAGCCGCTGATGCGCATCACGATGGTCAAGGAAGGACTGTCGGCGGGTTACCTCGACAAGCTGGCCAAGAGCCTGAACATCACCAAGGACCGTCTGCTGCCGACGCTGGGCATCGCACAAGCGACGGTGAGCCGCAAGGTTCGCGAGGGGAAACCTCTCTCCACGGAAGACAGCGAGCGAGCGCTGGGCATGGCGCGGCTGATCGGCCAGGTGGAGGCGATGGTGCAGCAGTCCGGCGACCCGACGGGGTTCGACGCCGCCAAGTGGCTGGCCAGGTGGCTCGAGGAGCCGCTGCCGGCCCTGGGCGGGCGCCCGCCTTCCAGCCTGATGGATACCGCTGAAGGACAGGCGATGGTCTCCAACCTGCTGGCCCGCATGCAAAGCGGGGCCTACGCTTGACGGTATCGGTCGTGCTCTGGCGCATCGCCACGGACACGCCCGACTACCTGGCTGACGATCTGACCGGCAAGGGCGCCGAGGTCACCGGCGGCCGCTGGAATCGGAAAAGTCGAGCGGTCGTCTACACCTCGCAATCGATCGCCCTCGCATGCCTGGAGACGGTTGTGCACCTCAAGCAAGGCGGCCTCCCTTTCAATCGCTACCTCGTGAAGATGTCGGTGCCGCAAGCCACCTGGGCCGCGCGCGAGGAACGGGACGCGGCATCGCTGCCCGTGGGATGGGACGCGGAGCCGGCGGGCAAGGTCTCGCTGGATGTGGGCGACAGCTGGATCGATGACAAGACTTCAGCGCTTCTGGTCGTGCCTTCCGTGGTCGTGCCGGAGGAGCACAACGTCCTCATCAACCCGGCCCACCCCGACGCCAAGGGCATCGCCGCGCAAAAGGTGCGCAAGTGGCTGTACGACCCGCGACTGATAGGGACCCTGGCGACCTGAGCTTTGGATGCGGCGCTCACCCGAAGGCAGAATCCGGCATGCCATCGAAACAGCTTCTTGCGCGGAACGTCGAGTTCGGCAATGCCGGCGACCTGGACACGAATGGAACCGGCTGGTTCGTCGGGTTCAGTGATTGGACCCGGAAACCGCCGGGCGATCTGCGCCATGTGCCGGTCGATGAGCCCGCTGCCGGGCTGTGCGTCAAGTGGTTCTCTCATCCGGCCGGAAATCCGGACGGCGAGTCCAAGCCGCTGAGCGAGGGCAGGACGATGTCGGTCCTGGTGAGCCCGGCCAGCGAATTCAGGATCGAGTTCTCGACCACCGCCGACTTCGCGCCACAGAACACCGTGGCGCACACCCTGCGCCGACATGGTGACTTCGTCATCTGGGGGCCTGGTCTCTTTCATCGTGCCTTCGGCGTGCAGCCGGCATGCATACTCACGGTCCGCTGGCGCCATCAGGGCTGACAAGAATGAGATTTTCCGGACTCGCATGGTCCGAGATCTCCGCCGGCCGGCCGCCTTGCACCAAGGTGCCGACCCGAATGCCCTGATAGCCGATGGGCAGCGCGCGGCGCCTGGCATATCGTGGGCGGCAAAACGCCTGCCGTGACCCCGTCCGCCCTCTCTTCCCCACCCGATGCCGCGGACGCCCGACTGTTCGACGGCGGGCCGCCGATGCGCCTGCTGCGGCTCTGGGGGCGCTTCGACCCGGAGCATCGGCACATCTGGCGGCGCTGCGTGGCGGTCGTCGCCATCGGCTGGCTGCCGCTGCTGGTGCTGGCGATGCTGGCGCGGGCCGACGGCCAGGAGGCGGTGTGGCGCGCGTTCCTGCAGGATGCCTCGGCGCATGTGCGTTTGCTAGTGGTCGCGCCGCTGCTGGTGCTGGCGGAGGCCGTCTGCATTCCACGGCTGGGGGAGCTGGCGCACTCGTTCCGCGGCCGCGGCGTGGTGCCGCCCTCGGAGGCCCAGCCCTACGACGCCATCGTGCGTTCGATCATCCGGCTGCGCGACGGCTGGCTGGTCGAGGCCCTCGCGGTGGTGCTGGCTTTCGTGGCGGCCGTGCTGCTGGTGCGCTATGTGCCCGCCTCCTTCCTGCCGAACTGGCACCATGGCGCCCCGGAAGCGCCGCTCGGCCGCTCGCTCGCGAGCTGGTGGCACGCGCTCGTCAGCCTGCCCATCCTGCTGATCCTGCAGCTCGGCTGGTGCTGGCGGATCTTTCTCTGGGCCCGCTACCTCTGGCTGGTCGCGGGCCTGAGGCTGCGGCTGATCGCGGCCCACCCGGACGGCGCCGCCGGGCTGATGTTCGTGAGCTATTCGCTGCGCGCCTTTTCGATCCTCGGCGTGGCCATCGGCGCGCTGGTCGCCGCCACCGAACTGGCCCACGTGCTCGCGGGCGGCCCCGGCAGCCCCGAGCAGCTCGCCCGCGTGGCGCTCGGAACGGTCGTGGTCGTGCTGCTGGTCTTCACCGTGCCGGTGCTGATCTTCAGCGGGCATCTGCTGCGAACCTGGCAGCACGGCCTCGTTCGCTATGGCACGCTGTCGCAACGGCTGGGCGAGGCCCTGGAGCACAAGTGGATGAGCGGCCAGACCGGCGGCGACACCGTCGACCCGCTGGCGACCGGCGACTTCTCCGCGGTGGTCGATTTCTACCAGACGGCGGCCAACGCCTACTCGATGCGCCTGACGCCGGTCGACCTGCGCAGCCTGCTGGTGCTGGCCGCTGCCACCGCGCTGCCGTTCGGCCTGGTCGCACTGGCCCTGGTGCCTTTCGACAAGCTGCTGCAGCAGGTGGTGGGCGTCTTTCTCTAGCTTGTTCGCGTCCTCACCAAAGGGCAATCGGCGCTACCCGAACAGGCACTTCCCAACCGCCGATCGATGGCGCAGGATGATGGTTGCCGCGAATAGCATTCGCAAGCGAGACCCGAGGCACCACCATGAATTCGAACGTCACGGCCGCTGAAAAGCTGTCCAAGAGCTTCGAGGAGGGCTACAGCGAGGAAATTCGCGGGCTGGCGGCGTTGCAGGTGATCGGCATGGCCCTGCTTGCCGCGCACGGCATTGCCGACGAAAGGCTCAGCCTGTCGTTCCGCGGCTTCGTGCACGGCTGGCTCAAGGAGCGGGGCGTCGATGAGGAGGAGTTCCAGCGCGCCGTGAAAGCGCTGGAAGAACTGCTGGACTACACCGACCTCCCGTCCATCCTCCGGCACTGAAACCCGCCACCTAGCTTGTGCCAGCCGCGGCCGAGGCCCGGGTGCGCAGCGCGAGCAGCCCCATTGCAGCACCGAGGAGCAGCGCCCCGATCCACTGGCGCGGCAGCATCGGCGCGTCCCACAGCAACCACATCAGCAGGGTCGCCACCAGGGGCTCTACCAACGTGCCGATGACGGCCGCCGTTGGAGACAGCCGCCGCGAACCCCAGGCGAATGCCAGGTACGCGATCGAGGTCGTCAACACCCCGGTATAGGCAATGCCAAGCCAGTGCCCGGCATCGGTCGGCCAGGTCACGCCCTGCGCGTTCGCAAGCAAGGCCATGCAGGCGGCCGCGCTCGTCATCCCCCAAGTCGATGCAGCGACCGGTGAAACACTGGCGGGCATGCGGGCGTTGCACAGCACCACCGTGGCGTACAGGGCCGCCGAAGCCAGCGACCACGCCAAGCCGGCCCCATGGCCGGGTGCGAGCTGCCAGCCGTCGACCGGCAAGGCAATCCATGCCACACCGATCAACGCCAGTGCCAGCGCGCCGAACAGACGGCGACTGGCCGGCTCGTAACCGCGCAGCACCGACACCATTGCCACGATCACCGGGGCGCAGCAGATCGAGATCACGGTGGGAATTGCGGCGCCCAGGTGCGCAACGCCTTCGAACCAGCAACTCACATTCAGCGCCATCGCCAGCCCCGCGCCGAGCATCAAGGCCTGTTGGCGCCGCGCCAGATCGCGCCAGCGCGCCGACGCGCCGGCGGCTGCGCGCAGATGCCACCACCACAGGAGCGGCAAGCCGAGCGAAAAGCGCGCGAGCGCCAGGCTGTACGGTGAAATGCCGCGTTCGATCAAATGCTGCGCCACGAGGGCGCCGCCGCCCCACAACACGCCCGCCGACAAGACGCCGCCCCACGCGAGCCGCGCTCCATTCACGATTTTCATGATTCGCACACCGTCGAGTGCCCGGACAAACGGGCACGTTGATCCCGCGCTCAGGCCATCGCATGGGATGGCCTGAGCCCTCTGCTGCGCCACACGGGGCGCGGAGACTCAGAGGGAAGGGGGCGGGGGAGCGCAGCGGCGGAAATGCATGGTGGCGATATTAGCCTGGCGACACGTGGCCTGCACGGCATCCTGGGGGTGCGCCTCGACGCTGACAGCCGCCGCGGCCATACTGGGGTTCTCTACGAATGGAGGTCGAAGATGGCCCAGCATGCAATTACCGCCGTTCACTATGAGGGCGACAAGATCGATCTCGTCGCCATTCATTCGATTGTGGACAAGGAGCTCGGATCGACCGGGTTGGCCCTTGGCCCGGTACAGCGGATCAGCATGGCGGAATGCGCCGGTCTGCTTGCTGCCGGGGAGGAGGTGTGCCTTGCGCGGCGCACGGAAGACCATGCCTGGGAAGTCATTTGCGACGTCGAACTCGTGCCGGGCGGCAAGGGCATCACTGGCGTCGACCTGGTCGACCGCCCCAACGATGCCTTGCAGAGCCTTCCTACTTGGAGCTAGCGGTCCGTGCTGCCGCAGGCCAGGTGAGGAAAAAGCCGGTGGGTCCCGGCTGAGAAAGCCCTGGCTTGCACCACGGGGGCTCCCTGCTGGCGAGCAGGTCTGCCCTTTCGGGCAGCGAAGTTGCCCCTTGCCCTGATGTACAGATGGCGCTTGCGAGTTGACCATCGCTTGGCGAACCTGACGATCGATTCGACGAGCCGCTGCCTGGCGCACGTGGCCTAGCGTTCGCACGGCCAGGCAGCGTGCCTGCCCTTTTCAATCTTTCTCATGCAAAGGAAAAGACATGGCGGCGAAGAAACCCAACATCCTGATTCTCTGGGGTGACGACATCGGCTTGTGGAACATCAGCCATTTCAGTCGCGGAATGATGGGCTACCGGACGCCCAACATCGACCGCGTCGCGGAAGAAGGCGTGACCTTCACCGACTACTACGCGCAGCAGAGTTGCACCGCGGGCCGCGCCTGCTTCATCACCGGCCAGAACCCGATCCGCACCGGCCTGACCAAGGTCGGCATGCCCGGCGCCACCGTCGGACTTCAGAAGGAAGATCCGACCATTGCCGAGCTGCTCAAGCCGCTCGGCTATGCCACGGGCCAGTTCGGCAAGAACCACCTGGGCGACCGTGACGAATTCCTGCCCACCGTGCACGGCTTCGACGAATTCTTCGGCAACCTCTATCACCTGAACGCCGAGGAGGAGCCCGAGCTCCCCGACTATCCGAAGGATCCGGCATTCAGGAAGCAGTTCGGTCCTCGCGGCGTGCTCCACTGCGTCTCGGACGGCAAGGGCGGGCAGACGATCAAGGACACCGGCCCGCTGACCAAGAAGCGCATGGAAACCATCGACGAGGAGATCACCGACGCGGCCCTCTCCTGGATGGAGAAGCAGGCGAAGGCGGACCAGCCCTTCTTCCTCTGGTACAACTCGACCGCGATGCATTTCCGCACCCACGTGGCCGAAAAGAACATCGGCAAGAGCGGACAGGACCCCTACAGCGACCGCATGGTCGTCCACGACGAGCAGATCGGCCAGATGCTCGCCAAGCTCGACGAACTGGGCATCGCCGACAACACCATCGTGATGTACTCCACCGACAACGGACCGGAGAACGACACCTGGCCGGACGGCGCCAACACCCCGTTCCGCGGCCAGAAGGACTCGAACTGGGAAGGCGGCTGGCGAGTGCCGTGCCTCATGCGCTGGCCGGGCAAGATCAAGGCCGGCTCGGTCCTGAACGGCATCGTCTCCCACATCGACATGTTCCCGACCTTGCTTGCGGCGGCCGGCAATCCCGACGTGACCGAGCAGCTCCTCAAGGGCTGCAAAGTGGGCGACAAGAAGTTCAACGTCCATCTCGACGGCTACAACCAGATTCCCTACCTGACCGGTGCCGCGAAGGAGAGCGCAAGGAACGTCATCGTCTACTTCAGCGATGACGGGGAGGTGATTGCGGTGCGGGTCGGCGACTACAAGTTCCACCTGGCGGAGCAGCGCGCCGACACCATGCGACAGTGGGCCGAGCCGTTCGTGAAGCTTCGGCTGCCGTACATCATGAACCTGCGGCGCGACCCGTTCGAGCGGGCCCCGGTGAACTCGAACACCTACCTGGACTGGATGGTCGATCACGTGCCGCAGATGTACCAGATGCAGGCGGTGATCGCCGGGCAGATCGCGGATTTCGCCAAGTTCCCGCCTCGCCAGAAGCCCGCGTCGTTCAACCTGGACGCGGTGTTGGCCCAGGTGTCGGGCCACGGCAACGCCTGACTTCGATGCGGGACGCCGGCCGGTTGGCGCGGGAGGTCAGCGCTTTCTACGAGCGTCATCCCTACCCGCCGCCGGTCGACGATCTGGCGCGCTACCGGCAGTCGTGGAGCGAGGATCGGCGGCGCGCCGAGGCCCATCTGTTCTGGCCGGATGAACCCTATCGCGAGGATCGGACCATCCTGGTCGCCGGATGCGGCACCTCCCAGGCTGCCAAGCACGCGATGCGATGGCCTCGCGCAAAGGTGGTCGGCATCGATGTCAGCGCGACGAGCATCGAGCAGACGGAACGGCTCAGGCGCAAGCACGGCCTCGACAACCTCGAGGTCCACCAGCTCCCGGTCGAGCGCGCATCCGAATTGGGGCGCACTTTCGACCACGTGGTCTGTACCGGCGTCCTGCATCATCTGTCGGACCCCGACGCGGGCCTGCGGGCCCTTCGCGAGGTGCTGGAGCCCAACGGTGCCATGCACCTGATGGTCTATGCGCCCTATGGCCGCGCCGGGGTATACCTGCTGCAGGACTACTGCCGCCGGCTCGGTATCGGCACGACGGCCGATGAGATCGAGGCGCTCGCGGCGAGTCTTCGGGCGTTGCCGCCGGACCACCCGCTGATGCCGTTGCTGCGCAGTGCGCCGGATTTCAAGGACCCGGCAGGGCTGGCTGATGCGCTTCTGCACCCCCAGGACCGGGCTTACTCCGTCCCGCAGCTGTTCGAATTCCTTCGTGCGGGTGGCTTCAGGTTCGGCCGCTGGTTGGGCCAGGCGGCCTATCTGCCCCAGTGCGGCGCCCTGGCATCTTCTCCCCATCAGCCGCTGCTGGCCCGGCTCCCGGTCGAGGAGCAGTACGCCGGAGTCGAACTCTTCCGCGGCTCGATGGTCCGGCACAGCGTGGTGGCGTACCGCAGCGACCGGCCCGATCACGAGCGCGTCAGTTTCGAGGGCGACGCATGGCTGGACTTCGTACCCCTGCGCGTCGCAGACACGGTCATGGTTCAGGAGCGACTGCAGCCGGGTGCTGCGGCGGTGCTGATCAACCGTCACCATACCTACACCGACCTGTACCTGCCGATCACCGCCCAGCAGAAGAAGTTCGTCGATGCCATCGACGGCCAGCGCTCCATCGGCGAGATCGCGCCGGAGCAGGCGCAGCGCCAAGGGGCGCGCGTCTTGTTCGAGGGTCTCTGGTGGTACGACCAGGTGGTGTTCGACTTGTCGCGCACGCGTGTCGGGGGGTGGCGTTGGGCGAGAAGGTGGTCTGGCCGATGGGACCGATGGGCGAGGGGATGCCCGGGCTTGCGACCAGGTTGAAGGCGCTCTGCTCGTTGCCGCCCTGGACGTAGCCGCCGAGCGAGAGGCCGCTGCCGAAGTCGTAGGCCGCGCCGACGTTGTAGTCGAGGTAGTCCTTGTAGCCCAGGCTCCTGATGTCGCTGGAGAAGAAGGTGTAGCCGAGGGCTGCCTTGAAGGTCAGCTTGGGCACGATCTCCCTGGTGTAGGCGAAGTTCAGGTAGCCGGTGTTGGTGCCGTCCAGGCCCGAGCCGCCCTTGTTGCCGGCGTAGTTGAAGTAGTCCTTGGAGACGGTCCAGGAGTACTTGGCGGTGAAGGCGCCGACGTTCTCGTCGGCCCAGGTGCCTGCGCCGTAGATCTCGGTGGTGTTGCCGGCGCTGTTGCCGGGGTAGACATAGGTCAGGACGCCGACGTCCCAGTCGATCGGGCCGCCCTTGAATTTGTAGCCGCCGTAGAAGTCCATCTCGACGGAGTTGCCCTTGAGCCAGTTGACGCTGGAGTTCCAGTTGCCGAGGTAGAAGCCGGAGTCGCCGAAGGCGTAGTCCAGGCCGCCCTGGATCGCGGGCTTGACGTAGTCGTCATTGGCGAAGTCGTGCTTGCCCAGGACGTCCTGGTCCTGGCCGCGGAACTTGTAGTTGGTGGTCAGCGAGACGTTGCCCGTGAGATTCGGCGCCGGTGCCGCTGGTGCGTCGGCGGCGGCGGCCTG
>NZ_JBFUFO010000080.1:0-12487 GCF_056403395.1 Variovorax sp. P2_H12 | reverse complement strand
GCTGGTGCTGGACCCCTCGTCGGAGTTCTTCCGGGCGATGCAGGGCGCCGGCTCGGGCAGCAACGCACCGCGTCGCTGAGCACGGCCGCCGTCAAGTGGACAGCGACACCTTCTGGAGCGCGCTGGCCCTGGTCCTGGTGATCGAGGGCCTGCTGCCTTTCCTGTCGCCGGGCGGCTGGCGGCGCGGCTTCGGCCAGTTGATGCAACTGCGCGACGGCCAGCTGCGCTTCTTCGGCCTGTGCAGCATTCTTCTGGGCCTGATCCTGCTCTGGCTCCTGGGGTGATCCGCCGGCCCGGTAGAATCCCGGTTTAACCACGCCCCCGATCTCCATGTCCGCCTGGGTCCTCCCGGATCACATTGCCGATGTGCTGCCTTCCGAGGCGCGCCACATCGAAGAACTTCGACGTCAGCTGCTCGACACGGCCCGTGGCTATGGCTACGAGCTGGTGATGCCGCCGCTGCTCGAGCATCTCGAATCCCTCCTGTCCGGTACCGGCGAAGCGCTCGACCTGCAGACCTTCAAGCTGGTCGACCAGCTGTCGGGACGCAGCATGGGCCTGCGCGCCGACACCACGCCGCAGGTCGCGCGCATCGATGCCCATCTGCTCAACCGTGCGGGCGTAGCGCGCCTGTGCTACTGCGGTCCGGTGGTCCACACCCGGCCCGACCGCCCGCACGCGACGCGCGAGCCGCTGCAGTTCGGCGCCGAGATCTACGGCCATGCGGGGCTCGAAGCCGACACCGAGATCCTGCGCCTGGCGCTCGACTGCCTGCGGGCGGCCGGCGTGACCGGGCGGCCGCAAGCGCCGGTGATCGTCGACCTGGCGGACGTTCGCATCGTGGACTCGCTGTTTGCCGGCGTGCCGGTGGATGCCGCCATGATCGCGCGCGTTCATGCGGCACTGGCGGCCAAGGACGCGAGCACGCTGCGCGAGCTCACGGCCGCTTTTCCGGCGCCTTCGCGAGAAGGCCTGCTGGCGCTGGTGCAGCTCTATGGCGACGCGTCGGTGCTCGACGAAGCGGCCCGGGTGCTGCCCGACAGCCCCGGCATCCGCGCAGCACTGTCCGACCTGAAGCAACTCGCCGGCCGCCTGGACGGCGCGCGCGTCAGCTTCGACCTGGCCGACCTGCGCGGCTACGCCTATTACAGCGGCATGCGCTTCGGCATCTACACCGACGGTGCCAGCGACTCGCTGGTGCGCGGCGGGCGCTACGACGAGGTGGGGGCGGTGTTCGGCCGCAACCGTCCGGCCGTCGGCTTCAGCCTCGACCTCCGCGAGCTGGTCGCGGCGCTGCCGGCGCGGCCGCTGCGGGCCGCGATCCGGGCGCCCTGGAGCGATGCCGAAGCGCTCAACAAGGCCATCGCCGCATTGCGCGGCGAGGGCGAGACCGTGGTCTGCGTGCTGCCGGGCCACGACAGCGAGATCGACGAATTCCATTGCGACCGCGAGCTCGTCGAATCCGGCGGCCAATGGCGCGTGCAAGCCATCCGAATCTGATCTGAGAAGAGAGTCATCATGAGCGTTACCACCGGAAGAAACGTGGTCGTCGTCGGTACCCAGTGGGGCGATGAGGGCAAGGGCAAACTGGTCGACTGGCTGACCGAGAGCGCACAGGGCGTGGTGCGCTTCCAGGGCGGCCACAATGCCGGCCACACGCTGGTCATCAACGGCGTCAAGACCGCGCTGCACCTGATCCCCAGCGGCATCATGCGGCCCGGCGTCAAGTGCTACATCGGCAACGGCGTGGTGGTCTCGGCGGCCAAGCTGTTCGAGGAGATCGAAGGTCTCGAGAAGGCCGGCGTCGAGGTCCGTTCGCGGCTGCGCGTCAGCGAGGCCTGCCCGCTGATCCTGCCGTTCCACGCGGCGCTCGACATCGCGCGCGAGGCCTACCGCGAGAAGGGCGGCATCGAGAAGATCGGCACCACCGGCCGCGGCATCGGCCCGGCCTACGAGGACAAGATCGCGCGCCGCGCGCTGCGCGTGCAGGACCTGAAGCACCCCGAGCGCTTCGCCACCAAGCTGCGTGTGCTGCTGGAGCTACACAACCATGTGCTGACCCAGGTGCTGAGCGCGCCGGCGATCGACTTCGACACGGTCTACGACGAGGCCATGCGCCACGCCGAACTGCTCAAGCCGATGATGGCCGACGTCTCGCGCGAGCTCAACGACGCGCACCGCGCGGGCGCCAACCTGCTGTTCGAGGGCGCGCAGGGCACCTTGCTCGACGTCGACCACGGCACCTATCCGTATGTGACCTCCAGCAACTGCGTGGCCGGCAATGCGGCGGCCGGTTCGGGGGTCGGGCCCGGCATGCTCCATTACGTGCTCGGCATCACCAAGGCCTACTGCACGCGCGTCGGCGGCGGCCCGTTTCCGACCGAACTCGACTGGGCTAAGCCCGGTACCGTCGGCTATCACCTGAGCACCGTGGGCGCCGAGAAGGGCGTGACCACGGGGCGCAGCCGCCGCTGCGGCTGGTTCGACGCCGCGCTGCTCAAGCGCTCGGCACAGGTCAACGGCCTGAGCGGCCTGTGCATCACCAAGCTCGACGTGCTCGACGGCCTCGAAGAGCTGCAGCTGTGCACCGGCTACCAGCTTGACGGCGAGTACACCGACATCCTGCCGATGGGCGCCGACGAGATCGAGCGCTGCACGCCGGTCTACGAGAAGCTCGAAGGCTGGAGCGACAGCACCGTGGGCGTGACCCAGTACGACAAGCTGCCGATCAATGCGCGGCTGTACCTGCAGCGCATCGAGCAGGTCACGGGGGTGCCGATCCACATGGTGTCGACCAGCCCCGATCGCGATCACACGATCATGATGCGCCACCCCTATCTCGCCGATTGACCCACCACCCCCGCTGGAGCCCAGACCCATGTTGACCGAAGACGGCAAGCACCTCTACGTGAGCTACGACGAGTATCACAACCTGATCGAGAAGCTCGCGATCAAGGTGCATCAGTCAGGCTGGCATTTCGACACCATCCTGTGCCTGGCGCGCGGCGGCCTGCGGCCGGGCGACGTGCTGTCGCGGATCTTCGACAAGCCGCTGGCGATCATGTCGACCAGCTCGTACCGGGCCGACGCCGGCACGGTGCAGGGCCACCTCGACATTGCGCGCTTCATCACCACGCCCAAGGGCGAGATCGCGGGCAAGGTGCTCCTGGTCGACGACCTCGCGGATTCGGGCCACACGCTGCACGCCGTGGTGGAACAGCTCAAGAGCAACTACAAGCCCATCACCGAGCTGCGCAGCGCGGTGCTCTGGACCAAGGCGCTGTCGACCTTCACGCCGGACTATTCAGTGGAGTTCCTGCAGACCAATCCGTGGATCCACCAGCCCTTCGAGGGCTACGACTCGCTGGGTGCCGAGAAGCTGCTCGAGAAGTGGTCGGTCTGATTCAGGCCGGGCCGGCCGGTCTCATTTGAGCTCTTCCGTGTAGCGCTTCTGCATTTCGTCGGTCGCCACCTCCTCGATGGCGTGGCCGACGTTCCAGCGGTGGCCGAAGGGGCAGCGGAAGGTGCCGGAGCGCTCGCCGTAGAAGTGGTCCTCGACCGGCATTTCCAGCGTCGCGCCTGCCTTCAGCGCCCGTTCGACCAGCGCGTCGGCGTTGTCCACGTGAAGGTGCAGCGTGACCGGCGTGGCACCGATCGTGGTGGCGCTCCGGATGCCGTATTCCGGAAACTCGTCGCACAGCATCACGATGGTGCCGCCGAAGTCGAGTTCGGCATGGCCGATGCGGCCGCTGGGCTCGGCCAGCCGGAACTTCTCGGTGGCGCCGAAGACCTCGCCGTAGAAGGCGATGGCTGCGGCCGTGTCATTCACGCAGAGGTAGGGGAACAGTTCATGAACGGTCATCCTGGAGTCCTCGATGAAGTGGTGTGGGAGCGATTCTGGACCTGCCCGCGCATTGTCCGCGCCGGTGCCGATCCGGTCGACTAGCATGGAGGGATGCGAAAGCCCACCACCGACCTGATCCATCATCCCTACCTCCCCCCGGCCCATTTTTCGGCGCCCCAGCCCGGCGTCTTCAAGGCCTCGACCGTCTTCTTCGCCAACGTCGCCGCGATGCGCGCGCGCGACTGGAGGACCAAGGCCGGCTACACCTACGGACTGCACGGCACGCCGACCACCTTCACGCTCGAGGAGCGGCTCGCCACGCTGGAGGGCGGCACCGAATGCCTGCTGGTGCCCAGCGGGCTGGCGGCGATCGCGCTGGTGTCGTTCGCGCTGCTGAAGACCGGCGACGAGGTGCTGATCCCGGACAACGCCTATGGCCCGAACAAGGCGCTGGCCACCGGCGAGCTGGCCAACTTCGGCATCACCCATCGGCTCTACGACGCGATGAATCCGGCCGATCTCGCGGCCAAGCTGTCGGACCGCACCAAGCTGGTCTGGGTGGAGGCGGCCGGCTCGGTCACGATGGAGTTCCCGGACCTGCCGGCGCTGGTCGACATCTGCCGGGCGCGCGGCGTGGTGTGCGTGCTGGACAACACCTGGGGCGCCGGCCTGGCCTTCGCGCCCTTCGATTTCAATGGCAGCGGGCAGGGCGTCGACATCTCGGTCCATGCGCTCACCAAATACCCGAGCGGCGGTGGCGATGTGCTGATGGGCAGCGTGGTCACCCGCGACGAGCGCCTGCACCGCGCGCTCAAGCTCACGCACATGCGCATGGGCTTCGGCATCGGGGTCGGCGATGTCGAGACCCTGCTGCGCTCGCTGCCGAGCATGGCGCTGCGCTACGAGGCGCACGACCGGAGCGCGCGCGAACTCGCCCGCTGGCTCGAAGGCCGGGCCGAGGTCGCGCAAGTGCTGCACCCGGCGCTCGAGGGCTCGCCCGGACATGCGCACTGGCTGCGGCTCTGCGGGGCGACCGACCTTGCGGCGGGCCTGTTCTCGGTGGTGTTCGACGCCCGCTATGGCAGCGAGCAGATCGATCGCTTTTGCGACAGCCTGGCGCTGTTCCGGCTCGGCTATTCCTGGGGCGGGCCGATCAGCCTGGTGGTGCCCTACGACATCGGTCTCATGCGCGATGCGGCGGTCGCCCGCTGGCCCCACAAGGGCACGCTGGTGCGCTTCTCGATCGGCCTGGAGGACGTGGACGACCTGCGCGCCGATCTCGAACAGGCCCTCGCGGCGCTCTGAGGCGCCCTCGATATCGCGTACAGTCTGACCATGTGCAGTCACCGTGACTGTCTCGCCCGAAGGAGAAGCAGTGGCAACACCAAATTACGGCTACGAAAAGCGCCAGAAAGAACTGGCAAAGAAGAAGAAGAAGGAAGAGAAACTGCGCGAAAAGGCCAACCGCAAGCTCAGCCCCAGCAGTGACGGGCTGGCCCCGGGGGACCCTGAAACCGACGTCGCATCGCTGGAACGCGATCCGCCGACGGTGCCCGAACTGCCCACCAAGAACGGCTGAGCCGTTCCGGCGTCGACCTTTGAAGAGCCGCCGCGGCCATGCGCCGCGGCGGCTTTTTGCTTGATCGGCGGCTCACTTGGGCAGCATCTTGCGCAATGCGGGCCAGATGTTGTCGAGCATGCGCGGCTGCGCGGCCGCGGTCGGGTGGATGCGATCGGCCTGGAACAGCACCGCGGCGTCGGGCCCGTCCGCGACGCCCTTCAGGAGAAAGGGCACCAGCGGCGCCTTCGTCGCGGCCGCCACCTTGGTGAACAGTGCCTCGAAGCGGCGCGTGTAGTCGCTGCCGTAGTTCGGCGGCACCTGGATGCCGACCAGCAGCACCTGGGCGCCCGCGGCCTGCGCGGCCCGGGTCATCTGCAGCAGGTTGTCCTCGGTGCTCGCCAGCGGCAGGCCGCGCAGCGCGTCGTTGGCGCCCAGCTCGAGCACCACATGGGTCGGCTGGTGCTGCGCCAGGAGGTTGGGCAGGCGGGCCCGGCCGCCCGCGCTGGTGTCGCCGCTGATGCTGGCGTTGACCACCGTGGCTGCGACCTTCTGCTGCGTGAGGCGCTGGTCGAGCAGGGGCACCCAGCCTTCGCCGCGCTTGAGGCCGTACTCGGCCGACAGCGAATCGCCGACCACCAGGATCAGGGCTTGCTTGCCGGGCGCGGCCTGCGCTTCGGCGGCCAGCCATGACCCCGCATTCGCGGCCAGGGTGCCGCTCAAGATAAAGTGACGTCGATTCACCACGCGAAACCTTTCAATGTCCTCAATTCGAACCGATGACCGAGCCGATGCCATCGTTGCCGTCGAGCATGTTTTCAAGTCCGTCACCGATTCCACCGGAACGCTGGACATTCTGCAGGACATCGATTTCACCCTGGGCGCGAAGGAGACGGCGGCGATCGTCGGCGCCTCGGGCTCGGGCAAGAGCACGCTGCTGTCGATCGTCGCCGGCCTCGACACGCCCACCCGCGGCACCGTCAGGCTGGGCGGCGAGGACCTGTTCGCGATCGACGAAGACGAGCGCGCGGCCCTGCGGGCCCAGAAAGTCGGCTTCGTGTTCCAGAGTTTCCAGCTGCTCGGCAACCTGAGCGCGCTCGAGAACGTGATGCTGCCACTCGAGCTGGCCGATCGCAAGGATGCCCGCAAGGCGGCCACCGAGATGCTCGGCCGCGTCGGCCTGGGCCAGCGCCTGGGCCACTATCCCAAGGTGCTGTCGGGCGGCGAGCAGCAGCGGGTGGCACTGGCCCGGGCCTTCGTGGTCCAGCCGGCGCTGCTGTTGGCCGACGAACCCACCGGCAGCCTGGATTTCGCCACCGGCGAGCAGGTCATGCGGCTGATGTTCGACCTCAACCGCGAACTGGGCACCACGCTCGTGCTCGTGACGCACGACCGCGGCATTGCCGCCCAGTGCGAACGCAAGATCACGATCGAGGCGGGGCGCGTGGCGCTCGACGGGCGCAGTACCTGAGCGCGATCAGGGGGATCACGGCCATGCAGAAACCCTCATCCGACAGCGAAGACGAGGAAGACACTGCGTTCGGCGGGCTGGCGCCCCGGGGCGGGCCGGAGCCCGACCCCGGGCGTGGTGGCGGGCCGCGCCGGTGGCGCGTGGCGGCGGCCGTCCTGGCCATCGTCCTGGTCGTTGTCGCCCTGTGGTATTTCGGCGGCCGGTCCTGACACGGGCAGCGTGCCCCGGGGGCTCGATAATCCCCCCATGTCTTCTCCCAAAGTGATCTTCGGCTTCCATGCCGTGGGCGTGCGCATCAAGACCGCGCCGAAATCGGTGATCGAGGTGCTGTTCGATGCCAGCCGGCGCGATGCGCGCATGCGGCAGTTCGTCGCCCGTGCGCAGGACGCCGGCGTGCGGCTGGTCGAGGCCGACGGCCTGCGCCTGTCCAAGCTCAGCGGCAGCCACGGCCACCAGGGCGTGGCCGCGCGCGTCGAGCCCGTGGCCCAGACCCATTCGATCGACGAACTCCTCGAGGGCCTCGAAGCCGCAGGGACCGTGCCCTTGCTGCTGGTGCTCGACGGCGTGACCGACCCGCACAACCTGGGCGCCTGCCTGCGCGTGGCGGACGGCGCGGGGGCCCATGCGGTGATCGCACCGAAAGACCATGCCGCCGGCATCAACGCCACGGTGGCCAAGGTGGCGAGCGGCGCGGCCGAGACCGTGCCCTATTTCATGGTGACCAACCTCGCGCGCACCCTCGGCGAGCTCAAGGAGCGCAACATCTGGTGCGTGGGCACCAGCGACGACGCGCCCGGTACGCTGTACCAGTGCGACCTGAAGCGCCCCCTCGCGATGGTGCTGGGTGCCGAGGGCGAGGGCATGCGGCAACTCACCCGCAAGACCTGCGACGAGCTGGTGAGCATACCGATGGCGGGCGCGGTCGAAAGCCTCAACGTTTCGGTGGCCAGCGGCATCTGCCTCTACGAAGCCATGCGCCAAAGAGCATAGGCTCGCCCCCAGGTTGGGCTCACTTCGTGTAGCCCGCCCACCCCCTACCGGGGGCAACACCAGCGGCCCGGCGGAGCCGGTTCCGCGGTGTTTCCCGAAAAGGCCTGGCCGCGCCGGCCGGTCATGGGAGATTGAAGAAGCGCATCACGACCTGGGCGGGATGCCGCACGCCGACGCCGACGAACATGCGCTCGGCGATCCAGCCCAGGGTCGGGGAAGAGGTCTCGAAGCGCGGGTTGCAGCGGAAATAGACCTGGGCCGGGTCGACCGTCTCGCCGCGCAGCAGCTTGGCCATGACCTCGGCCGGCGCCGAGCGGACCGCGTGGTTCTGCACGTAGATCAGGTCGCCAGCGTCGGTTTCGAGGCCGTAGCGGGCGTCGAGCTCCGACAGGGTTTCGCTCACGATCAACTGGAAATCGGTGCCGCCGGGCAGGACCCGCGCGGTCCAGCCGTTGCCGCGGGCCTCCCCGCCGGTGATCGGGACCAGTCGCCGCGTGCCGCGCGGGCCATGGCTCAGGACCTGGGGCTGGCCGACGTCGACCGTCAGGTCGGCGAAGTACGCGAGTGCCGGCGGTGCCAGCGGATCGATCGAATTCATGGGGAGACGGTTTCGGCGCTGGCCGCGTCCAGCGCCGCGACCGTTTCGGGCGCCAGACGCAGCGTGGCGGCCGTCACCAGTTCGTCGAGCTGCTTCATCGAGGTGGCGCTGGCGATCGGGGCGGTGATCGCGGGCCGCGCGATCTGCCATGCGATCGCCACCTGGCCCATCGTCGCGCCCTGGGCCCTGGCGGCGGCGTCGAGCGCGTCGAGGATGCGCAGCCCGCGCGGGTTCAGGTACTTCTTCGTCGTGCTCGCACCGCGCGCGCTCTTGGCGGCATCGGCCTCGGTGCGGTACTTGCCCGTGAGGAAGCCGGCCGCGAGCGCGTAGAAATTGATCACGCCGACACCGCGCTCGAGGCACAGCGGCTCCAGCGCGTCCTCGAACACGGCGCGGTCATAGAGGTTGTAGAGCGGCTGCAGGCTCTCGTAGCGCGGCAGCCCCTGTTTTTCGGCGACGTCCAGCGCCTCGGCCAGGCGCGGCGCGCTGAAGTTCGAGGCCCCGATCGCGCGCACCTTGCCGGCCTGGATCAGCGCGGCAAAGGCCTCGGCCGTGTCCGAGAGCGGTGTTTCCGGGTCGTCGTCGTGCGACTGGTAGAGGTCGATGTGGTCGGTCTTGAGGCGCCGCAGCGACGCGTCCACCGCCTCGCGGATGTAGGCCGGGGAGAGCCCCTTCTTGCCTTCCCCCATCGGCTTGCCGAGCTTGGTCGCGAGCACGACCCGGTTGCGCTTGCCGGTCTGCCGCAGCCACTTGCCGATGAGGGTTTCGGATTCGCCGCCGCTGTGGCCGGGCACCCAGCTCGAATAGACATCGGCGGTGTCGACGAAGTTGAAGCCCGCGTCGAGCCAGGCGTCGAGCAGCCGGAACGAGAGCGCCTCGTCCACGGTCCAGCCGAAGACGTTGCCGCCGAATGCCAGCGGGGAGACTTGCAGGCCGGAGCGGCCGAGGGGTCGAAGTTGCATGGAACAGCCTTTGTGGGTGAATCAGACGAAGCCGAGGGCGCCGAGCAGCGCGCCGGCCCCCAGCAGCCACAGCAGGTGGATGCGGGTTCGCCAGACGATAAACGCCGCCACGCCGGTCAACAGCCACAGGTGCCAGGCGGGCGCGTTGCCGGCGTGGTTACCCGCGGCGAGCACCCAGCCGGTGGCGACCAGCAGGCCGATGACGACGGGCGCCATGCCCTGCTTGAAGGCGCGCACCTCGCGCCGCGAGCGGTTGCGATGGCCCCAGCGGGTCGCGAAGTAGGTCAGGGTGGTGCTGGGCAGCATGATGCCGACCATCGTGACCGCCAGGCCCAGGAGGCCGAGCAGCCACGCCTGGGGGCCGGCGCCGATGCCGCCGCCGGCATTCAGGCCAACGTTCCAGCCCATCAGCGCGACGAACAGCACGTTGGGGCCCGGCGCGGCCTGGGCGATCGCGACCGAGGAACTGAACTGGGCGTCGCTGAGCCAGCCGTGGTCGCTCACCAGGTAGCGGTGCATGTCGGGCACGGTGGTGATGGCGCCGCTGATCGAGAGCAGCGAGAGCATCATGTACTGGGCGAACAGGGACAGCCAGTCCTGCCAGTGCATCGCAATGGTCATGATTCGGCAACCTCCGCGCTGCGCGCTGCGGTATTCGCCTTGGGAGCGGCCCGGCGGCTCATGGGAGTACCTTCGCGCAGCAGCGCTGCGGTATTCGCCTTGGGAGCGGCCCGGCGGCTCATTCGGCGATCTTTCGCCAGGTCCAGACGCAAGCGACGCCGCCGACCGCCAGCAGCACCCAGCCGAGCGGGATGTGGGCCAGCGCGATGGCGGCGAACACCAGCGCCGCCAGTGCCAGGCAGGCGCCGAAGCCGAGCGGATGCCGGCGCAGTTGGGGAATCAGCTTGATGCCGGTGGCGGCGATCAGCCCGCCGGCCACCGCGCCCATGCCGCGCAGGGCGCCGGCCACCTCGGGATGGGCCGCGAAGCGGGCATAGGCCACCGCCAGCACGAGGATCACGCCAAGCGGCACGAGCAGCATGCCGGCCACGGCCGCGATCGCGCCGCGCAGGCCGAAATGGCGGTCGCCGATCATCAGCGCCAGGTTGATGACGTTGGGTCCCGGCAGCACCTGGGCCACGGCCCAGTCCTCGAGGAATTCGTCGGCGGTGAGCCAGCGTTTCTTCTCGACCATCTCGCGCTGGACGATGGCGAGGACGCCGCCGAAGCCTTGCAGTGCGAGCCAGGTGAATGAAACGAACAGGTCGCGCGGAGACTGGGGTCGGGGGCGGTCGGTCGCCGCAGGAGGAGATGCCGGGTGCATGTGCCGCGATTATCGTGGGCCGGCCTCTTCGGCGCCTGGCGCAACGTCCGGCGCGGGTCCGGCGGGTTGCTGCGAAACTCCGGCCATGAACGCACGCGCGGTTTTCGATCTCTTCAAGCAGTCCGTGGCCTCGTGGCGGGCCGACTACGCCCCCAGCATGGGCGCCGCGCTGGCCTACTACACGGTGTTCTCCGTGGCACCGCTGATCCTGATCGTGATCTCGGTGGTCGGCCTGGTGTTCGGCCAGGAGGCCGCGCGCGGCGAGATCCTCGATCAGCTCTCCGAGCTGATGGGGGCCGACGGCGCGAGGGCGGTCCAGGCGATGCTGGAAGCACTCAACAAGCCGACCCAGGGCATCGTCGGCACCGTGGTCGGCGTCGGCCTGCTGGTGGTCGGTGCGACCACGGTGTTCGGCGAACTGCAGGACGCCTTCGACCGCATCTGGCGCGCGCCGGCGCGCGACGAGAGCGGCGGGCTGCTGTCGCTCATGCGCACGCGGCTGCTCTCGTTCAGCATGATCATGGGGATCGGCTTCCTGCTGATCGTGTCGCTGGTGGTCAACGCGGCACTGGCGGCCCTGGGCGAATGGTGGGCGCCGCTCTTCGGCGGCTGGGCCACCCTGGCGCAGAACGTCAATTCGGCCTTCGGCTTCGTGACGGTGACGGTGGGCTTCGCGATGATCTTCAAGGTCATGCCGCGCGCGAGCGTGCAGTGGCGCGACGTGTGGGTGGGCGCGGCCGTGACCGCCGTGCTGTTCACCGTCGGCAAGTACCTGATCGGCCTGTACATCGGCACCACCGGCATCGCGTCAGGCTATGGGGCCGCCGGTTCGCTGGTGGTGGTGCTGGTGTGGGTCTACTACTCGGCGCAGATCTTCCTGCTGGGGGTCGAGTTCACCTGGGTCTATGCGCACACCTACGGGTCGCTCAAGGGCGTTCCCCGGCCCGCGCCCGGGCGTTCGCCGATGCGGACCGACGAGCCGGGCAAGGCGACCTGACCTGACCCCCACGCTCCGTCACTTCGTGTAGTCGCTGCCCCCCGAGGGGGCCGCGGCCGCCTTGGGGCGGCCCGGCGCCGGCCTAGAACTCTTCCCAGTCGCCCGCCGGGGCGGCCGCGCTGGCGGCCGTGGCCGACGGGCGCCGGGGTGCCTCGACCTTGGCGGGCCGCGTCGGCGATCGGGGAACCGGGGTCGCCGCCGGGCGCGAATGCCCGAGCTTGAAGACGCTGACCGCGCGCGACAGCTGGCTCGCCTGATCCTGCAGGGAGCCCGCCGCCGCGCTCGCCTGTTCCACCAGCGCCGCGTTCTGCTGCGTCACCTGGTCCATCTGCGTGATCGCCTGGTTGATCTGCTCGATCCCCGAGGTCTGCTCCTGGCTCGCCGCCGTGATCTCGCCCATGATGTCCGTCACGCGCTTCACGCTGTCCACGATCTCTTCCATCGTCCGGCCCGCTTGCGCCACCTGTTTGCTGCCTTCCTCGACCTTGTCCACCGAGTCCCCGATCAGCGTCTTGATCTCCTTGGCCGCCGCCGCCGAGCGCTGCGCCAGGCTGCGCACTTCCGACGCCACCACCGCGAAGCCCCGGCCCTGCTCGCCGGCGCGCGCCGCTTCCACCGCCGCGTTCAGCGCCAGGATGTTGGTCTGGAAGGCGATGCCGTCGATGACGCCGATGATGTCCACGATCTTGCGCGAGGAGGCGTTGATCGAGCCCATGGTGTCCACCACCTGGCTCACCACGCTG
>NZ_JBFUFO010000079.1:0-13127 GCF_056403395.1 Variovorax sp. P2_H12 | reverse complement strand
GGATGTGCATGCCTACATTAATAGGTCAATTACAAGTAAATGTCAAGTAAATAACATGCCTACATTCAGGAACGCATGAAGCCGCCCAACTCGTTGATTCCAAAGGGAACTACAGGCCAAAAGGCCGCTGGGTGACCGAGGAACTTCGGCCTAGAAGGTCCCCGGGTAGGCCCCGCCGTCGATCAGCAGGCTCTGCCCCGTGATGTAGCCCGCGTGCGCGGAGCACACGTACGCACAGAGAGCACCCACCTCCTCGGCGCGGCCGAAGCGGCCGGCCGGGTTGTTGCGGCCGCGCTCCTCCCACAGCTGCGCGAAGGCCTTGCCCTCGGCCTTCACCAACGCCTCGACGTGATGGCGCTGCGCATCGGTCGCGAACACGCCGGGCAGGATGTTGTTGATCGTCACGTTGTGGCGCACGGTCTGCCGCGCCAGGCCGGCGACGAAGCCGACCAGCCCCGATCGCGCGCCGTTCGACAGCCCGAGTTCGGCCTGCGGCGTCTTCACGCTGCGCGAGACGATGTTGACGATGCGCCCGAAGCCGCGCTCGATCATCGGGTCGACCGTGCGGCGGATCATCTCGATCGGTCCCAGCATCATGGCGTCGAGCGCGGCATGCCAGTCGGCCGTGGACCAGTCGCGAAAGTCGCCGGGCGGGCGGCCGTCGGCGTTGTTGACCAGGATGTCGGGCGACGGGCAGGCCGCCAGCGCGGCATCGCGACCCGTGGCGGTGGTGATGTCGGCGACCACGAAGCGCAGCGGCGTGCCCGCCTCGGCCGACAGCTCGGCCGCCGCCTCGCGCAGCGTGGCCTCGGTGCGTGCGGCGATCACGACCTGCACGCCTTCCAGCGCGAGTTGCCGGGCGCAAGCGCGGCCCATGCCGCGGCTGCCGCCGAAGACCAGCGCCGTGCGCTGCGAGATGCCCAGGTCCATCGGGTTTCTCCTTGCGTGCCGCGGCTCAGGCCGCGGCGGTGGATTGGAAGGTGAAGCTGTCGCTGTACAGATGGTCGATGCTGGCATGGTGCGCCAGGAAGGCCCGCCTGGCGTCGCCGATCATCGCCGGGGAGCCGCACAGGTAGATGGCATGCTCCGAAAGATCCTCGAAATCTTCCTCGACGGCCTGCTGCACGTGCCCGCGCCGGCCGGTCCMGCCGGCGCCGGCGCGCGACAGCACGGGCACGTAGCGGAAGTCGCACAGCCGATCGGTCCAGGCCTGGATCTGGTCGTGCAGGTACAGGTCGGCCTCGGTGCGCATGCCCCAATAGAGGCTGACAGGCGGGCAATCGTCGTCGTCCATGAGCGACTCCAGGATGCTCTTGATCGGCGCCAGCCCGGTGCCCGTCGCCACCATCAGGAGCGGGCGGTAGTCTTCCGCGTGAAAGCAGAAGCTGCCATGGGGCAGCTCGACGGGCAGCCGGTCGCCGGGCTGCAGCCGGGCGGCGTGCCCGCTCGTGAAGCGGCCCTCCGGGATGCGCCGGATGTGGAAGTCGAGCGCCTGCGGATGCGGCCGCGACGCCATCGAGAAGCTGCGATGGCCGCCGTCCGGCAGCAGGATGTTGATGTACTGGCCGGCGCGATACAGCAGGTCGGCCTCGGGCGGAAGCTCGAGCGCCAGATGCAGCACGTCATCGCCGAGCGGCCGCACCGCCGTCACCGTGGCCAGGTGCCGCGCGGGCTCGGAGCACGGCGGCAGGCGCCGCGCGGCACTGATCACCAGGTCGCTGGCCGGCCTGGCCTGGCAGGCCAGCGCATAGCCCTCAGCCGCTTCGTCGGCCGTCAATCCGGGCGGGAATTCGTCGTAGTCCACCGTGCCTTCGACGAGCCTGATGCGGCAGGTCGCGCAGCCGCCGAAGCGGCATTCGTGCGGCAGCCGGAACTCGTGGCGCAAGGCGGCGTCGAGCACCGATTCGCCGGGCGCGGCATCGAAGCACTGTGCCGTCTCGAGCAGCTGGATGCGAAAAGCCATGGTCCGTCTTTCGAAACGTCGAGGCGATGCCGCCCTACTTCTTGATGTCGGCCTCGACCAGCACGACGTGGCCCTGGGCTTCGAGCCGTTCGTGCAGGGCTTGCAGCGCGGCCACGCCGCACTTCGTGTCCTGCTCGCCGTTGCCGCCCGAGAGGCCGACCCCGCCGATGACGTTGCCGTCGACCACGATAGGGAAGCCACCCACGAAAACGGCGAACTTGCCCTCGAAGCTCCACTGGATGCCGAAGGCCTCGTTGCCCGGCAGCGCGGGGCCGTTGGGCAGGGTGTTGAACAGATGGGTCGAACGCTTGTGGCCGGCCGCCGTGAAGGCCTTGTTCCAGGCGATCTGCGGGCCCGTGATGCGGGCGCCGTTCATGCGATCCATGGCGATCGGATAGCCGCCGTCATCGACGATGCAGATGGTTTCGAGCACGCCGATCTCTTGCGCCTTGCGGATGGCGGCGTCGATCATCAGGCGGGCTTCTTCGAGTTCGAGCTTGAGTGCGGTTTTCATGAGAGGTCTCTGCGAAAGGGAAAAGAGGGATCAGCAGCCGCGGTAGACGGTCTTGATCTGCGTATAGAACTCGAGGCCGGTGCGGCCCGACTCGCGGAAGGTCGAGGTGCTCGAGCGCTTCAGGCCGCCGAAGGGCGCGTTGATCAGGTTGCCGGTGGTGGTGCGGTTGATCTTCACCGTGCCCGACTGGATGTCCTGCGCGAAGCGGTGCGCATGCACCTGGCTGGTGGTGGCGATGGCGGCCGACAGGCCGTATTCGGTGTCGTTCGCCTTGACGATCGCGTCGTCATAGCCGTCGACCTCGATCAGCGCGATCACGGGGCCGAAGATCTCTTCGCGCGCGATGCGCATCCGCTGCGTCACGTGGGTGAAGATGGCCGGCGTCACGTAGAAGCCGTGGGCGAATTCACCCTCGGTGAGCTGCTCGCCGCCGCACAGCAAGGTGGCCTCCGACTTGCCGATCTCGATGTAGCCGAGCACCGTCTCCAGCTGCTTGCGGGTGGCGAGCGGGCCGAGGTCCATGCCCGGCGTCATGCCGCTGCCGATCTTCAGCGTGCGCACCTTGGCGACCAGCTTGTCGGTGAAGGCGCCCATCACGGCCTTCATCACCAGCACGCGGCTGGTGCCGGTGCAGGCCTGGCCGCTGAGCGACAGGCCGCCCTTGATGACGAGGTCGACCGCGCGGTCGAGGTCGGCGTCGTCCATCACGATCAGCGGATTCTTGCCGCCGAGCTCCATCTGGGTGCGCGTGGTCATGGCGGCCGCGCGGTGGATCTGCTCGCCCGCCGCCGTCGAACCGGTGAACGAGATGGCACGCACGGCGGGCGATTCGGTGATCACCGGCCCGACCTCCGAGGCGCGCCCCGTGATGAAATTGAGCACGCCCTTCGGCAGGCCGGCCTGGATCAAGGCCTCGGCCAGGCGCAGACCCGACAGCGGCGCGTCCGACGAGGGCTTGAAGACCACCGTGTTGCCGGTGATCAGCGCCGGCGCGATCTTGCGCGCCGGAATCGACACCGGGAAGTTCCAGGGGCTGATGACCGTCACCACCCCGAGCGGCTCGCGCTGGCTGTAGACCACCATGTCCGGGTCGTCCTGCGGAAAGGTCTCGCCCGAAAAAGACTGGCCTTCCACCGCGTAGAAGCGCAGCGTCTGCGCCGAACGCAGGACCTCGTCCCTGGCCTGGGCCATCGGCTTGCCCTCTTCGCGGGTCAGTTCCTCGGCGAACTGCGCGACGTGGGTCTCCAGGTACTGCGCGGCGGCGTTGAGGATCGCCGCGCGCCTGGACACCGGGGTCTTCTTCCAGCCGTCGAACGCCGCTGCCGCCGCCGCCACGGCAGCCTTTGCGTCCTCGGCGGACGAGGCCTGAAAGCGCCCCACGACCTCCCGCGCGTCTGCGGGATTGATGTTGTCGAAGGTGCGATCGGAACTGCTGGAAACCCAGGCTCCGTCGATGTGGTTCTGGAAGGGTGTCGATGAATCGTGGGTCATTTCGGCGCGTGGTGGCGGTTGAGTCAATAAGAGAATACTGTATACCAACAAAAACAGCAAGATCAGGAATCTCCTGTGAACGCAGGGTTGCAGAGCGGGTGATTATTGGTATACAGTATCCATACAAACCCAATTTCATCTCACCACTCGACCAGGAGCCCGCATGCCCGCCCTCATGAACCGCGACGAATTCCGGACCGCCCTCGAAAACGCCATCAAGGGCAGGAGCGCCAACACCTCCCCCTTCAGCCTGGCCTGGGCCGGCGGCACGCTGAGTCGTGCGCACCTGGCGCGCTGGGCCGAGAACCACTACCACTACGTCGGCCCCTTCGCCGACTACCTCGGCTATCTCTATGCCCGCATGCCCGACCGCTTCACCGAAGCGAAAGACTTCCTGCTGGCCAACATGTACGAGGAAGAGATCGGTGGCGATCGCCACACCGACCTGCTGATCCGCTTTGCCGAAGCCTGCGGCACCACGCGCGACCGCGTGATCGACCCCGACAACATGTCGCCGACCACGCGCGGCCTGCAAAGCTGGTGCTACGCGGTGGCGATGCGCGAAGACCCGATCGTGGCCGTCGCCGGCCTGGTGGTGGGCCTCGAGTCGCAGGTGCCGTCGATCTACCGCAAGCAGACACCCACCTTGCGCGAGAAATACGGCTTCACCGATGAGGAAGTGGAGTTCTTCGACCTGCACATCGTCTCGGACGAGATCCACGGCGAGCGCGGCTACCAGATCGTGCTCGAGCACGCGACCACCGTCGAGTTGCAGCAGCGCTGCCTGAAGATCTGCGAAGTCGGTGCCCAGATGCGCCTGCTCTACACGACGGCCCTGTACCACGACTACGTGGCCGTCGAAGGCGCCGAGGGCGCCGCGCAGCCGGCGGTGCTCGAAGCCGCCTGAGCATCCGGCCGATCCGCTTTCCAGACAGCCGCGCGCATGCCCATCATCACCTTCCACAAAGGCGGCCAGGTCTATCGCGACGAGGTCAAGGACAACACCAACCTGGTGGTGCGCGCCGGCATCAAGCAGTTTCCGTATCCCCACCTGCGCTACGAGTGCGGCATGGGCAAGTGCTCCAAGTGCGCCTGCCGCGTGCTGGCCGGCGCCGAGCACCTGCCGCCGCCGAACTGGAAGGAAAAGAAACAGCTCGGCGAACGGCTCGATGCCGGCTGGCGCCTGGCCTGCCAGCTCTGGGTGCAGCAGGACATCGAACTGGCGCAAGACGACGCGCTGCCGGCCTGACGACGCCCTTTGCCTCTTTGCCATGTACCTGATATTGACCAGCAAGCCCGGGCAATTCCGCACCGAACTCGTCGAGGGCCTGCGGCGCGTCGAGTCCGCCGACTACTTCTTCTTCGGCCGCTGCAAGGCGCGCTTCGTGATCGCGGAGGTCGTGTCGGACTGCCGCGTCACGGTGATCGACGAGACGCCGCCCGAGGTCGTCAACCACGTGCCGATCAAGTTCTTCGAGAAGTTCGAAACCGTCGAACTGGCGCGCGCCGCGCTGCGGCACCTGGTGCACGAAGGCGATGCCGACGTGGTGCTGGTGCCCAGTTGACACCCATGCCGCCGCCGGCGGCGGCCCCTCCCCCTTCCATGATCCAGATCACTTTTCTCAGCAACAACGCCAAGGTCGTTTCCGCGCCCGAAGGCGGCAACCTGCTGCGCATTTCGCTGCGCGAACAGGGCGGCATCCCCTTCAAGTGCGGCGGCGGCCTCTGCGGCACCTGCAAGTGCCGCATCGAGAACGGCGTCGAGCACACCGACGCCATCAAGGCCAAGGAAAGGAAGCACCTGTCCGAGGACGAGGTGAAGCAGGGCTGGCGCATGGCCTGCCAGACCTTCGTCCACGGCGACATCGCCGTGTCGTGGCAACCGCGCGACATCAAGAGATGATCGCTTCACTGCTGCCCGAGGGCATGAGCCTGGGCCACTACGCCGGCATGGCCGCGATGGTGCTGGTGGGCGCCTGCCTGCAAGGCATCGGCGGCGTCGGCTTCGCGATGTTCTCGGCGCCCATCGCCGCCCTGTTCTATCCCGAACTCGCGCCGGGCCCGCTGCTCGCGCTCGGCGGGCCGCTGGCCCTGATGTCGGCGCTGCGCGAGTTCGACCAGGTCGACTGGGCCGCAGCGGGCGTGGCGCTGATCGGCCGCGTGGTCGGCACGCTGGGCGCCGCGGTGTGCCTGCTGCTCCTGCCTGCCGAGCTGCTGACCGTGATGTTCGCGCTCTTCATCCTGGCGGGTGTCGTGCTGAGCCTGAGCGGCCGCCGCATCGACGCCTCGCGCGGCAACATGGTCGGTGCCGGCATCGCCTCGGGGCTGATGGGCACCATCACGTCCGCGGGCGCACCGCCATTCGCCCTGGTCATGCAGTACCTGCCGCCGCCGCGGCTGCGCGCCACGCTGGGCTGCGTGTTCTTCGTCGGCGCCGCCTTCTCGCTGGTGATGCTGGCGAGCGTCGGCCGCTTCGGCCGGCACGAGCTGTGGCTCAGTGCCTGGCTGCTGCCCTTGATGGTGGCGGGCTTTGCACTCTCGGGCCCGCTCCATCGCCGCGTGTCGCGCGGCGCGGTGCGCGGCCTGCTGCTGGCCCTTTCCGCCTTCGGCGCCATCGCCTTGCTGGTGCGCGAAGCCATCGCTTTCTGACATTTCGCGGGAGTTCGCCTTGCAACACATCACCGATTCGATAGTCGACACGCTGGTCTCGCCGGCCGATGCGCAAGAAGTGTTGCGCGACGCCTTCCTGCGTTTCGGCGAGGGCACGGCCGCGATGCAGGAGCGCATCCGCACCGAGGCCGGCGGCGTCAAGCTCTCGACGCTGGGCGCAGTCATCCCTGGGCAAGGCGTTGCAGGCGCCAAGGTCTACACCACGATCAAGGGACAGTTCTCCTTCGTGATCCTGCTGTTCTCGACCGAAGACGGCCGGCCGCTGGCGTCCTTCGACGCCGGCGCCATCACGCGGCTGCGCACCGCCGCCTGCTCGGTGATCGCCGCCCGCCATCTGGCACGCCCCGACGCACGAAGCCTGGCGCTGTTCGGAGCGGGTGCGCAGGGCCAGGCCCACGCGGTACAGATGGCGGCCGCCTTCGGCCTCGAAAGCATCCGCGTCTGCACGCCACGCCCTGCCGCGGGGCTGGCGGAAGGCCTCGCCGAGAAGTGCGGCGGCGTGCCGGTGCGGCTGTGCGATGCCGACGAAGCGCTCGACGGCGCCGACATCGTCGTCACGGCATCGCGCGCCACCACACCGCTTTTCCCGGGAGAGCGCCTGCCCACAGGCTGCTTCGTTGCCGCTGTTGGCTCGAGCCTGCCGCACACCCGCGAGCTCGACGACGTGGCGCTGTCGCGCGCGGCGCTGGTGGCGGTCGAGTGGCGGCGGCAGTCGCTGCGCGAGGCCGGCGAACTGGTTCTGGCCGCGGAAGGCGTGCTGCCCGATGAAAAGATCGTCGAGCTCGCGCAACTCGTGAGCGGCCAGGTGCCCGGACGCCGCAGCCCGGAGGAGATCACGGTCTACAAGTCGGTCGGAGTCGGCCTCGAGGACGTGGCGCTGGCCGGCCTGGCCTGGCGCCGGCTCGCCGGCGGCTGAGCCGGCAGCGTCTCAGTCGGGCGTCTTCGACGCCGAGGGCGGCGTCGGCGCAAGCGTCCCCGGGAGTTCGGCCGCGCTGTAGACATGGCGCGCCGCGAGCAGCGCCGCCAGTTCGGCATCGCCGGCCACCACGGCACGCAGGATGGCGGCGTGCTCCTGCCAGTTGGCGTGCATGCGTTCGCGGTTGTTCACGGTGAAGAAGAGCGCGGTGCGCTCGCGCAGCGAACGCATGATCTCCTGCAGCACCGAATTGGCGGCGACGTTGCCCAGCGCCTCATGAAAATCGAGGTTCAGGGCCGAGATGCGCGCCAGATCGTCATCGCTGGTGAGCTGCGAGCCTTCGGCCAGGATGCGTTCGAGCTTGGCGATCTGCGCCGGATCGTGGCGCCGCGCCGCCAGCTTGGCGTTGAGGGCCTCGAGCGTCGCGCGCACCTCGACCATCTCGTGGATCTGCTCTTTCGTGAAGGTGGTGACCGTCGCGCCGCGCCTGGGCTCGATGGCGACGATGCCTTCGGCCGCCAGGGCGCGCAGCGCCTCCCGGACCGGCATGCGCGAGACGCCGAGCTCCTCGGAAAGGCGGCCCTCGACCAGGCGCTCGCCCGGCGCCAGTTCCCCGCTCAGGATCCGCTCGCGCAGCGCCGTCAGGACAAGCTTGGTCAGCGGCGCATGGCGCTCGCCCAATTTGCCATCGATGTTCAGTGCTTCCATTGCTCGGCGCTACGCGGTATACGAAATCCACATTGTGCCCGCTTGAGCGACTTCAGCGTCACGCCCCGGGGCAATGGACGCAGACCCCATCGAACCGGGACGCGAGATCGGCCGACCGGCCTGGTGCCGAACACGATCCACACGTCGCACCCCGAGCCGATGTCTTCCGCCACCTCGAAGGCATCCGGATGCGAATCGGCCAGCAACGAGAACGCGACCCGCCGCATACCGGCCTTCGGGCAGCCTCCGAAGATCTTTCAGAAACAAGAGGGGATTTCTCGGAAAAGGCTGGCATGCCGAGTGAATCAAGAAGCTCTAGCATTGTTCGTTGGCCGCCGTGCAGCAGCAAGAGCACGCCTGAAGCCATCGCCGCGCTGAATCGCGACACGGCGAACGCGAATGTGGCCGTCGAGCGCAAGGACGTCCAGGCGCTGGAGGAGCAGGCTTACGCTCGGCAGGTCATCTCAGGCGCTGCGTTTCAGCAGGGCACGCAGTATTCCGACGAGGCGGTTCGCAAGATGTTCATCGAGGGAGCTCCATTTGTGCAACTTGTCAAAAATGAAGACGGTTCGGTCAAATATGGCGAGGACGGAAAGCCCGAATATCGCGTTCTGACCGACGAAGAGAAGAAGAATTTGAAGCCTGGACCGGATGGAAAAATTCACGTTGCGAATAATGGCATCTTCAATGATATCGATGCCGCTGCGATGTACGCAGCACAGCACAGCACAGCCGGAGATGAGGCGCAATATTTCGTTTATTTTCCAGAGGCAAGCAGCGTACCCGCCGAATTGATGATCGCCGGGTACATGAAACACCTCGAGAATCCGGCCATTGGTTTAACAAACGCCACGCAGGAGAACATTGACCTATTGAATACGTACGGTAGCGATGGACTGCATCTCGATGGACACAGTCGAGGGTCCATGACTGTCGGAAATGCCCTTGAGGCTGTCCAGGGCCAATCGAATTCCAATGGAGCGTTCGGGGGCATCACGGTAAATTTCTTTGGCCCTGCATATAACGTCCTCAAGGCTGACGGCATCCTCGCGAACCTGCAAGGAAGAGACGGCGTAGCTGACGCGAATCAGCGTGGCACCATGGTTTTGCAGTACCAGAACCATTTTGCGGACCCGGTGGGCATGCTTAGTGGTTTCAACTCGGGTACTGGCGGTACGATCCCTGACGAAACGAACAGCATTTGGGAGGCAATCAGGGCCGCCACGGGGCAGCCAACGACCGTCCATAACTGCTATGGCAAGGCACCGGCGACAAGCGGGTGCGGAAATTTTTGGCAGGATAGCGGGGGGTTGCCGCGCTATGTGCCGGCTCGCCCTACCATTCCCCGATAAGCCATGCGTGCCGTTATTTTCGGGTGCGGTGCCGCAATGCTTCTTTCTGGTTGCCTAGCCGGCGCGCCGCCGCCGCCGTCAATTTTCCAGACCTGGGCGCGGGACGGTGCGACTTCCGAAGAGGTAAAGGCTGCGCTTGTCGAATGCGGCTATGACAACCCTTACGTCGGATTCCCACGCTGGCATTCGCAACGGCTCGGAAGGACTGTAACGATGGACGACATTGCCAGGGTGGAGCTGTGCATGAAGGGCCGAGGTTTTCGGCAACTTCTAAATGGCGGAAGGACCGCTTGCGATCAAAGTAGATGGGCGGCGACCTTGGATGCGTGCAAAGAGACATTCAATTCGGTCGCTCCTGCTCGGCCATAAATAATTCCATCAATACAAGAAATCATAGAATTGCGATGAAACTTCGCCTTATATTTTCTTTTGGAGTTCTTGCCGCGTTAGTGGGGTGTTCAGCCCCCGGCCCTCGCTCCATGGATGACTTTGCCGTTAAAGCGGCCCCCTTGTTCAAAGACAAAAAGGGCAAGCTCTTGCTCCAGTGGATTCCAGGTTCACCAAGCGTCGCCGGGGCTATGGCTTCCGCCATGATTGGCAACGTGGGCCTCGACTCGCCTACAGTTGCGAACTTACATCGACACATCTCAGTCGCGGACACGACGCCGGTCAATCTCGCGGTTGCCGGTCAAGACAGCAGGTTTGCCGCGAAGGTGACCCTCTCCGCGCTAAACCAAGTTCCGGGCAGGCTGCCAATGCTCACTTTGGGCTTCATTGGTGATCCTGCGGACGCCGCCAAGGTTCGGACAGCAGTCGAAGCGAAGGGCGGAACCTTTCTGTTTGCTCCAGCACATTGAGCAGTCATCAATCGACGCACATTGCATCCCCGAAGGATCTCCCAACCCTCTGTCGATGAAACGGCCAGGGCTTTTTGTTTCAGCGGTGTAGATCGGAGTTGGGGCGACCGCGATTCGGAAAGTCGGAAGGTACCCCAAGCCCCCACGATGCGGGCGGTTGCATTTTTTTCGCTATTCAAACGGCGGCGTCTCACCCTCAAGCCGCCAGGTCTTCAACACCGGCACGAGCGCTGCCGATGCGATGGTGACCATGTGCGCGGTCACCCGACCCCCCTTGAACGCGACAACGAGTTCCGGACGCCCCTCGCGCAGCATCTGAGCGTTTCTGATGGGTCCAGCACGACCCTGATAGCGAACCCGGTCAGCGATGAATGTGGCGACCTCGATACCGCGTGCCTTGGCCCAACGACGTGCGAGCTCATCGGCTCCCGTCGCGCCACCCTCGATGAGCTGGGTGATTGGTTGGCGGGCGTGAACGCGGTCAAGGACACGAACAATGTATGCCCAGTCGTCGTAATTGCGACCACCACAGACAAGTACCCTCATGATGTGGCAGCCTCGTTCATGCTTTCTTACTAGTAATGCACTCGCCAAAAAAGCAAACCCCGCCGAAGCGGGGAGGGTTTGCAATGACTGTCGTCAGTGCGTTGTTCTGATCATGATAGTTCGACAAGCGACCCAGTGCGAGGCGACCGCGATGGGGATTGTGTCTCCAACAACAGCAAAGCCCGCACGATGCGGGCTTTTGTATTACGCGACCTTGTTCTGTCTGATTTCGCGAACGGCACCTTACCCGTTCGTCGACGACAAGTTCATGAACTCCACGTCCAACCTCACATGGCGTAGGGGCGTCGTGTTGGACCTTCGGCATGCGAGCCATAGAGTGCAAATCTCACACTCTCAAGTCCTCGTGGTCGATGGTGGCGTTGTCCTACTACAAAGGTTCGCCTGCTGATTGTGCCCAAGACTGTCCTGGTTGGAGTCATTCGCGCATGGCGTACTTGATGAAGCATTTGAGGCTGATCGGCAGGGTGATTTTGGTCATCGTGGCTGCACCAGTGGTCGTGCTCGTCGCGCTCGCAGTGGGTCCGCTGTTCGCGTTGATTGTCCTTCTGGCGCTTCCGTTCATCCTGGCGTTCGAAATCATTGACAGGAAACTCAAGGACGCTACTGCGAGCCAGGCTCTCGACGAACTGCAGAAGCTCTACCCGGACGTACCGCGGGAGATGCTTCGAGAATGGGACAGCCTGATGAAAGAGGATGCTCTCGACGTCGGCGACTTGCCGGTGCCGACTCATGACGGACCCCATGACAGTCCGGAGGATGCCCGGACGAAGCAACCTCAATCCGTGCAACAGGGTGAGCCGCCCTACTGAGGCGGCTTTTTCGCATCCGCGGGATCCACGCCGTACGTCGGTGCCCTACGTGTTGTCGACGGTAGGCGCGTCCGGCCCATTCAACCTGACCCAGTTGATCCCGTTGTCCCTGGCCGCAGGCGACGAGTAGGTCTCGCTCATCCCGATGATCTCCCCGTTGCCAGCCAAGAGAGTGAAATACGCTTGCCCGTTTGTCGCGGTCAGTCGCCGATATCGCATTTCCTGCGACGCGTTGTTCTTGACAGAGGCGATGCCACCCTGCGCATTTTGTTTGGTTGTGTAGCGTTCGCTGGTCAGAACGGTCTCGCCGTTGGCGGACTTCAGATTGAACATGAACTGCGTCCCACTGCGCTTGAGGTCGTAATGTATTGCCATGATTCCTTCTGACTTGATTGAGTCATTGATGGCCAGACTGCCGCCGGGCAGCCGTGGCTAGAGCGTCGCGCGAGTTGCCCGACGGCACACTCTCCTAGCCATTTCCGAGCGCGTCATCCCCAATGTGAGGGAGATGGCTCGACGAGTCCGCAACCTACGGCGCTGATCTGCGCGAGACGAGGCGGGAGGTCATAGACGACGAAGGCAACCGTACCCGAGCTCGCTCAAGCGGTTCGAGTCAGTTGCAGTGCGCCACTCTGTTCTGTACTTATCCCGCAGAGGCCGCGAGAGGGGCCTTGATGCGCGTGCCCTTGGCCAGGATGTCGGATGAGCGCGGTCCGGATGAAGGGCTTGGGATCGATGGTGTGATGGGCGACGTATAGGTCGATGGCCAGTTCGAGTTCTGCCACGCTGGTGAAGCTGTCACGCGGATTGCGCTTGTCGGTGATGTCGCGGAAGAAGCGCTCGGGCAAATCAGGCCGCAGGCCATACGTAGGAGCCTGCCGACCAGGGCGCGGCCTCGCGCGTCTCCCTGGCCGGTGCCGTGCCGGCCGTTCCTACTGAGCGGCGGAGACGGCGGAGGCGACCGCAGTCTTGCCTCCGGTCACCCAGGCGAACGCCTCGGAGCTCGCGGTGACGGACGTGGCGGCCTCGACGAAGCGCAGCTCGCCCTTTGCGGTCTCACCGGTAACGATTCCCGCCGCGGACGCCAGGGTCACCGCGCCGGCCAAAATGAAAGTCCATGTCGTGTTCATAGCAGCCTCTGTAGACGAGAGTTTGAGGCCAAAGAACCGGGCGAAAACGGCGGAAAAAGAACAGCAGTGTTCGTTCCGCGGAAACAATGGCACGGTCGCGCCCGCTCTCCGTGCAACAGATCGGGTGCCCGCGGTGGAAATGCCCGATGC
>NZ_JBFUFO010000078.1:0-13141 GCF_056403395.1 Variovorax sp. P2_H12 | reverse complement strand
TGCGCCGCAGCGTCAGCGCTGTGAGTTGCTCGCGTTCGGTTTCGCTCAGCACCAGTTCTGTCTTAGGTCTTCCTCGCATGGCCGCCTCGTCGTGTGCATACGGTACACGATCGATTCGGCGCTCCTTGATTAGTTCAATGAACTTCTAAGGCAACGCTGAATAAGGCCCCGGATTGCTCCATCCAGTAGTCACATCGCCTGAGACGCCTGAATTGACGCCCATTTCAACGCGGCGAGGCGAATTCAGAGCGAATTGCGTCGCCCGTGGGATCGTTGCGGGCCGCGCCACGAGCCATTGGCTCGCATTGCTGCCCTTATGGGCGGACCTGCTCATACAGTACTCCGCGTGCGAGGTAGATATTGGCCAGCCCGAGCGCGACGAAGGATCGCGTGGCGTTCTTGGCCAAGCCGCGGTAGCGCACCTTGTCGAAGCCCCACAGCCGCTTGACGACGGCAAAGACATGTTCGACACGGGCCCGCACCTTGGACTTGACTCGGTTGACCAAGCGCTCGAGGTCCTCCATCTCGCTTCCTTTGCGCACCCTCTGGTTGGTCCAGTCGGCCGCTTGCGGTGCCTTCGAGCGGATCAGCGCCTGCTGCGAGGAGTAGACGCTGTCGCCCCAGACCCGCTGTTCCTGGCCGTGCAGCAGATTGGGCAGCGGGTGCTTGTCGTGCACGTTGGCCGCCGTGACCACGGCGCTGTGCACCAAGCCGGTCTGGCTGTCCACGCCGATGTGCATCTTCATGCCTAATGTGGCGTTGGTCCATATGTGGCTTCCGGCAGCGGCCTCCTCGGGAGGCCCGCTGCGGAGCGCCACATAAGTTTTGCCCTCGAGGTAGTGTCGGGTCCCATGGTTTTCGCAAGGGGATCCGACATGTTCGAGACGCTATTTCGGTATTCACGCGTCCTTGCCCGGCATCTCGATGGGCCGGCGGCCGAGGAGCGGGATCGCTTTGTCGCGCACTTCGCCGCGTCCGGTGCCAGGAGGGACTCCATCGCCAACCTCGCAAGCGAGCTTCTGGTCGTTGCGAGGCGCCTGGACATCAGTGGAACGAGGGCGATCACGCCAGAGGAAGTCGCCTCGGCCGCCGATCGCTGGGTCCGACATCAGCGACGACGCGGCCATGTCGTCTCACCCGGCAGACGCCGGAGATTCGTTCAAGTCGCCACCGACTGGCTACGATACATCCAGCGCCTGCAGCTGCCGCCCGCGCCTCCCGAGCCTGGCGCTGACTTGGTGGGCGAGTTTGTCTGCCATATGCGTCACGAGCGGGGCTTGTCGCCGAAGACCGTCAACAACTACTGCTGGCATGTCCGGGCCTTTCTGTCGTGGCTTGCCGAGCGACGCAGTTGCGCTGACGAGGCCACTTTGGAGCAAGTGGATGCCTTCCTTTCCATGAGGGGCGCACAGGGGTGGTGCCGGGCATCCGTCGCAGCAGCAGCCACCGCCCTGCGAGCGTTCTATTCACGTCTGGCATCAATCGGTCGTTGCCCAGAGGGCTTGGTCGGCGGGATCGCAGGGCCACGCCTGTTCAAGCAGGAAGCACTGCCTGTAGGTCCGTGCTGGAACGACGTCCAACGGCTGATCGCAAGCGCAGACACCGCTCGCCCCCGGGACATCCGCGACCGGGCCATCCTCATGTTGCTGGCGATGTACGGCCTTCGGAGCGGCGAGGTGGTCGCGCTGACGTTGGACGACATCGACTGGGAGCACGACATCCTTCATGTCACGCGACCCAAGCAGCGTTGCAAGCAGGAGTACCCGCTGGCCACCGAGGCCGGCAATGCGATCCTTCGCTATGTGCGCGAGGTTCGTCCGCGCTGCGCCTCGCGCAGCCTGTTCCTGACACTCAGGGCCCCGTGGGTGCCGCTGGGACCGAGCAGCATGCGTTACGCCGTGGCGCCACGCATGAAGGCACTGGGCATCAACTGTTCCCGACAGGGACCCCATGCGTTGCGCCATGCGTGCGCCACTCGCCTTGTGGCGGAGGGTCTATCCCTCAAGCAGATTGGCGACCATCTCGGCCATCGCAGTTCCGCCGCCACGCGAACCTACGCCAAGGTGGATCTTGTTGGCCTGCGTCAGGTCGCCGACTTCAGTTTGGCGGGACTGCTATGAAGATCCAGCAAGCCGTTTCGACCTACGTGGCCTTCAAGCAATCCCTGGGGATGCGTTTCGTGACCCAGGCGCGTCTGCTGAAGGCGTTCAGCAAGGGCATCGGAGACATCGACGTCGACCGGATCGGACCGCAGTCGGTGCGTGCCTTCCTTGACGGCAATGGCACAATGACGCGGTCCTGGCACTGCAAGTTTGGCACCCTCACTGGCTTCTACGGCTTCTGCCTTGCCCGTGGGTACGTCCGCAGCGTGCCTCTGCCCGCCAGGGAGCCAAGGTGCCCATCGACGTTCACCCCCTACATCTACTCGGAGGATGAGATCAGGCGCCTTCTGCAGGCCGCCGCCAGCCGCGCCTGCCGGAGAATCGATGCCTCCACCAGCCGGACTCTGATCTTGTTGCTGTACGCAGCGGGACTGCGCATCAGTGAAGCACTGAACCTCGATGTGGTTGACGTTGACCTTGAGGATCGCGTGCTTCACGTGCGCGATTCCAAGTTCTACAAGACGCGTCTCGTGCCCATAGGCAACGACCTTACGCAGGTCCTGCGCGAGTACATGCGGCTGCGTCACACGCGTTCACCGCTGCATCCCGACACCCCCTTCTTGCTGACGTCACGAGGCGAGCGCGTCTTGCGTGCGGGAGCCGAGCAGGCATTCCTGCAGATGCGATCGCAGGCCCAGGTACTTCGCTACGACGGTGCGCGCTACCAGCCTCGGCTGCATGATCTGAGGCACACGGCGGCCGTGACGCGTTTGGTCCGCTGGTATCGCGAAGGCGTTGATGTGCAGCGCTTGCTGCCGCAGTTGGCAACGTATTTGGGTCACGTGGACATCGCCGGCACTCAGTGCTATCTGAGCATGACGCCCGAGTTGCGTCAGCATGCCAGCGTGCGCTTCGAGCAGTTCGTCTTCGGGGAGGCCGGCCATGCGTGAGACCAACGCGTTGGGCCCGTGGATTCGCCGATTCCTATTGGAGCATCTGGTCAGCGAGCGCAATCTGGCGGCGAACACCCGGCGCAGCTATCGGGACACGCTGTGCCAGTTACTGCCCTTCGTGTCCGGGCGCCTACACAAGGCAGTCGACCGATTGACGGTGGTCGATGTGTCCGCGCAGCTGATTCGGGAATTCCTCAGCGATGTCGAGACCAAACGCGGTTGTGGCATCGCCACGCGCCATTCACGCGCTGGCCCGCTTCGTCGGCGAACACAGCCCCGAACACGTCGCATGGTGCGCACAGGTTCGCTGCGTCCCCTACAAGAAGGGCACTCACGCAGCGGTCCCCTATCTCGACAAGGCGGAGATAGACGCGTTGCTGGCCTGTCCGGACCGACGCACCGATCAAGGTCGCCGAGATTACGCGCTGCTTCTCTTCCTCTACAACACCGGCGCGCGAGCCAGCGAGGCAGCGGAACTGAACGTCGGCGACCTGCATCTTGATCAAGCGAGCGTCGATATCCTGGGCAAGGGACGTAAACGCCGCCAATGCCCTCTGTGGCAGGCGACGGTGCGCGAGCTGCGCGCGATTGTGGGCGATCGCCCGCGGCAGCAGCAGGTCTTCCTCAACCGGTGCGGCCAGCCCATCACGCGCTTCGGCATCCATGCACTTGTCGAGCGGACCGCGGCGAGAGCCAAGGAATACGCACCGTCTCTCGCCACCAAGAGAGTCAGTCCGCACTGCATCCGTCATTCGACGGCCAGCCATTTGCTTAGTGCGGGCGTCGACATCAACACCGTGCGAGACTGGCTCGGGCATGCGTCTCTCGACACAACCAACGTGTACGCCCAAATCAACCTCGAAGGCAAGGCCCACGCTCTGGCCAAGTGCGAAGTCTCCGGAGGCCGGCCCTCGCGCAAGCCGTGGCACAGCGATACACACATCATGGAGTTCTTGCGTTCGTTGTGACCCAGGAAATTATGTGGCGTCGCGCGACACGGTTTCCCAGGGATACCACGCTGGGGCGCCACATATGGACCAGCACCACATTATGCAGAGAGTCTTTAGCCGAGCGGCCGCGGCGCTCCGACGACGATTCAGGGCGCAGCTCGTGTCCCGCGGCCGGTTGGCTAAAGATCCCGTTGGACTGAACCGCCCGCGCGGCGGTGGCACTATGGGGATTGAATCAGGAGCGTCGTGTCAAAGGCCCACAGATCCGCGGCGTGAGCGCTGCCGGGTTGAGCCCGATTTGGAGCGCGAGCGGCGCTGGCACGTGCACTGCCGGTGCCACGTGGGCGCGATGACGATCTTCGCTGGCCATTGACGTGAGCACACAAAGGCACTCCTGTCGCTGCACACAACGCAGCAGTACGTGCTGGCACTGACGAATCCGGATTGCATTCATGGTGGCGTGTTCGGTGGGCCGCGCGGCAAGGTTCCCGGCAGGAAGGATTCGATGCGCACCATATGGCCACGCCCGCAGTGCGGGCAGTCGCGCAGCGACACGCCGGTCAGGCGCTGGTAGCGGTCGCGATAGTCCAGCGGCGCATCCGGCAACTCAACGTCCGGCGCGGGCACGGCCAGCAACTGCCGACAGCGGTCGAGCTTGATCTCACGGTAGCGGTTGGCCAGCAGGCCGTAGTGGCGAATGCGCTGGAAGCCCGTCGGCAGCACATGCAGCAGGAAGCGGCGCACGAACTCTTGCGCATCCAGGCGCATGACCTTGCGGCGGGATTCGTGGCGGTAGTCCTTCCACGCAAAGGCCACCTGGCCGTCGGTGAAGTCGACTAGGCGGTTGTTGGAGATCGCCACCCGATGGGTGTAGCGCCCGAGGTAGTCCAAGACTTGTTGCGGCCCGCCGAAGGAAGCCTTGGCGTAGACGATCCACTCGGCATGGGCGACGGGCGCCAGGTAGCTGGCGAAGGCATCGGGCCCCTGGAGCGCCGCAAGGTTGTTGAAGAATTGCAGCTTTCCGGCGTCGAAGGCCTGGCGCAGCTGCGTCAGGAAGAGGCGCCGGAACAGCCGCGACAGCACCCGCACCGGCAGGAAGAAGCCCGGACGGCAGGCGATCCAGCGCTGGCCATCCGCAGCCACCCCGCCGCCGGGCACGACGCAATGCAGGTGCGGGTGATGCAGCAGGTTCTGGCCCCAGGTGTGCAGGATCGCAATGAACCCGATCTCGGCACCCAGGTGGCGGCGATCGGCGGCGATGGTGCGCAAGGTCTCGGCGGTGGCGTGGAACAGGATGTCGTAGACCACGGCCTTGTTCTGGTACGCGATGGCGGCGATCTCCTGCGGCACGGTGAAGACGACGTGGAAGTACTCGACCGGCAGCAGTTCGGCCTGCCGGTCTTCGAGCCACTGTGCGCGAACCAGCGACTGGCACTTCGGGCAATGGCGATCCCGACAGCTGTTAAAAGCCACGCGCTGGTGACCGCAAGCATCGCACTGTTCGACGTGGCCGCCCAGCGCCGCCGTGCGGCAGCGCTCGATGGCGCGCATGACACGGCGCTGTCCACCGCTGATCGCGTCAGCGTGGTCCTGACGGTAGGCGGGCCCGACCTGGCGGAAGATGTCCGCCACCTCGAGCCCGGTGGCTCGCATCGCTGCCGGCTCAGAACACCGAGGGCGGCGTCGACTCGGACGGCAGCGGCGGGACCTCAGGCAACAGATCCAGCGGACTGGTCGTCGCGCACACCGTGCTGGTCGCGATCTTCAGGTAGCGCGAGGTGGTCGCCAGGCTGCGGTGACCGAGCAGCAGCTGGATGCGGCGCACGTCGGTGCCGGACTCCAGCAGGTGCGTCGCGAACGCGTGACGCATGGAGTGTGGAGTGATCGGCTTGGCGATGCCGGCCGCGCGATGTGCCTTCTGGCAGGCCCGCTCTACGGCAGAGCGCGTGATCGGCTGGCCGGGGATGTCGCCCGGAAACAGCCAGGTCTTGGGTCGCACGACCTTCCAGTACGACCGCAGCGCCTCCAGCAGCCGGGGCGAGAGCATGACGTATCGGTCATGGCGGCCCTTTCCTTGGTTGATCCGAAGCACCATGCGCTGGCTGTCGACATCCGTCACCTTCAGGTGCGTTGCCTCGGACACGCGCAGGCCGGCTGCGTAGGCGGTGGTGAGAATCGTGCGTTGCTTCAGGCCGTCGACGCGCGCCAGGAACTGCACGACTTCCTCGGGGCTCAGCACCACCGGCAGCTTGAACGGCTTCTTGGGCATCGGGATGTCGTCCGGGGCCCAGTCGCGCTTGAGCGTGACCTTGTACAGGAAGCGCAGTGCCGCCGTCGCGATGCTGACTGTGTCCGGAGCGAGCTTGCGGGTCTTCGTCAGATGCACCTGATAGGTCCGGACCTCCTCCGGTCCGAGTTCCTCAGGCGAGCGGTGGAAATGCCTCGCGTAGAGCGAGACTTGTTGCAGATAGGACAGCTGTGTGTTCTCGGCGAGGTTGCGAATGCCCATGTCTTCGAGCATCCGCTGGCGTAGCGGTGTCATGGCGAAGCTCCTTTGCAAGTGAAACAGATGAAGCGCTGCGAACAGCAACTGCATCGTTCCCCATCGGGAGCTTCTCGGGAAATGCGCCCAGGCGGTGGGTTGGCGCCCGGCCTGTGATCAGGTACTACCGCACCAGCGGTTTAGTCCTAGGGATGAGATGTGGTCGACCACATCTCATGCCAAAGAAATATTGCTTTCCTTTGCGCGTCTGGTGCATCTCCGGGTCGCGCTTGCCCTCCTTGTTCTTCGTGGAGCTGGGGGCGCCGATGATCGTGGCGTCCACGATCGTGCCTACGCCGACCTTCAGTCCTCGGGCCTGCAGTACCTCGCCCACCTTCGCGAACAGGGCCTCGCCCAACTTGTTCTTCTCCAGCAGGCGGCGAAACTTCAGCAGCGTGGTGGCGTCCGGCACACGCTCGCGGCCCAGGTCGATGCCGACAAACCGCCGCAACGCCGTGCTGTCGAGCAACGCGTCCTCGCACGCGGCATCGGCCAGGTTGAACCACTGCTGCACGAAATACATGCGGAGCATGCGCTCCAGGCCCACCGGCGGCCGCCCGTTGCCGACCTTCGGGTAGTGAGGCTCAATGACCTCGCACAACTGCGACCACGGCACGATCTGCTCCATGGTCGCCAGGAACGCGTCGCGCCTCGTCGGCCTGCGGTACTGTTCATATTGCACGTTCTGATCGGCGGCCATGGCCAGAGTCTGCTGCTTCATACGGGTGTCAACGCACGTGAAAGGCTGGCGGAGGACTTGTTCAGCATTGCCCTAACTCACGACACTAGCGTAGGAGCGGGACGTAGCCCCGGCGATGCGCTTCGCGCCGGAGTTTCTGAATCGGGCAGCCGTTGGCCCTGGGGCAAACGAGCCCCCCGTGGGCTGCGCGTTGCGGACATTCGTGCGCAAAGAGGATCGCGTCCGGAGCGCCGCGGTCGCACACTGCCCGGCGACGGCGGCGTGCCGTTCTCCCTTGCCAGCAATGTTCAGCACTTCCCAATGAGCCTCACTATTGAGTTCGCCCGGTCCAAGATCTACAGCGCCTTTATTGACAAAGAGTTGCGGCCGCTGCCGATAAGACTTTCAGCTTCCCGGTCTTCGTGCACCGGCGAAACGCCGGCCTGCATCGCGTGCTGCGGCGAGATCGGCATCGATTCTCGGCATGGCGGCAACTAGGCCGAGCCACCTTCCACGGGTTCTCCGAAACTCAACCTTGATTGCCTTGGGGGGGGCCCAGGGCACCCCACACGCAACCATGGACCACTATGCTTTTTGACCTTTTCGACACGCCTTTGATTCAACTCGCCAACCGCGCCGTCATGGCGCCGATGACGCGCAATCGCGCCGTCGATTCCAACACTCCAAACGCCCTGATGGCCGAATATTATGGTCAGCGTGCCAGCGCCGGCCTGATCGTCAGCGAAGGAACCTCACCATCGCCCAACGGCCTAGGCTACGCGCGCATCCCGGGCCTTTTCAATGAGGCGCAGGTGCGCGGATGGAAGGCAGTCACCGAGGCAGTCCATGCCAAGGGCGGCAAGATCTTTTTGCAACTCATGCACACCGGGCGCGTGGCCCAGGTAACGAATTTGCCACCGGGGGCGGAGGTCGTCGGGCCGATGGCCACGGCCTGCCCCGGCGAGATGTACACCGACTCGCATGGCATGCAGCCGCACAGTGAGCCCCGGGCGATGACGGCGGCGGACATCGCCCACGCCGTGGCGGAGTTCGCGGGCTCGGCGCAACTCGCCATCGACGCGGGATTCGACGGCGTCGAGCTGCATGCCGCGAACGGCTATCTGATCGAGCAGTTCCTGAACGCCAACGTGAACCGCCGCACCGACGCCTACGGCGGCAGCATCGAGGGTCGCAATCGCTTTGCGCTCGAGGTCGCGCGCGCAACGGCCACAGCCATCGGTGCCCATCGAGTCGGGGTCAGGCTGTCGCCCTACGGCGTGTTCAACAGCACGGGCCCCTACCCGGACGTCGACGCGCAATTCCTGATGCTCACTCGGGACCTCTCACAACTCGGCATCCTGTACGTGCACCTGCTGGATCACTCGTCGTTGGGGGCACCGCCGGTGCCTGCCGAGTTGAAGATGCGGCTTCGCGCTGCGTTCCAGGGCTTGCTCATCCTGGCCGGTGGCTTCGATCGTGCCGGTGCCGAGAGCGCGCTCCAGGCCGGCCAGGCGGATCTCATCGCCTTCGCCCGCCCGTTCCTTGCCAATCCCGATCTGGTCGCCCGCATGCAGGCCGATTCGGCGCTGAATGCCGTCGACATGTCGACGTTCTACACGCCAGGTGCAATGGGCTACACGGACTATCCGACGCTAGCGGCGGATTGACTGCTGCGGAGGTGCTGGCTGTCAGGCAGCGTAGGACCGCACCGGCATTTCGCTAGGGCATAGCAACATGAGCGTGGAGCAGGAGGTGAATGCGGAAAGACAACTTTGCAGCCCCGACGAAGAGCGTGGCCGACACGCCGAGCTCCGGTCTTTGAGCCCGTTTCCCGGAGCGAGCAATCTGCCTCGCAGTGAATCGATTATGCGCACCCCTGAAACGGTGATAGGGGACTAGAGCGCCCATTGCCGCTCAACATCCAGACCGCGATGCGGGCCTGGTCACGATTCAAGGAAACAACATGTTAAAGATTCCCGCGCTCTCACGGCGCTCCCTTCTGGTTGTTGCGCTGGCGATACCGGTGCCCCTGATGTTCGCCTGTGGCGGCAGCGGTAGCGAAGCCGTACTGAACACCGGCGCGGCAGTAACGACCACTGGCGCCCCAACACTGACCGCCGGCGCGGCAGCAACGGGGGACGACTACAGCGCACAAGTGGCGAAGCAAATCCTCAGCGAAGGTGGCAATGCTGTCGACGCGGCCGTGGCCACTGCATTCACGCTCGCGGTGACCTATCCCGAAGCGGGGAACATCGGCGGCGGGGGCTTCATGACGATCTACATGAACGGCAAGCCGTACTTCCTCGACTATCGCGAGGCGGCTCCTGCGGCCGCGACATCGAAGTTCTATTTACAGTTCAAGGACGCCTCCGGCCAACAAGATCCCAGCAGCAGTGTCTGGGGCGCCCAGGCTGTCGCGGTGCCCGGCACGGTGGCGGGCCTCTGGGAGGCGCACAAGAGGTTCGGCAAGCTACCCTGGTCACGACTCGTGACGCCGGCCATCGCGCTCGCTAGAGATGGCTACTATCCGGCCAAGGAGTCGATCTCTTGGCGCGAGTTCATGCTCAATGCGTTCAGCGGAGCGCCCTACCCGGCCAACCTGACCGAGTACTTCGGCAGCATGTCAACGGGCGTTCTGTTCAAGCAGTCTGAACTCGCGGGGACACTCGATCGAATTTCCGCCAACGGCGCCGACGGCTTCTATCAGGGTCAAACTGCCGACCAACTGGTGGCGGCGATGACGCAGGACGGCGGGAAGGGCATCATCACGAAGGCCGACCTCGCTGCCTACAAGCCCGTCTGGCGCGAGCCGCTTTCGATAGAGTGGAACGGCATGACGGTGCTGAGCGCGCCACCACCGAGCTCAGGGGGAATCGCGTTGGCGCAGTTGCTCGGCATGAAATCGGCGCTCTCGAAGACCCTGTTCTCCGGTGTCGAGGTCAACAGTGCGCAATACATCCATCTCACCGCCGAAATGATGAAGCGCGTGTTCGCCGATCGCGCAACCTTCCTCGGCGATCCCGACTTCACAGATGTGCCGATCACCGGGCTGCTCGACTCAGCTTACATTGCCGCGCGAGCGGCAGAAGTGAATCCCACCGCCATCACGCCGACGGCGGACGTGAAACCCGGCACGCCGAAGATGCACACGACTCACTTCTCCATCTTGGACAAGTGGGGCAATGCGGTGTCGAACACCTACACGCTTAACAGCCCTTACGGCAGTGGTGTGATCGTGCGTGGCGCAGGGTTCGTGCTCAACGACGAGATGGACGACTTCGCGACTGTTCCCGGCCAGCCAAACTTACTCGGAGTCGTAGGTGGCACCGCCAACGAGGTCGCTGCAGGCAAGCGACCGTTGTCGTCGATGTCGCCCACGATTGTGCTGAAGGATGGCAAGCCCATCACGGTGATCGGCACGCCCGGCGGCTCTCGCATCTTCACCGCCGTGTACCAGGTGCTTGCAAACATGGTTGACTACGGCATGGATGTCGAGCAGGCCGTCAAGAACCGCCGCTTTCACCATCAATTGCCTCAAGGGACAGTGATTGAAGGCGAGCCGTACGCCCCCATTCCTGCCGATGTCGCAGCCGACTTGGTCGCACGCGGGTATACGGTATCGACGAACTGGTTCGACACGGACGTGCAGGCGATTCAGGTCACAAACGGCACTCCCAAGCCCGTCGCCGATCCGCGGGGGCGTGGGCGGGGTGTCACGGCAGATTGAGCAACCAGCCTCATGCGCCCAACTTGGGGTCCAGTGCTCGGCGCACGGTGCCGGGACATCGGCAAGTGCGCACGAGGGTAGCGCCAATGTGGTCGGCCCGTCCTGCGCGCAGCGGACAGTCAGGTGAGGCTCGCCCTTTGCTGACAGCAGGGGGCATGAATGGGCTATTGGGACTTGCAACGATCTGCCGGGCGCGAAGCGCCAGTGCGCGAGAGGGGTTCTGGCGCATGTAATCCAACCACAAACGAAGGAGACGACAATGACATTCGATGGTTCGACCATCAAGGCGCTGCTAGACGGCGCCGTCTCGAAAGGTGCCGTTCACGGGATTGCCGCCGTGGTGGTCGACCGCGGCGGCCTGCGGTTCCACCACGCCGCCGGAGAAGCCGGGGAGCGCACGATGTTTCGCAATGCCTCGATGACCAAGGCCGTTGCCACCACGGCGGCGCTGCAATTAGTCGAAAAGGGTCGGCTGAGTCTGGATGCCACCGTCGAGTCGATCCTGCCGGCATTCGGTCGGCTGCAGGTTCTCGACGGATTCAATGGCGGCGAACCGCGCCTGCGTCCTCCAGCCAGCCAGGCCACGGTGCGACAACTGATGACGCACTCGGCGGGCCTGGGCTACTTCTTTCTAAACGATAAACTGATGAGCTATCACCAGGCCACGGGCGAGCCCAACGCGCTTTCCGGTCTGAAGCGCAGCCTGGCGGCACCGCTGATCAGTGATCCGGGAACCGCGTGGGAGTACGGGGTCAACACGGATTGGCTGGGCCTCGTCATCGAGAAGCTGTCAGGACAGACCTTGAGCAGCTATCTTGAGCAAAATGTGTATGGACCTTTGGAGATGAACGACTCGACGTTTGCGCCGAGCGACGAACAGCGCGGGCGGCTGCTGCGCGTGATGCAGCGCCAGGTTGATGGTCAGCTCGTGCCCTCAGCACTCGACCTCCCGCCAACTTCGGAATGGGACGCCGCCGGACATGGATCCTACGGCACGGTGCAGGATTACGCGCGTTTCATTCAGGCTTGGCTCAACGATGGCGCCGGCATTCTTGGCGCCGCGACCGTGGAAATGGCGCTGCAGAACCACCTCAGGCGAATCAAACTCCCAGAGCTGATGAAGTCCACCGTTCCCGAGCTGTCGAACGATGTGCCTGCGTTGCCGGTACCGCAGAGCTGGGGGCTCGGATTCCACTTGACGCTTGCCGACGTGCCGGGCATGCGCAGTGCCGGAACCGCCGATTGGGCCGGCCTATTCAATTCCTACTATTGGATCGACCGCTCGAAGGGCATCGGTGGCGTCTTGATGACACAGCTGCTGCCCTTCTTTGACATGCCCGTCATCGAGACGCTCATGGGCTTCGAGGCGGCCGTGTACGAACAGGTGGGAGCAGCGGCACGGGCATGAGCGCAAGCCTGCAGCACGCAACCGGCACACAAGCCACTGGCGTGCGGGGCCCGGGCGCATACATGCCACATGTCGACGGCATTCAGCGTCGGATTGACCAGCAGGCGTTGCGCCAACTGGGAAATAAACGGTGAATCCGAAGGCAATGAGATCGGCCTGCAGACTGTCGATCGTGGTTCATGGCACCGATCCTGGCAGGAGTTTCCGCCGTGGCTTCTGGCGCTGGCGCAGGCGATTGGGCGATTGAACGAGGACGCATCGAAAATCGACTGCCTACTCTACATTCCGCCGCTCAGCGTCTCACCCGCGGATGGTGCTCACACGAACTGGCCGTGCCATAGACAGATAGTCCCACCTGATGCCCGTGCATACGGAAGCAGCCTCGAGCGTTCTGGTCTTCGTAAAGCAGGCCGCTCATCGAGCGTCACGGCCGCTGCGTTGGACGCGACGACTTGCGGGCCGATCCAATCCAAGAATGGACGAAGGTCGATCAGCTGAGCGGTCGCCCCTTCAGAGCCAAGTCCCACATATGAGTACCGAAACCGACGCTCATGAGCGCTGCGATCATGAAACCTTCGCTCTTGAATGGAAATTCGGAGATCTGGGCCGAGCGATGGTGATGGCTTTTAGACCGAAGTTCCTCGGTCACCCAGCGGCCTTTTGGCCTGTAGTTCCCTTTGGAATCAACGAGTTGGGCGGCTTCATGCGTTCCTGAATGTAGGCATGTTATTTACTTGACATTTACTTGTAATTGACCTATTAATGTAGGCATGCACATCC
>NZ_JBFUFO010000077.1:0-13148 GCF_056403395.1 Variovorax sp. P2_H12 | reverse complement strand
GCTCCACGCGCCAGCTCGAACAGGCCATCAGGCACTACATCAAGATCAACAACAGCGACCCCAAGCCGTTCGTCTGGTCCAAGACTGCCGATGACATCCTTGCGAGCGTCGAGAGATTTTGTTTGCGAACTTCTAACTCACGACACTAGACTGCCGGTGAACAACGAACCCCTGTACCACCACCAGAGAACCGGACCATGTGGATGCCCCCCTCTATCGTGACTTCACGCAACAGGCGCAGATCGACGCCCAGTACGGTACGCAGCAATGGGTGACCGATCCGGCGGCCGAGGCACGCCACTTCATCGAGCGCAGCGCGTTCGCCCGCGAGCACCTGCGGTGTACGCTGGACGTACCCTTCGGCCCCACCCTCGACGAGACGCTGGACATCTTCCCCGCCGATCGTCCGGACGCGCCCGTTTTCGTCTTCATCCATGGAGGCTACTGGCGCGCCAACACGTCGAAGGAGTTCAGTTGCGTCGCGCTCGGGCTGCAGGACTGCGGCGTGACGACGGTCGTGATCAACTACTCGCTCTGCCCCAAGGTACGCATCGACGAGATCACCCGCCAGGCTCGAGCCGCGCTCGCCTGGGTCGTGCGGAATATTGATCGGCACGGCGGCGACCCGCGACGCATCGCGGTCGGCGGCCACTCGGCGGGCGGTCATCTCGCGGCGATGTGCCTCCAGACCCGGTGGGCGGAAGAATACGGGCTGCCGCGCGACCCGATCGCCGCGGCGGTGCTGGTGAGCGACCTCTATGACCTCGAGCCGCTGCGCTACAGCTACCTCCAGCCGCCGATCCAGCTCGATGAGCGGACGGTCCGGCAGTGTTCGCCGCTGTTCGCGGTGCGCCCCTGCGCCACGCCGGCCCTGCTCACCTGGGGCGACGCCGAGTCCGATGAGTTCGCTCGACAGGCCGCGAGCTTTCATGCCGCATGGTCAAAGGCCGGAAACCGCTCCGAGCTGACAGCGCAAGCCGGCGCGCATCACTTCTCCGCGATCCATGGCTTCGAGCATGCATCCAGCCCGCTCTGCCAGTGGGTGGCAGGGGCCCTGGGCGAGCGCTGATGGATCGGTCGAGGGGTCGCGCCACCGCCCAAGGCCATCCACGGCTTGCGAAACATGCACGCCGGTCCATCCGTTTCTTGCAGATTGGCCTCATGGCGCGGGTTCCATCCGGTTCTCGCAGCCTTTGCTGGCTGTAAGAATATTGGCCAGTTCCCAGGCAACCGGCTCTTCGGACCGGTGTCCGGATTTCACGGTGGAGTGCCCCAACGATGCCCCTGTCGACCAAGGCCGACGTGCTGTCGCCGCTGTACCGCAATTGCCTGTTCAGGTCCGACGAGCGGGTCGACGCGCACGACCACGTCAGCCGGGAACTCGCCGACCATCTGCTGCGCTGGAAGAGCGGCATGCCCGACGTGGCGATGTTCAAGGGCAGCCTGAACCGTCTCAGCATGTACCTGCTGCGCTACGGCGCCGAAGTGGAAGTCACGCCGAACCCCTTCGACGACTTCACTCTCGTACACACGTCGCTCTCGGGCGGCGCGGAGATCGAGGTGGACGGCCAGAAACTGGTGATCGCGGAAGGCAGGACCGGCGTTCTGACGCCGAAGCAGCGCGTGCGGCTGCGCTGGTATCCCGGCACCCAGCAGCTGATCCTGAAGGTCCCGCATGTGCTGTTGCGCGAGCTGGTGCACCTCGACGAGGCTGACAAGCCGGAACTCACGCCCGGCTATCTTCTCGATCGTCGACTCAGCACGCAGTGGGACTTGATCATGCACTCGCTTCTGAACGCGATGTCGATGCCTGCCGAGTCGGCGCTCGACAAGGCCTGGCTCGATCATTTCGAACACAATGCGGCGCTGTTCCTCTTGTCCCACCAGGTCCGCGGAAGCGCCCAGGCTTCAGCACTCGGATTGCACGTGGTCCAACCGGGTCACCTCAAGGATGCCGTGGCCGGCGCGGGCGACTCGCGGCGGATGAACATGCTGCTCGAGTACATGGACGCACGCCTCGGTGCCCCGTTGTCGCTCGAGGATATGGCCAGCGCGGCCGGGGTCAGCATCCGCACGATCAACGAACTCTGCCACCGCCAGCATGGCGTCACGCCGATGGAGTTGCTACGCAACCTGCGTCTCGACGCCGTCCGTTCACGGTTACGAATCCAGCCTGACCTGAGCATCACCGAGACGGCCCTGACCTTCGGGTTCGGGCACCTGGGCCGCTTCTCTGCCTATTACTTTGACCGCTTCGGCGAACTTCCGCGACAAACGCAGGCGAGGCCCGAATAGGTGCCTGGGCCTGGTTTGCAGGGCACCCTCTTGCAAGCACTTCTTCCATCAATTGTGCCTGGTAGCGGCATGCCGCGACCCAAAGTGCACCGATGCGTTCCGACTCCTCTTCGCAAGCCGTGCGCGTGAGGGCTCGCGACGGGCCGGTGGATGCTCGCGTATCCCTTTCATCGATGAATGGGGTGCAGTCGGCTGTTGCGAGCTCGGTCGTTCTGGTCTTTTCCACTGGGGGCACTCCTTCATCGGCAGCAGGCGGCGACCCAGCAACTGGGCCCTCCATGCGGTGGCAAGTCTACGAAGCGGAGGTGCGGACAACTATCCAGTTACTGCGCGCTGGCAGCCAAGGACTATCCGTCCCCTGCGAGCGTCCTAGCACCGTCCGTGAACCGCCAATTGGGCTTGTTCAGGGCTCTGAACACGACCAACTCGAACTCGTTGGCGGGCAAGTGGTGCAGCCCTCACCGTTGGCGACGACGCCCGAGTCCGGCAAGGTCTCCTCGATCGCAGCTGCGCGCAAGAAGCGCGATGCCGCCAGGCGGCCCGGACTGCGCGAGCTTCCCGATCATCTGCCACGGCGAACAGTGGTGCACACGCCGCACGGCGGGTGCAATTGCGAGGCCTGCGGTCGCGGCCTGCATGAGATCGGCCAGGACGTGAGCGAAGTGCTGGACTACGAACCGGGCAGCTTCCACGTCGTGCGTCATGTGCGACCGAAGCTGGCGTGCACGGGCTGCCACACGATCAGCCAGGCGCCGGCTGCAGGGCGCCGGTCGCGGCACATGCCATTCAGCCGAGAACGGGTGCTCGCGGCGTAGTGCTCGTGCGGCCGCTGCGGCATGCAGCACCGCGTCGCTGGAGAAATTGCTTTTGGCGCGCGGGCGCCATTGCCGGGGGGCTGAGGCACTGGCGCTAGTCTCGTCATGGAACTCGGAGGCTAAACACGACTGCGTCGAATCGTCGCCGCGGTGATGCTGTTCGGGACAATTCCCAGATGCCTTTTGGCGGAACCACGAAGGGCGGTTTCCCAAGAACTGCACCAGTTTCGCTCCACGGCGGAAGGGGCATTTGAATGAAGTAACCAAGCTTGGAGTCGGAACCTATCCCTCCGCACATCCAACATGAATAGATCATTGCTTTCGCTCGCCCTTCTCGGCTTGATCGGCTCTGCCCACGCACAGTCCGAACAGGCTCTCGCGCGGGCCAAGAATTGCATGGCCTGCCACTCTGTGCAAGCCACCAAGGTGGTTGGTCGTTCCTTCAAGGACATTGCTGCCAAATACAAGGACGACATGCGATCGAAGCACATGCGCGCCAGCCGGAATGTCTCTTGGAGCCTCCACGGTCTGAACCGATCTGCGATTGGAACGCCGGTCGAGCGATCAAGCCGATAGCAGTTCGCCAGCGCGCTTGAACACGTCGACGGGCGTCGGCATGGCCGAGCGCTCGACGGATGCGCCAGGGCTCTTTCCCACCAGCTTTTCATAGTCCGAAAGCTCCGCCGGCGCAGGGCTGCCCCCGCTGGAGGCGAGTGCCTGCCAGACTGCCAACAACAGCAGGCCGATCGCCAGGGTGGCCAGCCAGGATCGTGAGGTCGAAATCGAGCTTTGCATGGTCACGCCCTGCCCAGCGACTTCAGGTATTCTGCGGGGCGGTCGGAGTCGAAGCTTTTGCCCAGAATGGTTTCCTTGCGGAATCCGACCTCGGGCGCCTTGCCGCCGCGCTCCTCGATGAGGCGCTTTGCATCGGTGGCCAGCATGACCTGTCGGGCAAGGCCCTTGTAGTCCAGGTCCTCCTTGATCATGTTCCATCTGCGCATCTGGGTCAGAAGCCAAACCGCGCTTGAGTAGTGGGGGAAAGGCTGAAAGTCGATGCGGCGCGGCAGGGTCTTCACGTTGCCGAGGCCATCCGCATACCTGCCGGTCAGGACCTGGTCCACGACCGTTTCGGGCTGATTGAGATATTGGGGCTGGGCAAGGATCTTGGCCATCCCCGCGCGATTGCCAGGGTCGGATACATGCAGGCTCGCCGCGATGATCGCGCGGTAGGCGGCCATGAAGCTGTTCGGATGGGCCTTGATCCAGGCCTCGGTTGCGGTCACCGAGCAGCAAGGATGCTCCGGCCAGATCTCGCTCGAGACTAGGTGAATGAAGCCCGCACCTTCGTACACGGCGCGTTGGCCACCCGGCTCGCCGCCGAAGAAACCGTCGATGTTGCCAACCCGGAGGTTGGAAACGTATTCGGACGGAGGAACGACGCGGTAGGAGATGTCCCTGTCCGCGTCCAGCCCCGCTGACGCGAGATAGTGGCGCAGCTGGAGCATCTGATGGGACTGCTCGAACGGCACGGCGAACCTGAAGCCTTTCCAATTCTTCGGGTCGCGGTTGTCCTTGTGCTTCATCGAAAGGACCAGCGAATTGCCATTCTGGTTGAGCACCGTCATCACGCGGGCCGGAATGGGAGCGCCGCCGATGCCGGCGGACATCGCCAGCGCAACAGGCATCACCTGCTGGGAGATGTCCAGTTCGCCATTGACCATCTTGTCGCGGATCAGGGCGATTCCGGCGATCTTCTGCAGGCTCAGTTCCAGGCCCTCGCGCGGGAAAAGCCCGAGCTGCTCCGCATAGATCAGCGGCGTCGCGCAGGTGATGGGCAGGAAGCCGACGGCAAGCCGCTTTTTCTCCGGCGCGCCCTTGTTGCGCTCCTGCGCAACGGCGGCAAGCTGGGTCAGCGGCGTAAGCGCCGTGAGTGCGGCCAGCGCCCCTGCCCGCCCCAGCGTCTTGACGAAGGCACGCCGCAGGCCGTGCTCGGGAAAGAGGCCGTGCAGCATGCCCTGAGCCATGGCACCAGCCAGCGCATCGTCGGCGTTCGCAGGCTTTCCTGCGAGGCACTCTTCGTTGTCACCATGCGTGCCGCCGCATGCGCAGAGGCTGGTGCAGGAAAGGCGAACATACTCGTGTGATGGGTCCATGGGCCCTCCAGACTGGGTTGAACGGATCAGGTCCGCGACACGGCAATGGTGAGCATGTTCCGTGCAAACAGCTCCGGGAAATTCACAACCCGCTGTGCGCAGATCCTGCATGGACCCATAGAGCCCGTAAAAACGCACCTCTCGTTGCGTTTTTCGAGTATCTGTGCGGCCGTACCGGCAACTATCCTGTGGAACTCAGCAACGCATAGCGAGTACCTGACATGAGTTCATTGCCCCGGGTGAAGGTTGCCGCCGCCCACGTAGCACCGGTGCTGCTCGACAAGACCGCCACGACCGAGAAGGCGGTGTCCATCATCAAGGAGGCAGCCCTCAACGGCGCACAGGTGATCGCGTTTCCAGAGACGTACATCCCGGCGTTCCCGGTCTGGGCGGCTCTTTGGGCGCCCATTTACAATCACGATCTGTTCGAGGCCATGGTCGAGAACAGCGTCTATGTGCCGGGGCCCGAGGTGGCCTTGATTGCCGCGGCCGCCAAGCGCTTTGGCGTGTGCGTGTCGATGGGCATCAGTGAACGCAGCACGGCCAGCGCTGGCTGCATCTGGAACTCGAACATCCTGATCGGAGAGACGGGCGAGTTGCTCAACCATCATCGCAAGCTGGTGCCGACCTTCTACGAGAAGCTGGTCTGGGCGGCGGGCGACGGACAAGGGCTGCGCGTCGCCGAGACGCGTTTCGGGCGCATCGGCGGCTTGATCTGCGGCGAGAACACCAACCCGCTCGCACGCTTCGCGCTCATGGCGCAGGCGGAGCAGATTCATATCTCCAGCTGGCCGCCGATTTGGCCCACGCGCAAGCCGTCGGGAGGTGGGAACTTCGACAACGTTGCGGCAAACCGTATTCGGGCGTCCGCCCATTCATTCGAAGCCAAGGCATTCGGAATCATCTGCGCGAGCTTCATGGACAAGGCGATGCGTGACTTCCTGGTGGATCGCGATCCGGCCGTGGCAGAAGTGGTCGACGGCACGCCGCGCGCCGCGTCGATGTTCGTGGACCCGACCGGCACGCAGATCGGCGACACGCTCCAGAACGAGGAAGGGATCGCCTACGCCGAGTTCGACCTGAACAAATGCATCGAGCCGAAGCAGTTCCATGATGTGGTCGGCTACTACAATCGATTCGACGTCTTCTCTCTGGGTGTCGAGCGCCGCCGCCACCAGCCGGTCGCATGGTCGGGACAGGCCGATCCGCAGTTTCCGCGGCTGCTCGACGATGAGATGACTGCCGGGGTGCTGGATGAATAGCGCCGCGTTCCTGCCACCGCTGCCTGAAGGAGCGGAGCGCTCGGTCGTCATTGGCCGGTCTCCCGGATTCCATCTGAAGCCGCCACCCGTCCCTGCGGCGCTGCGCGACTTCATCACATCCGATGCGCAGCTCTTCGAGACCATCCACATGGGTTCGGTCGAAGTCGACGCCAAGCTCTGGCGACTGCAAGTGGACGGGCTCGTCCGCAGGCCTTTCTCCATCGGCCTGGACGCTCTCAGGCAGCTGCCTTCAGTCTCCGTCACCGCCTTCCACGAGTGCTTTGGCAGCCCCCTCGCGCCCGCCGACAGCAATCTCTGGCGGGTAGGCAACGTCCGGTGGACCGGTGTGCCGCTGGCTGTGCTGCTCGAGCATGCGCAACTCGAGGCGGGTGCTACCCATGTCTGGTCGGACGGCCTGGACAGCGGCGAGTTCGGCGGCCGCAGGATGAATCGGTATCGCAAGGATCTGCCGATTTCGAAAGCGCTGTCTCAGGAGGTGCTCGTGGCTTACGAGATGAATGGCGTACCTCTGACGCGCGAGCGGGGAGGTCCGGTTCGCCTGGTCGTGCCAGGCTGGTTCGGCACCAACATGACGAAGTGGCTCTGCCGCCTATCGGTCCAGGATCGGCGTGCCAACTCTCCCTTCACGACCGTCTGGTACAACCGCGACAAGAATCACGGGGGAGAAGTCGTTCGAGAGCCCGTGTGGGCAGTGGAGCCAAATTCACTGATCACCCATCCCGCGCCCGGCGACACCATCTCCACTGACACGGTGGAGATCAACGGCTGGGCCTGGAGCGACAAGGGCATCCGTGGCGTGGATCTCAGCACCGATGGCGCAGTCACGTGGCAATCGGCCGAGGTCCGGCCCCGTCAAGAATTCGAATGGCAGCAGTTCACAGCAACGCTTCCGCTGCCGCGATCGCCCGGCCCCGTGAACATCGTCGCGAAGGCCCGTGACACCGATGGATCGTTCCAGCCATTGAGCGGAGCGCGAAACGCGGCACATTCGGTCCAGATCCAGCGGCTTCTGTCAGATTCTTGACGAATCATCTCGACGTTCGTCGACGACGTGCACGCAATGTATCGGACGGAGTCTCGCCGAACTGCTTTTTGTATTCCTGCGCAAAGCGTCCCAGGTGTAAGAAGCCGTGCTCCAATGCAATGTTGGTAACCGTCTCCTCATCCGCGACATTCAAAAGCTGCTCACGAACCTGTCCGAGACGAACCTTCCGTAGATAGGCCGTTGGCGTAGTCGTACGGTGCTCCTGAAATGCGCATTGCAAGGCACGCACGCTAACCCCGAGCGAGGAGGCAACATCAAAAACAGTCAAGGACAGATCGCCAATGCGGTCGTGGATCAGTGCCTCGGCGCGACTGGCCAAGCGGGCGGGCCTCGAAACCGGTTTCTCTCCTCGCATCCAGCCGGAGTAGTTGTGTGGATGCCCATGGAGCAAGGATGCCAGCACGAACTGCTCCAGCGATCGATACGCCGGTGCCGGCAGCGAACCCGGCAGTGTCTTAACCAGATCCAGGACGCTAGTCCATGTGCGCTCGAGCTCTGCAGAAAATGGCATTAGGTCGAACTTCAGCCCATCATCGAGCGGTCGGCCAACGAGATTGGAGCAGCAGGCTGCAAGCGCGGCCGCGTCGGGCCTCAAAGTGATCTGCTCGAAGCTAGGGCCAAAGTCGAAACGCGTCGGACGCCCAGCCGATACCGGGATCGTCGCCCCTTCATGCCAGGCTGACGTCCGGTTGCCCTGGAATACCGCAGCTTCACCCGCTGTACACCGCATGAAGAGAAATAGCTCGGGGAACTCGCCGGCGTCGACCTCCACGCGAGCTCCGTAAGCGAGTCGGACGATCGGAAGAGGCCCTGCTTCGGTAGCACTCAGCCGGGTATCTAGCATCCTTGCCCGACGGTCAAGATGCAGCTCATGCGGACAGTACACAGCACCGACCACATTAATCGCCTCGTCGAGATCTCTCGTCTGATAGTGCATGTTCGCCTCTTTAGATTAGCGTACTGTCCGGCAATTCCGCACATTGTGCAGCAAGCGGCCCATTTCATACACGGGCCATTCTTGCGGCCACACGCACGCAATCAGGGGAAACCCGGGTATAGCAACCTGCGCAGAGCGGACAGGCCGGCGTATTTCGGATCGCTGCGCATCGCATCTTCAGCAAGACTGGTGCCAGCTGAGCAGTTTGCCGGCCCCTTCACCCATGCAGGAGTACTTGATGAGCTTGTCCCACGAACTCGGCCTTTCCGAGACTTACAGCGCTTTCATCAACAACGAGTTCCAGCCGACGATCACCGGCCAGAGCTTCGAAGCCCGGCATTCGAGCACGGGCGAGCAGCTCGCACGCATTGCCCGGTGCGACAAGGCCGAAGTCGATGCGGCAGTGCAAGCCGCGGCAAACGCATTTCCAGCCTGGCGTGCCACGCCGCCGGAGGAGCGCTCTGCGATGCTCCTGAAACTCGCAGCCGCCGTCGAAGCAGACTTGCCGCGGCTCGCGCGCATCGACTCGGTCGACATCGGGCGGCGGCTGTTCGAGACTGAACTGGATCACCGCTTCGCAGTTTCGCAATACCGCTATTTCGCGGCTGCGGCAATCACGCACGAGGGCTTTGGTCGCCCGATTCCCAACGGCTACTTGGTCGCCAAGCGTGAGCCCTACGGTGTGTGCGGGCAGATCATCCCGTGGAACGTGCCGGCGATCATGACCGCCTTCAAGATTGCGCCCGCGGTTGCCGCAGGCAACACCATCGTTCTGAAACCCGATGAAAACGCCTCGCTCAGTACGTTGGAGCTCTGCAAGCACGTCGCAAAGATCTTTCCGCCCGGCGTCATCAACATCGTGCCCGGCTTCGGGGAGGAGGCTGGCGCCGCCTTGACTGCGCACCCCGGTGTATCGAAGCTGGCATTCACGGGCAGCAGCGAAGTCGGCCGAATCATTGCTCGTGCCGGCGCCGAAAGGCTGGTTCCCGTGTCGTTGGAGCTCGGCGGCAAGAGCCCGAACATCATCTTTCCCGACATCGACGACATCGATGCAGTGGTCGACAACGCGATGTTTGCGACGATGTACTGCAACGGCCAGTCCTGCCTCGCGGGCACCCGGCTGTTTGTGCATGACGCGGTCTACGACGCCGTGATGGAACGACTGGTCGCCGGGATGGAGCGTGTGAAGATCGGCTCAGGTCTTGCACCGGACACTGTACTGTCGAACCTTGTGTCGGCCGAACAAGGCGAGCGCGTGCTCAGCTATATCGACATTGGGAAGGCCGAAGGCGCACGCCTGGTAACCGGTGGGAAGCGTGTTCCCGTGGAAGGCCACGAGGCGGGCTACTTCATCACCCCGGCGGTATTCGAGGCGCACAACCGCATGCGCATCGCGCAGGAAGAGATCTTCGGACCGGTGCTCAGCGTCATTCGCTGGAAGGACTACGACCAGATGATCGGAGAAGCCAACGACGTGCGCTACGGATTGGCCGCCGGCCTGTACACCACCAATCTGCGCAACGCATGGGAGACCGCCGATCGGCTGCAGGCGGGATCGGTGTGGATCAACCAGTATTTCAATCTGGCCAGTGGTTCGCCGTTCGGTGGCTTCAAGGAGAGCGGGATCGGCAGTGAGTACTGCCACGAGACGCTGAACATGTACACGCATCTTAAGGCCGTGACGATCCAGACGCGAGTGGCTCCGCCCTGGTTTGCCCCGAAATCATGAATCGACCACGTCTGCACCACCGCCTTCAACTTCAAATAACCTCAGAGGTCATCCGATGAAAATCACTGCCGCTGTCATGCGTGAGAAGGGCGGGAAGTTCGCCCTCGAAGAGATCGAACTGGAGGCTCCGCGGGACGACGAAGTCCTCGTCCGCATGAAGAGCTGCGGCATCTGCCACACCGACACATTGCCAAGAGATCAGGTCGTGCCGACTCCCTTTCCTGCGGTGTACGGCCATGAAGGTGCGGGGATCGTCGAAAAGGTCGGCGGCCGGGTAAGCAAGCTCAAGCCTGGGGACCATGTCGTGATGAGCTGCAACTCCTGCGGTCATTGCGATACATGTCAGACCGGCAAGCCCATGTACTGCCGGCACTTCTTCAAGGCCAATTTCGGCTTCGCACGGATGGACGGAACGCCCACCATGCACAAGGACAGTGAAGTCGTGCACGGGGCATTCTTCAGCCAGTCTTCCTTCGCGACATACGCCTTGGGCACCGAGCGCAGCGTGGTGAAGATCCCTTCCGATGTTCCTCTCGAGCTCATGGGGCCGTTGGGCTGCGGCGTGCAGACCGGTGCGGGCGCGGTCATCAACTCACTGCGTCCACAAGCAGGTGATTCGATTGCCATTTATGGCGCGGGCTCTGTCGGTCTTTCGGCGCTATTGGGTGCGAACGTGACCGGCTGCGCCATCCGGATCTGCGTCGATCCCAACGAAGCACGGCTCCAGTTCGCGCTCGAACTGGGCGCAACACATGTCATCAACCCGCGGACAGACGACCCAGTCAAGAAAATTCAGGAGATCACTGGTGGCGGCGGGACGCAGTTCTCTCTTGAAACCTCGGGCAACCTCCTGGCGTTGCGCCAAGCCGTCGATTCGATCCAGATCATGGGCGAGTGCGGAATGATCGGCGCACCCGCGTTCGGAAGCGAAATTGGCCTGGACACCTGGGGACTTCTTCTCGGCCGGAAGATCCGCGGCATCTGCGAGGGTGACTCGGTGCCCGACCTTTTCATTCCGAAATTGGTGGAGCTGTATCGACAGGGCCGATTCCCATTCGACAAGCTGATCAAGTTCTATGAGTTCGATCAGATCAACGAAGCCGTCGAGGATGGCGAGCGCGGCAGAACCATCAAGGCCGTACTGCGTTTTCCCGACTGACGCGCTTTGTAGAAGAACCGTTTCAAAGGAATAGCATTCATGCCAGTGAGTCGAAGAGGAGCAATCAAGATGGCCACGTCCTTGGCGGCGCTGAGTACTGGATGCGCTGCTCCGGGTGCAACCCAAGGGACGATCACCCGCGATGCCATCGGGACGCAGCTCGGCTCGTTGAAGTTCGACCTCGGAGTGCCGACGGCCCAAACAGCGGAAAACCTCTTCGATGCCCTGGACTACCAGAGCGCTGTCATGAGCTATCTCTGGGCGATCCCGACCGTCGGGGTGGAAAGCGCGCGGCAGATGCTGGTGGACAATGCCGGCGCCCGCAGCGGGGATCTCGTCCTGGTGTCGGGGTACCGCGAGGTCAGCATGATGCTCGGTTCGAATGTCACGACACCCTATGTGTTCGCATTCTTCGAAATTTCACAGCAGCCGCTCATCTTGCACTATCCGCCAGGCGCAACCGCGGGATCCTTGGTCGACTGGTGGGACCGTCCTTTGTGCGACCTCGGCATGACCGGCCCCGATGCCGGCCAAGGTGCCGTGTTCGTTCTCCTCGGCCCAGGCCGGGAGACACCCAGGGACATTCCGACTGGCGCACATGTGCTGCGATCGCGAACGAACAAGGTCCTCATGTTCTGCCGTGGACTCGATGCAGACTTGAAGAAGGTGGAGGCTGTTTTCTCGGCCTTGAAGGTTCACGCCCTTGACCAGCAGCCTGGCACAGCAAGCACGCGCCTGTTGCGGTTCAAGCCACAAGGAGTCTTGACGAGCATGGCGCATCCCCAGGGCCTCGCCTACTGGCAGCGGCTGGTGAATGCGATCCAAGGCGAGCCGGTCGAAGATCGCGATCGCTTCTTTGCCGCCATGCTCAAGCAGCTCGGCATCGATGCCAGTCACCACTTCAATCCAGACGCAAGACAGAAATCAATCCTGGAAAGCGCCGCGACCCTCGGCGAAGCCACGGCAAAGGCCATCGCATTCAAGAAACGCATTGCCGGCATGCGCTACCGTCCCGACGCTCATTGGGAATACCTCATCGCGCCCAACTTCGACAACGAACAGGATGTGCCCGGCGGCACGCTGTTCGAAGAGCGTACGGCATTCTTCTACGAAGTGACCGGAACCTCCGCAGCCGTGCTGACCAAGACGCCAGGGGTGGGCGCAGCCTACCTTACAGCCTACTGTGATGCAACGGGCGCCTCCTTCGATGGCGGACGCAGCTATCGCCTGCGCGTACCGCAAGACGTGCCGGCCAAGTTGTTCTGGTCGATGACGCTGTATGACACGCGGACCCGAGCTCTGATTCAAAACGCGCAGCAGCTCGCCGACCGGTCATCGCGCCAAGATCTGCAGAAGAACTCCGATGGGTCCATCGATATCGTCCTGGGGCCGACGGCACCACCCGGCTTCGAGAAGAACTGGATTCCAACGACTCCGGGAAAATCGTGGTTCGCCTACTTCCGGCTCTTTGGCCCTCTGGAGTCCTACTTCGACCGCTCGTGGTCGCTGCCCGACATTCGGCTTCAGCCGGGCTGACGCTACCGGACAGGGCTGGCAATCGTACTAATGTCTAGGCGTTCTAAACCGAAGTTCCTGAAGTCGCCGAGCGAGTTTTCCTTTGCACGACAAGCATTTGGCGTGAGATCGGGGTTCTGGCTGCTGTCTACATCTGGATCTTCTGGATGAGGTTGAGCGCTCTCTGCTGCTTGGCGTTGGGCGTGGTGAGGACCTC
>NZ_JBFUFO010000076.1:0-15130 GCF_056403395.1 Variovorax sp. P2_H12 | reverse complement strand
TCTTGAGCACCGAAAGTGGCCTCGCAAGAGGCGCAAAACGCCTGGTGGGCAGACCTCACGGCGCGAAGTCGACCACAGTCACGACCGCATCGCGTCGTGATGCCCTCAGATCCGACGGCGCTGTTCATTGATCAGCATCTCCCTAGGCCGCCTTCTTAACCGCAAGGCGCCACCTGAAAGGTGTGGTGTCGTCAGTCCACCTTGATGCTCGCGGCCTTGACCACCTGCTGCGCCTTGGCGGTTTCGTCAACGATGAACTTGTTGAACTGCGCCGACGACATGGTGAACGGCTCGGCGCCGAGTTTCTCCAGCCGTTCCATCAACTCGGGCGACACCATGATCTTCGCGACTTCGGCCTGCAGTCGCTCCACCACGGGTTGAGGCGTCTTGCCGGGAGCGAAGAGACCGACCCAGAACAGGTACGCCGACCCCGGCACGCCGGCCTCCACCGTGGTGGGGGCGTCGGGAAGGGCCGACGAGCGTTTGGCAGTTCCCACGGCCAGCGCCTGCAGCTTGCCGCTCTTGATGAGCGGCAGCGCCGACACCATCGGCGCGAAGAACCAGTCCACGCGCCCGGCCATCACCTCGGTCATGGCCTCGGGCGTCCCGCGAAAGGGCACGTGCTGCGCATCGACGTTGGCCGCGAGCCGGAACACCTCGGCATTCATGTGCGTGGCCGAACCGTTGCCCGCGGAGCCGTAGTTGAAGCTGCCGGGTTTGGCCTTTGCCTTGGTCACGAGGTCCTTCACGTCCGCGAAGTGCGAGGGCGCGGTGACCAGCACGTTGGGCAGGCTGGCCATCGGCGTCACGCCGGTGAAGTCCTTGATCGTGTCGTACGACAAGGCCTTGTAGATCCACGGATTCACGAGATGCCCGGCCGAATGCACCAGCAGCGTGTAGCCGTCGGCCGGCGCCTTGGCGGCGATGGCCGCGCCCAGCGTGCCGCCTGCGCCGGGCTTGTTGTCGACGATCACACTGGTGCCAAGCGCCGGACCGAGCTTCTCGGCCACCAGCCGCGCGACGATGTCGGTGCCGCTGCCCGCGGTAAAGGGCACGATCAGCCTGATCGGCTGCGAGCCCGGCCATGGGCCCTGCGCGTGGGCGCCGGTCAGCGTGCAGGCCGCGAGTGCGGCGGCCATCGCCAGCGCGTGCCGGCGGCTCGATTGGAATGCTCTTTTCATGCGTCTTGTCTCCGTTGGGTCGAAATCGATGTACGCCGTCAGGCCGGTGGCGCGTTGGACATCACCAGCGCGACCAGGACGGGCCGGTTGCTGCGGTTTTCAAGCTGGCGTTTTTCGCCAGGCGCGAAACGGCAGCTGTCGTAGGGCTGGAGCACGTCTTCCTGATGCGCGTCGTCGAGCTCGCCGACGATATGCAGCTGGCCTTCGAGCACGAGGTAGAGCTTTTCCATCGGCGAGCCGTCGAGCCCGGTGTGGCCGCCGGGCAGGATCTGGCTCATGCCCATCCACATCTGCGTGGAGGGGCCGGCTTCCTTGCCCTGCAGGCGCAGGCAGCGCATGTCGAAGTGATTGGGCGCCTCGTAGCGGGGCGCTTCGTTGAAACGGGTCACGTGCATGGCGTGTGTTCCTTGCGGGTTCAGGGACGCAGCACGACGCGGTCGGTGCTGCCGGAGAGCACCAGCCGGTAGGCGTCGATGGCTTCGTCGAGCGCGAAGTGGCGTGCCACGGGAAAGGGCTTCAACGTCCCGCGCTCGAAGCCCTCGCGCATCGCGTCGAGCTGCGCGGTGGAGGCGACACAGTCCATCGCCAGCGAATCGATGCCCACGAAGGTGTGCATGCCGCGATAGAACGCGAAGATGTCGAACGGCACCGCGCGGTCGTGCGTGGCGATGAAGATCTGCGTCGCGCCCTTGGCCATCGCCTTGTTGGCCGCCTCGAAGTAGACGCTGCCCACGGTGTTGTAGACGATATGGGCGCCGCGCCCGTCGGTGAGTTCGCGCACCTGTGCGCCAACGTCGGCGTGACGGGACGCATCGAGCACGTCGACCGGAGCGCTCGCGAAGCCCTCGAAGGGCCCGGCGCTGCGTTGCACCGCGATCACCCGCGCGCCGGCCTGCGCCGCGAGCTGCACCGCCGCCTGCCCGACCTTGCCGTTGGCGCCGAGCACCAGCACCGTCTGGCCGGCCTGCGGCATGCCGCTGCGGCGAAAACCCTCGTAGGCGGTGACGAAGGGCACGCCCACCGCGCCGGCCTCGTCCATCGAGATGCCCTGGGGCTTGGCGCGCAGCGCGGCTTCGGGCAGCACCAGGTAGCGCGCATGCGAACCGTCGCGCGTGATGCCGATGTCGCCGCCGGAACCGTAGACCTCGCGGCCGATCCATTCGGCGGGCCCGCTCACCACGGTGCCCGCGAAGTCGCGGCCCGGGGTGCGCGGCCAGACGGCCTGGGGCATGATGCCCAGCGTCGCCTTCACGTCGCTCGGGTTCACCGCGGCGGCGGCGATGCGCACCACGGCATGACCGGGCGGCGGTGCCGGCTCCGGCTGCGGCGCGGCTTCGAGCCGCAGTGCGTCGAGGTTGGCGGCCTTCTCGTTCACGCGCAGTGCGCGCGACGTGTGGGTCGCATGCATGGCTGCGATGCTCATCGTGCTGCTCCTTGCGCGGCGCTGGTGTCGGGCAGGCCCAGCAGGGCGCGCGCTTCGCGCGGGTTGGCCACTTCGCCGCCCAGACTGCGCAGGATGTCGCGCGCCTTGGCCACGAGCTGTGCGTTGCTCTGGGCCAGCACCCCCTTCTCGAGGTAGATGTTGTCCTCCATGCCCACGCGCACATGGCCGCCCAGCAGCCAGGCCTGGGCGACGATCGGGAACTCCGCGCGGCCGATGCCGAAGGCGCTCCAGAAGGCGCCGCGCGGCAGCAGGTTGCGGGCGTAGAGCAGCGTCTCCGGCGTCGGCGCGAAGCCGTACTTCACGCCGAGCACGAAGGTCCACATGGCGGGGCCGTCGAGTGTCCCGTCGGCGATCAGGTCGAGCGCCAGATGGATGTCGCCCGAATCGAAGATCTCCAGTTCGGGCTTGACGCCCGCGTCGCGGATCACGCGGGCCATGCGGCGAACGTTCTTCGGCGTGTTCATCACCACGTCGGGCCCGGAATTCATCGTGTTGAGGTCCAGCGAGCAGACGTCGGGCCTGATCAGCGCGATGTGCTCGACCCGCTTCTCGGGCGGCAGGAGGGTGCTGCCGGGTGCGGCGACCTTCGGGTCGTCCTCGCTCGGGATGAAGCGGCCGCCCGGGCCGGTCGTGAGGTTGATGATGAGTTCGCGGTTCTGCCGGCGGATGCGGTCGACCACTTCGCGGTAGAGGTCGACTTCCATCGAGGGCTTGCCGGTCTCCGGATGGCGTACATGGATGTGCACCTGCGCCGCGCCGGCCTCGGCCGCGGCCAGGCATTCGTCGGCGATCTGCACCGGCGTGATCGGCAGGTGCGGCGTCTGTTCGGGTTTCACGAGGTTGCCGGTGACCGCGCAGGTGATCAAGGTCTTGGTGCTCACAGGTGCCGCCCTCCATCGACCACGATGCGGGTGCCGGTCACGAAGCGCAGCGTGGTCGCCAGCGCTTCGACGGTGGCGGCAACGTCGTCGGGCCGGCCGATGCGGCCCAGCGGTGTGGTGGCGGCCATCTTGTCGGCAAACTCGGCACCACGGCCCGGCACGAAACCGGACTCGACCGCACCCGGCGACACCGAGACCACGCGCACCGCGGGCGCGAGCGCCTTGGCCAGCGCGTCGCCGACGACGTCGAGGCCGGCCTTCGCCGCGACATAGGCCAGGTTGCTGCCGACGCCGGTGAAGCCGGCGATCGACGAGACGTTGACCACCAGCCCGTCGCCGCTGGCCTTGAGCATCGGCGCGAAGGCGCGGATGGTCGCGAACACGCCGCGGAAGTTGGCGCGCAGCAGATCGTCGATCAGCTCGTCGGTGAGCGCGTCGAGGTCGGCGGCCGGCACCGGCTGTGTGTGGCCGGCGCTGTTGACCAGGATGTCGCAGCGGCCATGGGCGGCCTGCACCTCGGCGGCGGCCCGCTGCAGGCTGGGCGTGTCGACGATGTCGGCGCGGATCGCGCCATGCCGCTGTCCGTGGGCGGCGGGCAGGGCGCCGGCCCGGGCGGCAGCATCGTCTGCGCCACGGTGCAGCAGCACGCAGGTGGCGCCGAGCGCGGCCAGCCGCGTGGCGGTGGCGTAGCCGATGGCGCCGAGGCCACCGGTGATGACGGCGATCTTGCCGTCGAGTCTGGAAACAGGATCGAAGCTCATGGGAAGAGGGGAGGTTGTGGAATCAGGCAATCAGGGAATCGGTGGCCGGGGGAACTTCATCTCTCCGGGCTCGAGCTGGAAGTCGTACTGCAGCGTGGCGGTCTTGCCGTCGGGCGCCAGCGCGAAGCAGCCGATCAGCTGGCGCGTCACGCCGAAGGTCGGATCGCTTTCCAGGTTCTCGTCGTCATCGGCGAACACCTGCGTGATCAGCACCTTGTGGCCCGGCTTGCTCACCATGAAGTGCAGGTGCGCGGGCCGGTTCGGATGGCGCTGCTGCGCGCGCAGCAGCACGCCGCAGGGGCCGTCGGTCGGCACCGGGTAGCCGGCCGGCCGCACGCTGCGGAAATGAAAGCGCCCTTCGGCGTCGGTGGTGAAACGGCCGCGCAGGTTCATGTCGACCTGCGTCGGGTCCTGGTTTTCGTAGAGGCCCACGGGCGAGGCCTGCCAGACGTCGACCGTGGCGCCGGCGACCGGGTGGCCCTTGCCGTCGCGCACGGTCCCCGTCACGTCGAGCGGCGTGCCCGGCGTGCCCGAGCGCGCGATGTTGTCGCCCCGGGCGCAGTCCGGCGAGTTGGCGCGCCAGAAAGGGCCGAGCAGCGCGGCCGGCGATTCGCCGTGCGGGTCCTGGTTGTTCTGCAGCGCCACCACGGTGGACACGCCGAGGATGTCGGCCGCGAGCACCACCTCGTTCTTGGTCTCGCCGGTGGCGTGGCCGATGGCGACGATGAATTCGAGCGCTCGCTCGAACTCCTCCTCGGTCAGCTTCACTTCCTGGACGAAGGCATGCAGGTGGCGGGTGAGTGCATCCATCACGGTGCGCAGTCGCGGGTCGGGCGTTTCTTTCATGGCGTCGAGCGCGAAGCCCAGCACCGAATCGGGGGAGGTGGCGATGTTCACGTTGAGATCCTTGCAATCGTTTGCACTATATTAGTCCAAATCACCAAAAAGTAAAATGGAGGATTTCCGACGTTCAAGGAGGGCGATTGACGAACAAGGGTCGTCCGCCTGCATGACAATCGTTTGCATCAATGAGCACCAACCCGACTTCCACCCCCGTCACCATCCGCGACGTTGCCCGCGCGGCCGGCGTTCATGTGTCGACCGTCTCGCGCGCGCTCAGCCCCGAGAAGCGTTCATTGATCAGCGACGAGGTGCTGCGTGTGGTCGAGGAGGCGGCGCAGCGCCTGGGCTACAGGCCCAACCGCGCGGCCTCGGCCTTGCGCACGGGCCGCACCCACACCATCGGCGTGCTGGTGCCCGACATCACCAATGCCGTGTTCCCGCCGATCCTCCAGGGCATCGAGGCCAGCGCGGCCGCGCACGGCTATTTCGTCTTCGTCACCAACGTGGTGGACCCCGCGCTCGCGCGGCCGGTGCTGGAGCGCATGCTGGCGCAGCGCGTCGATGGCGTGATCCTGGCCACCGCCACGCGCGACGACCCGTTGGTCGACTTCATCGCCAAGGCAGGCATGAGGGCGGTGCTGGTCAACCGCGCCGATGAAACCGGCCGCCTGCCGGCCGTGGTCAGCGATGACCGGCTCGCGATGAAGCTCGCGGTCGACCACCTCGTCGGCCTGGGCCACAAGCGCATCGCGCATCTCGCGGGACCGCAGACCATTCCTACCGGTGTGGGCCGCTGGCTGGGCGTGGAGCAGGCCTTGCGCGATCACCGCATGAAGCCGTTGCGCATGGTCGAGTGCGCGAGCTACAGCCGCGAGGCGGGCGCGATGGCGATGAAGCAGTTGCTCGCGGCCGGCGCCGCGCCGCAGGCGGTGGTCTGCTGCAACGATCTCGTGGCGCTGGGCGCCTACGACGCGCTTCGCGATGCCGGCCTGCGCGTGCCGCAGGACATCTCGATCACCGGCCACAACGACATGCCGCTCGTGGACATGGTCGATCCGCCGCTCACCACGATCCGCCTGCCCCATCGCGAACTCGGCTGGCGCTCGGCCGAGATGCTGTTCGAGGAGATCGACGGGCGCGCGATGTCAGCGTCGACCGTGGTGTTGAGGCCGGAGCTGGTGGTGCGCAAGTCGACAGGCGCACCGGCGGCGCGCTGAGCCACGATGTGCCCCGCTGTTGCATCGCCAGCGTACACAAACGTCGTTCTGCGATGTGGCGCTCATCCTGAACGTGCGGCATTCGACCCCCGCTCCAGTGTCTCGACGATGCGAAGTCCCTTCGCCACCGTCTCCGCCCACTCGGCCGCGGGCTCGGAGTCCGCAACGATGCCGCCGCCCAGTTGCACCATCACTCGCCCGTCGGCAACGATCGCCGTGCGGATGACGACCGACAGGTCCATGTTGCCGCGGCAATCCAGATAGCCCACCGAGCCGGCATACCATCCGCGGCGCACGGGTTCGAGTTCCTCGATGATCTGCATCGCCTTGACCTTGGGCGCACCGGTCATCGAACCCGGCGGCCAGCAGGCGCGCAGCAGTTGCGCAATGCCGCGGTCCGGGCGAATTCGAGCACGCACGGTCGACACCATCTGCCACACGCTGGCGTAGGATTCCAGTGCGAACAGCTCGGGCACTTGAACGCTGCCGACCACCGCCACGCGCCCAAGGTCGTTGCGCATCAGGTCGACGATCATCACGTTTTCCGCGCGGTCCTTGACGCTCGCCGCCAGATGCCGGCGTCGCGCGGCATCCTCGGCTTCGTCGATGCCGCGTGCTGCAGTACCCTTGATCGGACGCGCCTCGAGCCGGTTGCCCCTGCGATGAAGGAATCGCTCGGGCGAGCAACTTGCGATCGTGAAGCCCGGCCCTTCGAGGTAGGCGGCGAAGGGCGCCGGATGCGCAGACACAAGATCTTCGTAGAGGGCCCAGGTGTCGCCCTCGAAGGCCCGATCTTCTCGTCGCGTCAGGTTGACCTGAAGCACATCGCCGCGGACGATGGCCTTCTGGATGGATTGGACGCCGCTCTCGAACTGGGCGCGTGACGTTCCCAGGTTGCGCGGACCTGCGTGCCAGTGCCCGCGTTCAGGCAGCGGGCCGCAAGCACGCTCCACAGTGCGGCGCCAGGCTTCGGCCCGATCGGTGCGGGTCCAGGGCCATTGCTCCGAAGGGCCGCGGACGGTGGCTTCCCACCACTGCCCGCTCGGATGGTGAAAGCCCAGCACCTGGTCCACCGCCATCCACCATTGCCGGGGCAGCACCGGATCGTGCAGTGCCTGTTCAGGCAGGCGTTCGACATGGCGGGCGAGGTCGTAGCCCAGCACGCCCACCCAGCCACCGACGAAGTCCATGCCCTCGGGACAGTCGCCCTGGAAGCGGACGCTGTCAGGCCGCCCCGCGGCGACCGCTGCGAGCGCTTCGAAGGGATCGGCCCAGGACGCGATCTCGCGGCCGTCCCGTTCGAGCCGGGTCGTGGTTTCGTCTGTGTACAGTGTGGCCAATGCCGGTCCGGCAATGTAGGACCACTGGGCCTGGCGCGGCATGGGCAGCGCGCTTTCGAGCAGCGCGAAACGTCCGTCGCCGCGCAGCCGCGCCATCGTGCCACGCGGACCGTCCGGCAGGGCCACGGGGCGAATCGTCACTTGAATTTCGATCATGTCTTCATTCAAATATCAGGCGCTTGAGCGTCAACGCTTTCACCTTCCATCGGATTCGCCCGCGCGGGCAGCGCACGCCCGCGAGGTGCTGCGGCTGCTGCTGGCGCAGGACGGATCGACCACCCGTCTGTGCGAAACCATCGCCGGCGGTCCGGTTTCACTGCATGTGCTGGAGCAACGGATCGTGCAGGCGGTGCCCGCCGAAGTGCGTGCAGCGCTTCCGGGCGCGAGCTTCATCGAGCGGATCACCTGCCTCGCCGCGCATGGCCAGGTGATGATGGACAACCTGTCGTACATCGCACTCGAGGGCCTGCCGGGGGATGTGCAGCGCGACCTCGAGGCTGGCGCGATGCCGATCGGTCATCTTCTGTCGCGCCTGTGGGTGCGCCGCTCGTTCCTCGATGCGTCGCCGGTGCTGTGCGAACGGCTCTGGGGCGCGGCCGGTGGGCTCCCTGACACCGAAGCGTCGCGCACGTACTGCATCGTGACACCCGAGGGCCCGCGCATGCTCATTGCCGAGACCTATCGGCGCGGCATGCTGATGCGCAGACCGGCGGCCGGAAACTGACGCACCGGCAGCGCGCTGAGCCCTCGGTACACCGCATTGCCGCTCCAGCGCGGCTGGGCGTCGACCAGGCGCAGATGCGGGAACCGATGCAGCAGGCGATCGAAGACGATCTGAGCCTCCATCAGCGTCAGGCTGGCGCCGATGCACACATGCGGCCCGGCGCCGAACGACAGCAAGCCGCCGGGGCGGCGCGCGATGTCCAGCCGATCGGCCTCTGCGTAGCGCGCCGGATCGCGGTTGGCAGAGGCGATGAGCGCGACCACCAGGTCGCCGCGGCGCAGCTGCCGACCGTGCAGCACCAGATCGGCCGCCACGCGGCGGCCGGTGTACTGCACCGGGCTGTCGAAGCGAAGCAGTTCGCGCACTGCGCCCGGCAGCAAGGCCGGGTCGTGCCGGAGGCGTTGCCACTGGCCAGGATCGGCGAGGAGTGCCTGCAGGCCGTTGCCCAGCAAGTTGCGCGTGGTCTCGTGGCCGGCGAACAGCAGCATCGCGCATTGGGCGAGCAGCTCGGCACCGGGCTGGATGTCGCCCGCCGCCTCGGCCCGCAGCAGCCGGCTCACGAGGTCGTCGCCCGGGGAGCGGCGGCGCTGCGGCACGAGCTGTTCGAAGTAGCCGGTCATCGTCAGCAGGCTGGTGCGTGCGCGCCGTGCCTGCTCGAGCGTCGGTACGGGTGCACCGATGAAGGTCGCCAGATCGTCGGACCAGGCGATGAAGTCGCCGCGATCGGCCGCGGGGATGTCCATCAGCATCGCCATCACCTCGGCCGGCAGCGGCCGCGCCAGCGCCTGCATGAAGTCGAAGCCCTCGCCGGCATCCACCGCGTCGAGCAGGGCGTCGACGCGCCGCTCGATGGCCGGCGCGAACTGTTGCAGAACGTCGCTGCGGAAGCCTGCGTTGAGCACACCGCGGATGCGCGTGTGATCCGGGGCATCGACAAACAGCATCGCCCGCGCGAAGAGCTGCTGGAAATCCCTCAGCTCGCTGCGAGCGGCCGGGCTTTGCATCACCCAGCCGCCAGTGCGCTGCGCCGAGAACCGCACGGCATCGCGGAGCACCGCCTCGACGTCGGCATGGCGGGTCAGCAGCCACGCACCGCCGAAGAACTCGTCGCTCCAGTGGATCGGCCCGGCCTCGCGCAGCGCGGCGTAGGTCGGATAGGGGTCGGCGCGGAACGCCGCGTCGATGATCGCGCGACCGAGCGGGCGCGGCGGCGGCGCCAACACTGCACTCATTGCTTGCTCTGCGCTCTCAACCCCAGCCGCTGGAACAGCGCCCGGTCGCGTTCGGCCTGCGGATTGCTCGTGGTCAGCAGTTTGTCGCCGTAGAAGATCGAATTGGCGCCGGCGGCAAAGCACAGCGCCTGCAGCGCCTCGTCCATCTGCTCGCGCCCGGCCGACAGCCGCACCATGGTCGTCGGCATCGTGATGCGCGCCACCGCGATGGTGCGCACGAACTCGAAGGGGTCGAGCGGCTCGGTGCCGGCCAGCGGCGTGCCGGCGACCTGCACCAGGTTGTTGATCGGCACCGACTCGGGATAGGGCTCGAGGTTGGCCAGTTGCGCGATCAGCCCGGCGCGCTGGGCGCGGCTCTCGCCCATGCCCACGATGCCGCCGCAGCAGACATGGATGCCGGCGTCGCGCACGTGGGCCAGCGTATCGAGCCGGTCCTGGTAGGTGCGGGTGCCGATGATGTTGCCGTAGAACTCGGGAGCGCTGTCCAGGTTGTGGTTGTAGTAGTCCAGCCCCGCATCCTTCAGGGCCCGGGCCTGCTCCGCTTCGAGCATGCCGAGCGTCATGCAGGTCTCCAGGCCCAGCGCGCGCACCTCGCGCACCATGTCGGTCACGCGCTCCATGTCGCGCGCCTTGGGGCTGCGCCAGGCCGCGCCCATGCAGAAGCGCGTGGCGCCTTGGGCTTTGGCCGCCTGTGCTGCTTCGACGACTTCCTGCAGCGGCATCAGCTTGCTCGCCTCGACGCCGGTGTCGAAGTGCGCGGACTGCGGGCAGTAGCCGCAATCTTCCGCGCAGCCACCCGTCTTGATCGACAGCAGCGTGGACAACTGCACTTCATTGGCATCGAAATGCTCGCGATGAACCTGTTGAGCGCGAAACAGCAGGTCCATGAATGGCAGCGCGAACAGCGCCTCTACCTCTGCGACGCGCCAGCGCGCTTCGGCCTGCGTCGGGATGCGAGAAGGCGCAGGGCGCAGCGCGGAGAGAGAAATGGTGTTCGTCGTCATGTGGATTCCAGATCGTGGGTTGTTTTTCGCGTCAAAGAGGGCTTGTCTCAAAAGCCGAAGAGCGCCCGCAGCGCGGCATCGTCGAGGTGGGCCGAAACTGCCGCAGGGTCAGGGCTGGCCAGCCGGGGAACCACGCCGAGGCAAGGCGCCTGCCAGTGCCGCCGCAGTTCATGGCCAAGGGTGGCGAGGTTGTCGTCGCGATGCAGCATCGCCGGATCGACGGTGTTCGCGACCCAGCCAGCCAATCGCAGACCGCGCGCACAAATCGCCTCGGCACTCAGCAGTGCATGGTTGATGCAGCCGAGCCGCAACCCGACCACCAGCACGACCGGCAAGCCCAGGTCCATGGCGAAGTCGGCGCTGTCGAAGTCCGGCCCGAGCGGCACACGAAATCCGCCAACGCCCTCGGCGATCAGATACTCGGCGCGCGTCGCGAGCGCCAGGGCGCCCTGCAGCAGGGCGGCGCGCTCGATGGTGCGGCCCTCGAGCGCCGCCGCGATGTGCGGTGCGCAGGCAGCCTCGAACTGGAACGGCCCGACCTCGGCATCGGCCAACGCCACCGAGCTCACATTGCGCAGCGCGCGCACATCCTCGTTGACGTCCTCGCCATCGATCACCTCGGTGCCGGCCGCCACCGGCTTGTAGCCGGCGCAACGCCGGCCCTGCTCGCCGAGCCAGTGCAGCAACGCTGCGCTGATACGCGTCTTGCCGACCTCGGTGTCGGTGCCGGTGACAAAGCAACCACGCATCGCAGCGGAACTCATCGCAGCGTCCCGGCGGCCCGCGCCAAGCCATCGAGGAGCGCCTGCACATCTTTTGGCGTGTGCGCGGCGCTCAGCGTGATGCGCAGCCGTGCGGTGCCCACTGGCACCGTCGGCGGGCGGACCGCCGGCACCCACAGGCCCTGGGCGTCGAGCGCTGCCGCCAGGTTCAGCGCCGCAGCGTTGTCGCCGACGATCATCGGCTGGATCGCCGTGGCGGAATCGGCCAGGCGCCAGCCGAGACCGGGGTACTCCTGCGTCAATGTCGAGAGGCCGTTGCGCAGCATGGCGATCGATTGCGCCAATCGGGCCCGCCGCGCGTCGCCCTCGTCGCCGGCGATCAGGCGCAGGCTGGCGAGCACGGCATGCGCGATCGCCGGTGGTGCCGCCGTGGTGTAGATGTAGCTGCGCGCCGATTGCACCAGCCAGTCGATCACGCTCGGGTGGGCGGCCACGAAGGCTCCGCCCAGGCCTACGGCCTTGCCCAGTGTGCCCATGCAGATGAGGCGCTCGCTGCGCAGGCCGAAGTGCGACAGGCTGCCGCTGCCGCGCGGGCCCAGCACGCCGAAGCCATGCGCATCGTCAATGACCAGCCAGGCATCGTGCGCCTCGGCCAGCGTCAGAAGGGCCGGCAGGTCGGCCAGGTCGCCGTCCATGCTGAAGACGGCGTCGGTCACGATCAACTTGATCGGTGTGCTGCATCGCCCGAGATGGCTCGCCAGCACATCGAGCCGGCCGTGCGGGTAGCGCTGCAGCGGCGCCTTGGCCAGCAGCGCGCCGTCGACCAGCGATGCGTGGTTGAGCTTGTCGGCGAAGATCGTCGCGCTGGCATCGCCCAACGCGGTCAGCAGCGCCAGGTTGGCCATGTAGCCGGTGCAGAAGCTCAGCGCGCGCGCCTCCGGGATGCAGGGGGACATCCACCGCGCGAGCTCGTCCTCGAGCAGCACATGGGCACGCGAATGGCCGCTGATCAGATGCGACGCGCCGCTGCCGGCGCCATGGCGGCGCGCACCTTCGGACAGCGCCTCGATCAGGGCCGGATGGTTCGCCAGCCCCAGGTAGTCGTTGCTGCAGAAGGCCAGCATGTCGCGCCCGGACACCCGCTGGTGCGGCGCACACGGCGACTCGGTCGTGCGGCGCTGCCTTCGCAGCGCCTGGGCGTCGCGCTCACGCAGTTGGTGGTTCAGGTGTTCGATCAGCATGGGCGTTCTCGATGTCGGCCGTGGCGTCCAGCGTTGCCATCACGCGTTGCGCGAGCCAGGCTGCCAGTTCGTCGTCCAGCACATAGGGCGGCATCAGGTAGACGGTACGGCCGATCGGTCGGATCAGCAGTTCGCGCGCGCGGCCGGCGAGGTGGAAGCGTTCGGCAAAGCGCTCACCGACGAAGGTCTCCCGCACATCGAACGCCCAGATCATCCCGCGCTGGCGGAAGTGCTCGACGCGCGGGTCGTTCCGCAAGGGCGAGAGCGCCGATGTCAATGCCGCAGCGCGCTGCCGGTTGCGCTGCAGGACGTCGTCCTCTTCGAAGCGGTCGAGCACCGCCAGCGCCGCCCGGCAGGCCAGCGCATTGCCGGTGTAGGAGTGCGAATGCAGGAAACCGCGCGCAACGTCGTCATCGAGGAAGGCCTCGTAGATCTCGTCGCGCGTCATCACCAGCGACAGTGGCAGCGTGCCGCCGCTGATGCCCTTGGAAAGGCAGACGAAGTCCGGCCAGATCCCGGCCTGCTCGCAGGCGAAGAAGGTGCCGGTACGTCCGCAGCCCACTGCGATCTCGTCGGCGATCAGGCTCACCTCGTAGCGGTCGCACAGCGCGCGCACCGTACGCAGGTAGGCCGCATCGTGCATCGCCATGCCGGCGGCGCCCTGTACCAGCGGTTCGATGATCAGCGCGGCGATGTGCGCATGGCGCGCTTCGAACAGTGCCTCCAGCCCGGCGGCGGCACGCGCGGCCACGTCCACCGCGGTCTCGCCGGGCCCGGCCTGGCGTGCGTCGGGCGACATCACCTGGTGGGCACGCATGAGCAGCGGATCGTAGGCGTCGCGGAACACCGCCACGTCGGTGACCGCCAGGGCGCCGAGCGTCTCGCCGTGGTAGCCGTGCCGCAAACAGACGAACTCCCGCTTCTCCGGACGCCCGAGGTTGCGCCAGTGGTGGAAACTCATCTTGAGCGCGATCTCGACCGCCGAGGCGCCGTCGCTGGCGAAGAAGCAATGGCCGAGCACGCCACCGGTGAGGGCCGACAGCCGCTCGGCCAGCTCCACCGCCGGTGCGTGGGTGCAGCCGGCCAGCATCACGTGCGGCAGGCGGTCGAGCTGGTCCTTCAAGGCTGCGTTGATGCGCGCATCGGCATGGCCGAACAGATTGACCCACCACGAGCTGGTGGCGTCGAAGTAGCGATGGCCTTCGTGGTCGATGAGCCATGGGCCCTCGCCGCGCGCGATCGGCAGTGGCGGGACCGCTGTGGCGCGCTGCATCTGTGTGCACGGGTGCCAGACGCTGCGCAGGCTGCGCTGCTGCCAAGCCGCATTTGGGCCGATGGGTGTGTGCATGCAATGAATATGAGAAGTGCTGCGTGTGCCGCGCCGGCTAGGGGCTCAAGCGTGACAGTGCGGCTGGAACTGATCGGCCTGTCCGCTCTAGGCGAATCAGAGCGGGAAGCGCCAACGCTCAGGCCGCAGCGGCCTCAGCCGAAGCTCGCTGCACCGGGATGTGGGCGCGTTCTTCAACGATGCGGTTGGTGGCATTCAGCATGTCCTACTTGGGCAATGAACGAAACATCAGGATGAGACGAGGTAGGTGGGGAAGAGGCAGTGGATCTCGCTGGCAGCTTCTGCTCCGGACCCATGCGCGAAGGCGCCGAATGCTAGTGGAGAACCATCAAAAGAAAAATTCCGGACTAGGTACTTTGCACCTGTCGATCTCAAGCAAAGTGCGCGAGCCCGCCCAGAGCAGGGCTGAAGGACGTGAGGGGTCGGAGGCGCGGCGGGTGCCCCGGGCCAACGCATGGCGCGAATCGGAGTTTCAGAGATTGATCTATGAACTTTTGAACTACACTGGATTCGGCAAAAGTCACGATTTTCTCACTACCCACGACGATTCAATGTTTGGCTACCGGCTTGAGGGACGAGAGAAGAGGAATACCAGTTCGATGTGGTCGCACGCCGTTTCGCCTCGCCATGACAGTTCCTGAAGACCGCGTCATGGGACTGGCGTGAAAAAGGAGCTGCGAAAACTTGCGCAATCGCATGGACTGAGAGGGCGGCAAAAGGCGATGCAGGCTGTGACGGTCCTTCGCATGTACCGCAAGGATCCGAAGGCCAACGACTTCCTGCAGCACGAAGCCGAGCCCATTCTGCGAAAGGTGCTTTACCACCTGCGCCAGGCTGCCATTCTCGAAAGTCTGGCGGAGCGTGACGCGACGCAGCCTTTTCTGCCATCGCCTGGGGTTGCGCAGCCCGGCCACGAGTGAATGGCCCATGTGCACATTGCCTGCCAGCGGCCGTGTCTGCCAACGCCGTCCTGCCATCAAAGTGGGCCGCGTGCCCAAGGCCCCCAGATCGCGAACGTGATACCGGGCGACTGCACGTTCACGAACAGCACCTTGCCCGCCGGATCGAAACAGGCCCCGCAGAACTCGCTGTTGCGGTAGTCGCCCGGCGCGACCATCTTGCCGGCTGAAGCAATCTGATCGGCGCTGAGGTTCACGTTGTGGCGCGCGAACACGAAGCTCGCACCCTCGGA